>JAUMXF010000017.1 GCA_030529235.1 Pseudomonadota bacterium
CCGATCCATCCGCCGGACAGCCCGCGTCCGCCTTGCATATTCGCGTCAAAGCTGGCACTGACCGCCAATATTTTTTCGGAAGGAGCATCTCATGGACATGCTGCCCATTCGCCGGGCTATTCTGAGCGTCACGGACAAGAGCGGACTGGACGAGTTCGCCCGCTTTCTCCAGGAATCCGGGGTGGAACTGGTTTCCACCGGCGGCACCCGCAAGAAGCTTCTGCAGGCGGGCCTCAAGGTCCGCTCCGTAAGCGACGTGACGGGTTTTCCTGAAATTCTGGGGGGGCGGGTGAAAACCCTGCATCCGCATGTGCACGCGGGCATTCTGGCCAGCAAGGATGACCCCGCGCACATGCAGACCATGAAGGATCTGCGGCTGGGGCCCTTTGATCTGATCTGCGTCAATCTGTACAATTTCGCCGAAGCCGTGCGCCAGACTCTCGAAGACAGACAGGCCGTGGAACAGATCGATATCGGCGGGCCGACCATGCTCCGGGCCGCAGCCAAAAATTTCCATTCCGTGGCGGTCCTCCCGGCTCCGGAACATTACGCCGAATGCATGCGGGAAATGCGCGAAAACGGCGGCGCCCTGTCCCTGCCTTTCCGCAAACGCATGGCCGGTCTGACCTTCGAGCTGACCTCCGGCTACGACCACATGATCGCCGCATACCTGAACCGCTCCTGACGGAGGCGAACCATCTCCTCCAAACCCCTCGGCAGCCTCACAGGTCTCAAACCCAGCCAGATTACGGCCCTGTCCCGCCTGTACAACCGGCGCTTCCCCGGTCTGGGCGGGTTCACCGCCGATCAGGCCAAAGAGCTGGCTCTGTTGAGCCGCGGCATGGGCCGCCAGATCGGCGTGCTCATCAACCGCAAGGGTGTGCCGGTCATGGTCATTGCCGGCGGGCAGGACAGCATCCTCATCCCCGAACTCTCCCGCCACCGCGAAGCCCAGTCGCGTCTGAGCGGCTTGCGTCTGCTGCACACCCATCTGGACTCTTCCCTGCTGACTCAGGAAGACCTGATGGACATGGTTTTTCTGCGCCTGGACGCCATCTGCGTTTTGACCGTCTCGCCCGAAGGCGCGCCCGGAGCCTGCCAGATCGCGCATCTGCTGCCGCCCAATGCCGACGAACTGCCGTACATGGTGCATCCGCCCAGAATCTGGGACGAGGTGGATTTCGATTTCGACGCCAGTGCCAGAGCCCTGGAAGATGAACTGGCCCGCACGGGGCAGAGTGTGGCCTCGGCCGCCCGCGAGGGCTCGGCCATTCTGGTCAGCGTGGGAGCGGCTCCCAGAAGCGTGCAGGAACGCTCTCTGGCCGAACTGGCCGAACTGGCGGTCACTGCCGGGCTGGATGTGGCGGGCGAGGTGGTGCAGCGGGTGCCCCGGGTCAATCCCAAACTCATTCTGGGCCGGGGCAAGCTGGCGGAACTGGAGGTGCTGGCTCTGCAGAAAAACGCATCCGTGCTGGTCTTCGACCAGGAGCTTTCGCCCACCCAGCAGCGCAATCTGAGCCAAATCACGGAGCGCAAGGTGCTGGACCGGACTCAGCTCATTCTGGATATTTTCGCCCAGCACGCCCGGACGAAAGAGGGCAAGCTTCAGGTGGAAATGGCTCAGCTCAAGTACATGATGCCGCGTCTGGTGGGCCAGAACCGGGCTCTGAGCCGCCTCATGGGCGGTATTGGCGGGCGCGGTCCCGGTGAAAGCAAACTGGAGATGGACCGCCGCAAAATCCGCGAACGTCTGGCTCAGCTCAAAACGGAGCTGGCCGGAGTACGCAGACATCGCGCGGCCACGCGGGGCCGCCGCGACAAGGCCGGACTGCCCGTGGTTTCTCTGGTGGGTTACACCAACGCGGGCAAATCCACCCTGCTGAATACCCTGACCCGAAGCGACGTTCTGGCCGAAAACAGGCTATTCGCCACGCTGGACCCCACCAGCCGCCGCCTGCGCTTTCCCGAAGACCGGGAAATCATCCTCACGGACACGGTGGGCTTCATCCGCCATCTGCCCGAAGACCTCCGCGAGGCGTTCATGGCCACCCTGGAAGAACTTCAGGGCGCGGATCTGCTCGTACATGTGGCCGACGCCTCTCATCCGGAAATGGACCAACAGCTCGAAGCCGTGGAAGCCATTCTGCGCGATCTGAAACTGGACGGCATCCCGCGCATCCTGGCCCTGAACAAAACCGATCTCGTTCCAGACCCTTCCGCCCTGGCCTTCGCCCACCCCCAGGCCGTGTTCATTTCGGCCATTCACCGGCCGTCCCTGACTCCGCTGGTGGAGCGCATCAAAGCTCTGTTGTAGCCGATCGGAATATATTCAACTCATCGCGCAAAAATACGCCGTTCAGTTTACGTCAAGAACGCGGCTGATGCGTTTCAGACGCGGAGTCCAATACTCATCGAACTCGGAAACGATCACGCCGTGTTTCGTCGAGGCATGCAGAAAGCGGCGACGGTCCATCACCACGCCGATATGATCCAGCCCCCGGTCCACGAAAAAAACCAGATCGCCGGGGCGCATCTCCGTAATTTTTTTCACCTTCCGGCCCATCCGGCTCTGTTCCAGCGATGTACGGGGCAGATTCACCCGGAACGCATCGCGAAATACCGCCTGCATAAGCCCGGAGCAATCCACTCCCCTCTTGTCCGCTCCGCCGACACGATGCCGGACGCCTTTCCATGAAGCATACTGAAGGCGCAACGCTTCGCTGATGGACAGATATTTTTTGGGCGGCTCGTACTGGGCGAGCATTTCTCCCCTCGGAGAGAAGTCTCCGACAACGGTTTTGGCGGAGCAGCCGCCACACGAAAAAAGAAAAACCAGCAGGACAAGAGCGCCATAGAGATCGCACTTTTCGCACTGCCACACGGAGCCGGTTGCCACGACCTCTTCGAAATCTCGAAAAGCTTGCATATGTTTTTCCGTCAATATCCTTTGTTTTCAGGGTGTTCCGAAGTCCCGTAAAGTCCGGGTTCTTGACTGAGCCCAGAGAAAAAGCTCAGAAGGTCCAGCGGCTCGCAAAGAAGAAATCTTTCAGAGCGCGGGCCGCCCGAGGCGCATGCATTCCGCGCGTCCGGGATTTATTGACCGCGTTCTTTTGAATTCGCAACCGTTTTTCCAGGACACCCCATGCTTTCACTCGTCATTTTGCTGATCATCGTGTCCGTGGCTCTGGTCGTCTTTGTGGGCGGCTGGGTGCCGGTGGATGTGGTCGGACTTCTGGTTCTGTCAGCTCTGACCCTGACCGGTCTGGTTTCCCCCACGGACGCCCTGACAGGCTTCAGCAGCCCGGCCGTGGTCACAGTCTGGGCCATGTTCATCCTCTCGGCCGGGCTGACCAGAACGGGAGTGGCCTACCGCATAGGCCAGCCGCTCCAGCGTTTCTCGCGGGGCAGCGAGGTGACGCTGGTCATTGCCCTGATGGTGGCGGCAAGCTTTCTGTCCGCGCTGGTCAACACCGTCACGGTGGCGGCCATCCTGCTTCCGGCCACCATGGAGCTGGCGCGCCGCAGCGGACGCTCTCCATCGCGCCTGCTGCTGCCTCTGGCCTTTGGCTGTCTTCTGGGCGGCCCCTTTACAGGCATTTCCACACCGCCCAACATCCTGATCACGGATGCCCTGCGCGCCGCCGGGCTGAAGCCTTTCGGCATTTTCGACTTCACTCCCATAACCGGCGCCATCGTGCTGGTCGGCATTGCCTTCGTGGTTCTGGTGGGCCGCCATCTGCTGCCCAAAGGCTCGGCTAGGCAGGGAAGCGGCGAAAATCTGGAGACATCCTACCAGCTGGGTGCGCACATTTTTTCCATCCAGATCGACCAGAACTCTCCTCTGGTGGGCTGCTCTCTGGCCGAAAGCCGGCTGGGCTCCGCCCTGTATCTGACCGTAGTGTGCCTGCAACGGGCCGGAGCGTTCATTCTCTCCCCCAAAGCCACGGAAGTATTGCAGGCCGGCGATATCCTTGTGGTGCACGGCCAGACGGACAGCGTGGATCGCTTCCGCGGCAGCCAGCATCTGCGGGTGGAAGCGGCGGGCGAGGCCCTGAAGCCGGGCCTGCTGGCCACGGCCAAGGCCGTCATCGGGCAGGATTCTTCCCTGCTGGGAAAAAGCCTGCTGGAAAGCGGATTGCGCCGCGACTGCCGGGTGCATGTGCTGTCCGTGGAGGAAGCTTCCGGAGCATGCCTTGGGGATCTCCGGCGGCATCATTTCGATGTGGGAGACATTCTTCTTCTGCAGGGAGAGCAGGCCGCTCTGGACCGGCTGGCGGAAGACGGTCTGGTGGCGGAGTTGATCACGGTACCGCCCCACGAGGTGGAAAGCCTGGCCTGCAACGAGATGCGCCAGGCAGCCGTACGCCTGCCCGAAGGTTCGGTTCTGGCCGGACGCAATCTGGTGGAAAGCCGTCTGGGCAACGCCTTCGGCCTCACGGTCACGGCACTGATCCGGGGGGAAGAGCTCATCTGCATGCCCTCGCCCGAGGAAACGCTCCGGGAAGGCGACCTTCTTGTCGTTCAGGGCCGGAAGCGCGATCTGGATATTTTTGAAGGTTTGCAGGATCTGGAAATCTCCGGGCAATCCTCCAGACTGGCGGCGGAACTGGAATCCCAGCACATCGGCATGGCCGAAGTCCTGCTGTCGCCCCGGACGACCCTGGCCGGACGGACTCTGAACGACCTGCTGTTCCGCGACCACTACGGGCTGAGCGTACTGGCCATCTGGCGCAAGGGACACGCCTACCGTCAGGGACTTCAGGACATGCCCCTGAAGTTCGGAGACGCCCTTCTGGTGTACGGGCCGAGGCAGAATCTGGAGGTTCTGGCCCGCGACCCCGACTTTCTGGTGCTGGACCAGGAGGCGGCGCAGGCGCCCCGGCTGCACAAGGCCCCCATTGCCACGGCCATCATGCTCGCCGTGCTGGCCAGCGCCATATCCGGGCTGGTGCCCATATCCATCGCCGCCCTGACGGGCGCGGCCATCATGGTCCTCTTGGGATGCCTGAGCATGGAGGAAGCCTACCGCGCCATCGAATGGCGGGTTGTATTCCTCATCGCCAGCATGCTGCCCCTCGGGGTGGCCATCCAGAACACGGGAGCCGCGCAGATGGGCGCCACGGCGCTCATTTCCCTGGTGGGGGACCTGGGGCCGCGCTGGGTTGTGGCCGCCCTGTTCGGGGTCACGGTGCTCGGCACCCAGATCATCCCCACCTCGGCGCTGGTCGTGCTGATGACCCCTGTGGCTCTGAGCGCCGCGACGGAACTGGGCATTTCTCCACACCTTCTGATGATGACCGTGGCCATGAGCGCCTCGGCCAGCTACGCGAGCCCCCTTTCCCATCCGGCCCATCTGCTGGTCATGGGGCCCGGCGGGTACAAGTTCTCCGACTACCTGAAAATCGGTGTGCCGCTGACCTTCATCGTTTTTCTGTTGTGCGTATGGCTTCTGCCGATATTCTGGCCGGCCTGATGCCGGTCCCCAGTTGCAGAAAAGCCCGGCCATGACGAGTGACCGGGCTTTTCCGATTCAAAAAGACGATCTGAAGCATCAGGCAAAAGTCTTTTCGAACCTGGGCACGACATCCTTCTTGCGGGACATGACCCCGGGCAGCCAGACCTTCCCGGCGGAGGGTTTTATGTTGAAAGCCTTCTCCACGACACTTTCATCGTCGGAAGCGATGAGCATCTCCGAGCCTTCCTTCATGATATCCGTCAGGAGAAGAAAAACGGAATGATGGCCCTTCTCGGCCTTCAGGGCCGCAATGTCCCTGACGAGGTCGCCCTTGACCGCATCCAGTATGGACAGATCCACAACCTCCAGCTGTCCGATGCCGACCTTGGTCCCATTCATGTTGAAATCCTTGTAGTCGCGCAAGACCAGTTCGCGGGCCGGGGTGCCCTCCACCGCTGACTTGACCTTGAACATCTCCATCCCCAGCGCGGAAAGATCGCTCACACCGGCAATTTTGGCCAACCTTTCGGCAGCCTCCTTGTCGGCCGGAGTACATGTCGGGGATTTGAAGATGACCGTATCGCTCAAAATGGCGCAAAGCATGATCCCCGCGATATTCTTGGGAATCTCCACTCCATGAAACCTGTACATGGAGGTAATGACCGTCGATGTACAGCCAACAGGCCAAACCCAGCATTCCAGAGGACTCGAGGTCGTCAGGTCGCCCAATTTGTGGTGATCGACGATGCCCAGAACTTCGGCCTGCTTGATATCATCGGGCAGCTGGCTCAGATCGGACGTGTCCACCAGAAAAACCTTCTCTCCGGCGTAGGATGTCTTCACCGCCGGGGCCGCGACGCCGAACTTTTTCAGGACGAATACCGTCTCGGGTGGCAGCTCTCCCTGAGCGGCAGGCGTACAGTTCACACCGAGTTTGGTTTTCAGATCCGCCAGCGCTATGGCGCTGCACACGGTGTCGGAATCGGGATTTTTGTGGCCGAAAACATAAGCAGACATGACATTCCTCCTCAAGGATTTCTTAAGAACCACCAATATTGTGCGAAATATCACAAATGATTTCAAATGCCAAGACCGAACTTGTCTCCTTATGCTTCGTACCCGCATGATCATTGGGTATGAAAAAAATCAACATTGCCAAAAATCCGGGGGAATTTTATTTGGCATGAGACTTGTTTGCAATTTCAACACTTCGACAGCATGAAAACCATGGGCACATACACACCTCGCATAAATTGGCTGGCCTGGGGAATCGGAACCGGAGCCATCGTCCTCGTATTCCACGAAATCATTGTTCGTCTGGTAACCAAGGAGTGGAGCCGGGCGGATTTCGACTACTGCTATCTCATCCCCTTCACCATTGCCTATCTGGTCTGGGAGCGTAAGGACGAGCTGGAACACATGCCATCAAAGCCATCCTGGTCGGCGCTGTGGGCATTTGGCATTGCGGGCGGTCTCCTGCTTCTCGGCGAACTGGGCGGAGAGTACCTGACCCTTTATCTGGCTCTGTGGTGGGCCGTATTTGGCGTGTGCTGGGCCATTTTAGGCTGGACCAAAATGCGTCTCGTTATTTTCCCCATCATCCTGCTCCTGACCGCCTTTCCGCCGCCCAACTACATATACAGCCGCCTGACCATAGGCATGCAGCTGCTGTCCACACAACTCGGAACGGCCCTCTTACATCTATTCAAGGTCCCCGCTTACCGAGATGGTAACATGATTGATCTCGGTTTCGCGCAGCTCGAAGTTGTGGCCGCGTGTTCAGGGCTGAGGTTTCTGATTCCCCTTTTCATTGTGGGCATGCTCCTGACCTATTTTTTTCGGGACAAATGGTGGAAACGCCTGCTTCTGATGCTTTCAACTCTTCCTTTGGCCATTGTCATGAATGGCGTACGTATCGGCCTCACCGGACTATTGGCACGCAGTTACGGCTTGGTTGTACTGGAAGAAGATGCCCATGAACTCATGGGCTGGATCATGTTCCTTCTTTCCGCTGGCGTTTTGTTTGGCCTGATGCGGCTATTGACCGGACGGAACGGAATTCAGCTCAACCGGAGAGCATCCACGGCACAGCCGATCCCGCCTTCTCCCAAAAAGTTCTGGGGAGCGCAGCCGCTTATGGCCGGACTTCTCCTTATTCTCCTCGCGCATGGCTACCTGGTTTACCGGGGAGCAACCCCCGATATCTTGCCCGAAGCTAGGCCGCTGGCCTCATTTCCTCTGACTTTTGACGGCTGGAATGGACGCGGCATAGCCATGGAACAGCGCTTCATCGATACTCTGGATTTTACAGATTATATACAAATCGATTACCAGAACAATCAGGGCCGCATGGTAGATTTTTATGTGGCTTGGTACCAAAGTCAGAGCAAAGGAGAGTCCATCCATTCTCCGGAAACCTGCTTGCGCGGAGGCGGCTGGGAATTTCTGCAATCCAAAGCCACTGAATTGAATCTGCCCGGCCATGCCCCAATGCGGGTCAACCGTGCATTGCTGGACCAGAACGGCCAGCGGATGCTCTCATATTTCTGGTTTCCGGCCAGAGGGCGGTATCTGACCAACGGGTTGGAGCTGAAGCTTTACACCTTCTGGGACTCCCTGACTAAACGGCGATCAGACGGAGCCTTGGTCCGCCTGATCACTCCCCTCTATCCACAAGAAAGCGAACAGGATGGAGAAGCGCGGCTTCATGATTTGCTCCAGCATGTCGTCCCTGCTCTGGAAAATTTACTGCCAGGGGCCGATTATCCAGTAGCGGCCGAGGAGTTCAAACTGCCGTCCGATGACCACGCTTGACCACGCAGACCACACATGCCTCTTGCCGGGGAGCAATCCTGCCCCAGCATGGTCCGGCGGGATGGAAACCTGATAAGGACTGCCGCCGGACAGATTTATCTCTGGGGAAGTCCCGAACAGACGTATAGAGAAGTACATGGAGCCCGATTCTCCTTCATTTAGCCCATAAGATTGTCATGAACTTCTTGGTTATTTTCTACATAGCATTTCTGCTTTCAACACTCATGGTGCCCCTAAGCATCCGCTTGGGAAGGTCTTGGGGGATTGTAGACAAGCCCGATCCCCGTAAAATTCATACCAGTCTCATCCCGCGCACCGGTGGGCTGGCTATTGCTTTGGGAACCCTGACCGCTCTGTTCGCAGTGCTGCCCTCATCCAGACCGCTGAGCGGCTACCTCGGCGGCGGAGCCGTCATACTCGCATTCGGCATTTGGGACGACATGCGGGACCTGAACTACAAATTAAAATTCCTCGGCCAAATCCTGGCCGTACTCCTTTTTATCGTACTATCAGATATCAAAATTTCCTGTCTGGGAGAGCTTTGGCCTGGTTCAACTGTATATCTGGGACCGGTGTCCATTCTGGTCACTGTGATATTTGTGTTGGCAGTCATCAATATCATCAATCTGAGCGACGGATTGGATGCTCTGGCGGGCGGGCTCTCCCTTCTCGTACTTCTGGCTTGTGCTCTTCTGGGGTATGTTCAAGAAACTCTTCTGCCTATAGCTGTGGCGTTAGCCGTCTCCGGCGGCCTGGTCGGCTTCATGCGTTTCAATATGCACCCGGCGGAAGTTTTCATGGGCGATACAGGCAGCCAGTTTCTAGGGTACAGCATCGGTGTCTGTCTTATGATGTTGACGCAAGGAGAATCCATCTACAGCCCGGTGTTGCCTTTATTCCTGCTCGGTACACCGGTTCTGGATACGGCCATGGTCATTTATGAGCGGATTCAGTCGGGCAACAGCCCTTTCAAGCCGGATAAGAATCATCTTCACCATAAATTACTACGTGCAGGTCTTTCTCAGGAGCAGGCTGTCATCAGCATCTACTTTCTTCATTTTTCTCTTATTCTCATAGGATTTGGGATCCGCTTTGTACAGGATTACATAGCGCTTACAGTATATATTCTTATTTTTTGCGCCATTATGTTTTTACGCCGTGCTATTCACGGAAAAAGTATCGATGCACATAATCTATACTCATCCATAAAAAATGGAATAGTATCGTTGTTTATTTGGAACGGAAACCCCCTAGATATAAGACACTGTATTTCATTTATATTCTGGAAATCCTTTTTCGCTCTCTTTTTCTTATTCTTTTTTATAAATATCATTTACATAGATATCTATCCAACATATATACTGCATACAATTTTGACATTATCTATATTTTTATTGATCTTATTTTTTATAGATCATAAATATATATCGATAAAATATATATATTATATACTTTTATTTTTTATATTATACACCTCTGTATATGGAAGCATAGGGAGTATAGAAAAATCCATATCTATGGAATCATATAATTTATTATCAATTACTTTTTTTGCGCTGACTTTTTTTTATTTTGGATGCCTCATTCTTACTCCAGAAAAGATCCCGCTCAACCCACTAGATTACATATTGCTTGCATTTGTATTCCTTCTTATATTGATACCAGAAGGCCAAAGTGATCCATATAATGTGCGGCAAATAATAATGAAAGCCGTGCTACTTGGACTCGCACTGAACTTAATATTTTCCCGTATCGACAGAAATAGAAAGTATATTATTTTTGTGACCTGTTTTTTACTTGGTGAAACTGCTTTCATGGTTCTATTTAGAAGAGCTCTCCTCTAAGCTGAATTACATAAACTAACATTTTACATACGCTCCAAACCCTACGAGGAGAATTTATATGCGAATACTGTTATGCTGGATAGTGATCGCCATAATGCTCACTGCGTGCGGCTCAAAAGAGAGCCGGAGGGACAGCTTCTTTCAGAATGGCTTAAAGCTGGAGCAGGAAGGACGCACTGCGGAAGCCAGGATACAGGCTAAAAATGTGCTTAAACTCGACCCCAACCATGCCGGGGCCTATCTGTTGCTGGCACGTTGCGCCCTTAAAGAGCAAAACTGGCGTGAAGCCTTCGGAGGCTTCCAAAGGGCTATGGAACTGGAGCCCCAAAACGTGGAGGCCTTGCTGGGAGTGGGCAGACTCTACCTGATGTCGGGCGAGACAGGAAAAGTCGAAGAAATCTCGGCGCAAATACTACAGCTCGATCCCACATCTGTGGATGGGAATTTACTGCAGACTGGAGGATTGCTGCAAAGCAAACGTTTTGAAGAAGCACAAGCCAAGCTGAAAGACATATTGGCCATTGATCCGGCCAACGATGATGCACACATCGCACTCTCGGTTTTTCATGATGCACAAGGGCGGCCTGATGAAGCCCTGGCTGTGATCGATCAGGCGCTCATTGCCCGCCCCGAAAGCCAGGTCCTTCATTTCCGTGCCGCGAATCTGGCCATGGATAATGGTAAAATGGAGATCGCGGAAAAGCATTTACTGAGACTTCAAGAACTTTCTCCCGACAAACGCGGCATTTTGATGCTTCTGGCCGGACTGTATGAGCAGATGAAAGACCTGCCCAAGGCGGAAGGCATATTGCACGATCTGCTACACATGGAACCGAATTCGGAAGAAACCCGTCTGCGGTTGGCTGAACACCTGGCTCGCGTCGGCAGGCCTGAAGAAGCATTAGCCCTGCTCTCGGAGGCGCCACAGGGGATCACACCCAGGCTCCGTCTGGGCGAAGCCGCAGTGCATGCGCGTGCCGGCAGAATAGACGAGGCTCAACAGGTTCTGCTCGCCTTGGCCGAGGACCCCTCAGCTGGCCTCTCTGGCATCGATGCGCGTCTGAAGCTGGCCGAAATCAAACTTCTGCAAGGATACCGGAAAGAGAGTCTGGCTCAGACGGATGAAGTTCTACGGCAGGATCCCGCCAACGCTCGGGCACATGCGCTGCGGGGAAGACTTTTCATGCTGCTGGGACAAACCGGAGAGGCTATCAGTGAACTGCGTATTGCCCTGCGCGACTCGCCGGAGAACGAAGAGTTAACCGTACTCATGGCCCGTGCCCATTTCGCCCAGAATAACACACTTTCCGGCGCGGAAGAGTTGCGTTCCTTTCTGACCAAAAAACCTGATTCCGCACCTGTACGCATGGAGCTGGCGGCCCATTATCATGGCCAACAACCAGAGATGGCTCTGAACATACTGCGGGACGGATTGGCACACGGCAATACGCTCCAGTTGCTCGTGGGGATGGGCGATATAGAAATCTCCAGAGAACGCTTTGACGAGGCTGAGAAGTATTTTCGTCAGGCCGCAGCAGAAGGCAACGATGTGGAGGTCCCGCTATTGCGTCTGGGTTATCTGCAGATGGAAAGAGGAAACAAGGCTGCAGCCCGGATGACTTTCATGGAGCTGCTGAGAGATAAACCCGATACCCATGGAGCCGCCGAAGCCCTCGTCGCTCTGGACCTGGATGAAGGTCATTCCACCAAGGCCTTGGAGCGAGCCCAAGTCAGGGCCGAGTCTCGCCCGGAAGATCCGCTTGCAGCGGACCTCCTCGGAAGAACAGCCTTTGGTCTGAAAAATATGGATATGGCGGAAAAAGCCTTCCGCGAAGCCCAGCGCCGCGCCCCGAACTGGACTGTACCGCCCGCTCGATTGGCCGGACTTTATGCGTCCACCGGGCGCAGAGATGCCGCTGTGGCCGAATGCCGGGCGGCGCTGGAACGCAACCCGGAGTCCGTTGCCGAAGCATTGCTTCTGGGGCAGCTGCTGCAATTGAGCGGAGAGAAATCACAGGCCGAGGAAATCTACCGCGATCTTTTGAAACGCCGCCCGGAATTATTACCTGTGGCCAACAACTTGGCCTATCTTCTGGCCTCACTCGAAACACCCACGCCGGAGCAGCTGTCCGAAGCGTTGGCCTTGGCCAGCAAAGCCAGCGCCAGCGGCGATCCGGCGTCTCAGGACACCTTGGCGTGGGTCCACTACCGCTTGGGCGATAGGGACAGCGCGCTGGAAATATTGGAGCAAGTTCACCGACTGCTTCCCACAGAGCCCACCGTGATCTATCATTTGGCCCAGGTTCTGGCAGACCAAGGGCGTACTGAAGATGCCAAAGCTCTGCTGAAACAGGCTCTCGACAAAAGGAAAGACTTTCCTGAAATCGAAGCTGCCAGAAAGCTGATGGAGAGACTCTGATCTCATAAGACTCCCACTTCATCTGTCTGCAAAAGATGGACTACAACACACTATTGTCCTGAAAAACAAGAACCCAAACACTCTTGTCCCCATTATTTCAATAAGCTGTCCCGAAAAATATTTGCGAGAAATTGGAGGACATTTCGCATCTTTACTCAAATCAAAACAAGTCAATATGTTACAAATATGGACCACATCTTGCTTTTATCCTGTGAGGTTTACGCAAAAAACTAAAACTAGACGAGGTGTGGGATGAAAAAAATTTCATTGTTGGCAGTATGCTTGGTACTTTTCTGCACAAATGCTTTTGCCTTCGATCCAAATGCCGTTCCTGATTTGGAGAAGCCTTTAGGGGCGATCGCACTTGACAAGCCAATACAATTTATGGAGCTAGGCATAATGGAGCCTTTTTATCATAAATATACGTTAACGCTGCCTGCATCGTCGTTTAGTGTTTCTGCCGTCTCTTTGCAATTTCCCGACATAAGTAAGATAGAAGACTTTAGCGCCTATTTGTACAAAAAAGGCGGAACTACTGCCCTGTTCGAGGTAACTGGCGCGTCCTTGATTGAAAAGAAAATTGATTTGGAAGCCGGCGACTACTTTCTGGCCCTTACCGGGAAGGGTATAGGGACGATCGGAGGCAGCTATACGGGTCTTCTTGCTGCAACAAAACCGGTGCCCCTCCCTGGTGCGGCGCTTTTCCTCGGTGCAGGGTTCCTTGGTCTGGTTGGCCTCCGCCGCCGGAATCTGAATGCCTAACTAAAGAGCCTATTCAAATCCTTTAAGGCATGGAAGAATTTCTTCCATGCCTTTTTTTAATGCATCCTCGTAATGGCAGAGGTAACGTACAGAAATAATCATGAAGTGTGGGATGAGAGTATACGCGGCTAGAGCCATTCAAAACGCATGGTTCGCACAAAATCATCAGCAAAACCATCGAGCTCCACAAGACTCTCCACTGCAACCCGTTCCGGGAGCTCTGCCAACCAATTCCGTACGTCCTCATTTTCCAGAGCCAGCAACGCCCCTGCAAGCGATGTATTACCTGCGAGCCGGATGACCTCTCGTGCAGTCTCCGGAAAAAAGCCCAAGCGGCACAGGTCCGCCGCATCAATGTATTCGCCCAAGGCACCAGCCAAGTACACGCCGCGCAAATCTTCAGTACGCAACCCGGCCCTGCCGAGTAACGCATTGACAGCACAGTTGACCCCGGCCTTGACTTTCAGGAACTCCTCGATGTCCCGTTCAGCCAGATAAACCTGCTCCGTAATCATGAGCGCCCGGCCTTCACGGAGCTGACGCACTCTGGAAAAAATCTTACGAGCCAGAGGCATGACTCCGTTCTGGAAATGTCCATCGGCAGACAGCAGGCCCACACGCAGCAATGAGGCCAGCAGGGAGGCGTATCCCGACCCGGAAATGCCCTCCACGGGTTCTTCCGCCTGCCAGGACAAACCATCCGGACCAACACCGATCCGGGTCAGCACCCGAGGACCGGCCATGGCTCCACAACACAATCCCACTCCTTCGATGGCTGGCCCCATAGGCACGCTGGTCACCAGGAAACGCGAGTCATCCAATGCCAAGACAAATTCACCATTGGTGCCCAGATCCGCCAGAAGAAAGGGCCGGGGCGCATGACGCAGGGTAGCCAGCCCCGCACTGATATCTCCGCCCACAAACGGAGCCAGAAGAGGCGGGATGTAGGTATCGGGCAGACGGTTATCCAAAGGAAACACCCGGCCACCGCGCAAGGGGAGAGAGTATGGAGCAAAGGCCAAAGTATGCAGAGGAGCGCCCACGAGCAGAGCGGTCATGACGCTGTTTCCAGCCACCGCTAAGGATGACGCACCCGTTTCCCGCACCAGTTCCGCCAGAACGGAGAGGACAGAGCCACGCAGAACGGCGGCACCGCGTTCCGAGCCCAAAGCATAACGCAGTCGGGACATGATCTCACTGCCCGCGCCCATCTGTGGATTGACCAGCGAGTGCTCTACCCCGTCGCCCGAAACGGCCCACTTGATCCGGGTTGTCCCCAGATCCACGGCCAAACTGCTGCCTGAAACGGCATGAACCGGACGAGGGACTGCCGCAAAGATTTCAATCCGACAGGACACGACCAAGGCATGCTTACAGGCCAGACGCCAGCCGGAGGCCAGTTCATCATCTGAAAGACGGGTCTGCTCCTCCGCCACGGGAGGTGGAGCGGCATCCAGAAACCGGACCCGGCACCTGCCGCACAGACCAGTTCCAGCACACAACGCCTGACTCGCGGTGACGCCACTTTCAAAAAGTACATGCAACAGCAACGCACCCTTCTGGACGTGTACAACCTGCCGCCGGCTTTCCTGAAAAATCTCGATAGTCAGCACAACAGGAGACGCTTCATTCCAGAACGCATGGTCTCGGCCTGGCCCACGACCACAGCCAGTTCGCCCTGCTCATGCAGCCAAGCCAGCAGCCGCGGACATTTCTCCTCCGGTACGCCAAGCAGCAGCCCTCCGGAAGTCTGAGCATCGAAGACAAGATCCACCGCCATGGTATCTATGCCTTCGGAGATCTCTGTTTCGGCCTGGCAAAAGCCGCGATTAGAATGACTCCCCTGAGGCACAAGGCCCTGCGCGGCCAATTCCAGAGCTCCTGACATGACCGGCACATCGGCTACATGCAACCGAGCCGCACAATCCGAAGCCCGGAGCATTTCCAATAGGTGCCCCCCAAGACCGAATCCCGTCACGTCCGTGGCCGCCCGCAGTCCAAAACGAGTGACGGCCTCGCCGGGAAGCCGGTTCAGCCGCGCGGCCCAGCGGAAGATCTCCTCCTCATATCCATCTGCACCCCGCCACTGGGCCTTCACGGCTGTAGCCAGCACTCCCGACCCCACGGGCTTGGTCAGAACCAGTCGATCGCCGGGCCGCAAGCCCGAATTGGTGGCAAAACCATCCGGGTCCACGAGACCGGAAACAGACAAGCCATACTTGATCTCGCGGTCCTGCACGCTGTGCCCGCCCACCAGCATAGCCCCAGACTCGCGCACTTTGAGCAGCCCCCCCCGGAGAATCTCTCGTAGTACACATCCACCCATGGAATCGGCCGGGAAACAAACCACATTCATCACCGCATAAGGCTCCCCGCCCATAGCATAAACATCCGAGAGGGCATTCGCCGCCGCGATCTGACCGAAACGAAATGGATCATTGACCACCGGCGTCAGAAAATCGATGGTCTGGACCAATGCCTTTCCAGGTGGGAAACGCACCACCGCCGCATCCTCGGCATTGCCCAGTCCTGTCAAAATTCTCGGATCCGTATGAACTTCGAGCACGGAAAGCGCCTGCTCCAGGTCCCCTGGAGACAATTTTGACGCTCACCCTGCAGCGGATACGCTCTGTACCAATGACACAGCTTTCATGAAACATCCTCGGTAAATTTGAGATTTGTCTGCAGAAATTCAATCAACTTGGCCGCCGCCGGAAAAAGAGAACGTTTTTTATGAAAGACAGCGTAAAATGAGCGCTCCATCCGCAAATCGGGCAGATCGACCGAGACAAGATGTCCAGAGCACAGTGCATCCCGCACGGTAACGGCAGAAGTAATACCCGCACCCATGCCTTCCTCAAGACAACGGGCCATGGCTCCGGCGTTACGTACCATGATGCTCACATGCAGCGCCCTCGCTTCCAGCCCCAAATGCTCCAGAGCCGCATCCATGGCGGCCCGCGTTCCCGATCCCTCTTCTCGCATGACCCAAGGCAGATTCCGCACCATGGATACGGCATCTCCATCCGCGTATTTGTCACGTAGCGCAGGGACCATCACCAGGGCCAATCTGTCCCGCACCAACGGGACATATTCCAGCTCCGGGCCGCCGAACATACCGCCCACCACGCCCAGCATCAATTTCCCTTCCTGCATCTGGGCCACGATTTCCTCTGAATCACCAATGCGTAAATCCAGAATCACATCAGGATACTTCTTCCAGAACCGGGCCAGGTACGCTGGCAAAATGTAGTTGGCGGGTATAGTGCTGCCACCGAGCTCAAGGCGTCCTGTAACCCGTTCCTGCAGACGATGGATGTCCGAAATGGCTTCACTGGATATCTCAAAAATTTTTACAGCGTGGGCGTAAAGTACCTCACCCGCCTTGGTGGGCACGACCATACGGCCGATCCGGTCAAAAAGAACAGCTCCAAGCTCCTGCTCCAAAGCGGCTACATGAGCACTGATAGTCGGCTGGGAGAGATAGAGAGCCTTTCCGGCTTTGGAAAAGCTGCAATATTCAAACACCCTGACAAAAGCCTCCAGCTTCCGGATATCCATATTCTCAAATCCTTCGAATAGAAAAAATCAATCCACCAAAACAAAAAAAAGGCAGCCGCAGCTGCCCCATTTATTTCTCATCCTGAGATTCGGCTCCACCGGCTTCCGCCGCAGGTTCGGCCGTGTCGCGCTGAGTAAATTCGATCATGGCCATGGGGGCGCCATCTCCCACTCTGGGCAGACCGAACTTGACCACCCGCGTGTATCCACCAGAAATCGTCTTGAATCTGGGACCAATCTCCTCGAACAGCTTCTTCACGCTGTGATGGCTCCCCAGAACGGCATATGCCTGCCTGCGCGCATGCAGAGAATCTTCAAGAGCCATGGTCACCAATTTATCGGCGAGAATACTCAACTCTTTGGCCTTGGCCTCAGTGGTGCGGATCTGTTCGTATTCCACCAGAGAACGGACCATATTCTTCATCATGGCCTTGCGGTGGTCCCACGCGCGGCCCAGTTTCCGGCCGGATTTTCTATGCCTCATCTTCTTCGTTCCTCTTTAACCAGTCCTGATATAATTCGTTGAAGCTGTCGACCCTGATTCCGAAGTCCAATCCCATACTTTCAAGGACCCGGCGAATATCTTCCAGAGACTTCCGCCCGAAATTCTTGGTTTTGAGCAGATCGGCTTCCGTTTTCTGGACCAGTTCTCCGACGATATGGATACCGGCACTCTTCAGGCAATTGCTCGCACGAACAGGCAGTTCCAAGTCCTCAATACTCTTAAAAAGATTTTCGTTGATCTTATCCTGCGGCTTGGATTTGGCCTTTGCTATGTCCGCAGAGCCTTCATCAAAGTTGATGAAGACCGATAGCTGATCCTTCAGGATCTTGGCGCTGTAGGCCAAGGCGTCTTCAGGAGAAACAGAACCGTCCGTCCAGACTTCCATGATCAACTTGTCATAGTTGGTCATCTGCCCCACACGGGCCTGCTCGACGGCATAAGCCACTTTGCGGATCGGAGAAAAACTGGAGTCAAGGGTAATCACGCCGATTTCACTGTCCAAATCTTCATGCATTTCGGCGGGTACATATCCTTTACCCATCCGGAATTCGAGATCCATGACCAGATCAATATCTTCGGAAAGCGTCGCAATGTGCAGCTCCGGATTCAAAATACGGATATGCTGATTCTCCACAATGGCCGCAGCAGTGACAATGCCCTTGGCGTTGGCGATCAGCTGAACCTTCTGTGGCTCCGGCGTATTCATGGCCACTCGCAACTGCTTCAAGTTCAACACGATATCCGTCACATCCTCGTTCACTCCGGGGATGGTCGAGAACTCATGCTGTATTCCCTGAATTTTCACTGAAACAGGGGCAGCACCCTGCAAGGAAGAAAGCAGCACCCGCCGCAATGCATTGCCGATTGTCGTTCCAAACCCGCGCTCCAAAGGCTCGCAAACAAACCGCCCGTACATATCCGAAGACTTCGAATCACGTACAAGCTGCTCCGGACGCACCAACTCTGCCCAATTCCGGACGTAAACCTTACTGTCTCCGCTATACGTAGAAGTCATGTTTACCGCCTGCTATTTGGAGTAGAGTTCGACAATCAACTGCTCGGTCATGGGGAAAGTGATATCTTCTCTGGTGGGAAGGGCCTTGACCGTTCCTTTCATGTTGGGAGCATCAATTTCAAGCCATGAAGGCACACCTCGCCGGGCCACTACTTCGAGAGCTTCGTTGATGACCAGATTTTTTTTGGTCCGGTCACGAACTTCCAGTACATCGCCGGGTTTCATCTGGATGGAAGGAACACTGATCCGGCGACCATTCAGCAGGAAAAGACCATGTCGAACCATCTGCCTGGCCTGGTTACGGGAATTAGCAAAACCCAGCTTATAGGCCACGTTGTCCGCCCGTGTCTCCAGCAGGGTGAGCAGCACGGTACCCGTCACACCCTTGCGGCGGTCAGCCTCCTCGAAATAACGACGAAACTGCCCCTCCAGAATTCCATACATTTTCCGCACTTTCTGTTTTTCACGCAGCTGCAGGGCGTAGTCACTCGGCTTTTTACGCGCCTTTCCGTGGTCACCCGGGGCGTAGGCTCTCCGTTCAAAAGCACATTTGTCTGTATAACATCTGTCGCCCTTCAGAAAAAGCTTCCCGCCTTCTCTGCGGCAAATCCGACATTTTGCTCCAGTATATCTAGCCAAGGTACTCTCCCCCTATACTCTGCGCCGCTTTGGCGGGCGACATCCGTTATGTGGAATGGGCGTCACGTCCCGGATAAAAGTCACCCGCATGCCCACAGCATTGATGGCCCGCATGGCGGACTCACGTCCGGAACCCGGCCCTTTCACGAAGATCCCGACAGTCCGCATACCGCAGTCCATGGCTTTACGGGCAGCGGTCTCTGCGGCTTTCTGGGCGGCAAAGGGAGTGTTTTTTCTTGACCCCTTGAAGCCCGAAGCGCCGGAACTGGCCCAACTGACCACATTCCCTGTTGGATCGGTAAAAGTGATGATGGTATTGTTGAACGTGCTGTTCACATGAGCAATACCCGTCGGGATATTCCTCTTTTCCTTTTTCTTAACGACTCTCTGAGGTCTGGCCATTTTTCACTCCGCCGGGTTACTTTTTCTTCTTGCCTACAATGGCCCGGCGTGGTCCCTTGCGCGTCCGGGCATTAGTATGGGTGCGCTGTCCACGGCAAGGCAGTCCACGGCGGTGCCTCAACCCCCTGTAGCAGCCTATATCCATCAGACGCTTGATATTGGCCACGACTTCACGACGCAAATCACCTTCGACCTTGTAATGCGCTTCCAGCTCCTTGCGCAGGGAATTTATATCTTCAGCACTGAGGTCATCGCTGTTTTTCGTCCAGTCTATACCCGTGGCATCAAGGATTTTGAGAGCGGTAGGCCGACCAATGCCATAGATGTATGTCAATGCGATATCGAGCCTTTTGTTTCTCGGCAAATCAACGCCAACTAATCTTGCCACAATTTTCCCCCTATCCTTAGCCCTGTCTCTGTTTATGCCGTGTATTCTCGCAAATGACTCTAAGCACGCCTTTGCGCTTGATCACCTTGCATTTCGGACAAATCCTGCGAACCGAAGGTCTGACTTTCATTGCATCTCCCCAAATTATCTATGACTGATCGATCATTGACCAACTGACTGAGGGTAACCCTTGATTAGACTATGCCCACTGAATGCTCAAAGTGGGCTGAACAGCCTTCCATCTCACTGCCTATGCGGCCCATGTGTCGGAACTGAACAGCAAAAGACAAAAAGTCTAATACGTTACGGATGCGGGACTACCCCCATACTGGAGGCCAAGAGCCTTCTCTTCCGGTTCCCAAGCCTTACAGTCCTCCGACTTCATGAAGAAGTGCCACTATCTGATTAGCCTGCTTGAGAACAGCAATCTTCCTTGATCATTTTTCAGAGAGGCATCTCCATATTTTTCCTCAATCCCGCCTGCCTTTTATTCTGGCTCTGGCCAAAAGCCCGTCATATCGCCCAGAAATCAAATGGGACTGCACCTGAGACATAGTGTCCATGGATACGCCCACCACGATAAGAAGCGATGTGCCACCATAATAAAAAGGCGTATTGAATTGAAGCATGAGAATCATCGGCAAAACGCAGACGACGGAGATATACAGGGCTCCCCACAAAGTCAAACGGGTCAAGACACTGTCGATGTACTCATTGGTTTTAAAACCGGGACGTATACCTGGCACGAAGGCACCCTGTTTTTTCAAATTTTCAGCAATATCCTTGGGGTCAAAGACAATAGCAGTATAGAAAAAACAGAAGAAAACTATCAGTCCCACAAAACAAAGGTTATATAATACCGAATCGGGTCTGAAATAATTTGCCATGCCGTTCAAAAATTCTGCCTGGGAAAAATTAGCGATAGTGGCAGGAAACATTAAAATCGACGATGCAAATATGGGAGGGATGACTCCTGCGGTATTGATACGCAGAGGCAGATGGCTGGTTTGCCCTCCATACATTTTCCGCCCGACCATACGCTTGGCATAATGGATAGGGATTCTGCGCTGAGCCCGCTCCATATAAACAATGCCCACCAGCACAGCGGCCATTAAAACAACTATGAATAAAATGGTGAAAAGCGAGACATCGCCTGCCGCAAACAGACGATACGACTTTCCAATACCGCTCGGCAGACCGGCGACGATACCCGCACAAATGATCAGGCTGATTCCGTTACCAATGCCGCGCTCCGTAATCTTTTCCCCAAGCCACATCACAAAAACCGTACCCGCAGTGAGCGTCAACACCGTCACCAGCCGAAAGGCCCATCCAGGGGCATAGACAACAGGTGCCCCCGTCGGGCTCGACATACTCTCCACACCCACTGCGATGCCAAGGCCCTGTACTAGGGCGATAAGTACTGTGCCGTAGCGGGTATATTGCGTGATCTTCTTCCTGCCCGCAGCACCCTCTTCTTTGCTCAGTCTTTTGAGCTCGGGGCTGACGACAGTAAGAAGCTGCAAAATAATAGAGGCCGAAATGTACGGCATGATACCCAGAGCGAAGATGGAAAGATTCATCAATCCACCGCCGGAAAACATGTCGAACAGCCCGAAAAGCGTATTCTTGGCGTTGGCGAAAAAGTCCGCCAGAGCACTGCCGTTCACACCGGGGATGGGCAGATGAACCCCAACCCGGTAGACGGCCAGAAGCAGAAAAGTCCACAGAAACTTGCGCTTCAGCTCCGACATGCCGACATTTGCACCTTTAGGTATGCTCACAGATTCATCCTTCAATGGAAATGGCTTCACCGCCAGCTGCGGCAATCTTCTCGGCAGCCTGTTTGCTGAATTTATGCGCTGTTATCTTCAAGGGTTTCGTCGCGGCTCCATCGCCCAGAATCTTGATCGGCTTGTTTGCTGCAACCATGCCCGCAGTATAAAGATCTTCCACCGTCACTTCGGCCCGGTCAGCAAACTTCTCAAACAGTTCTCCAAGATTGACGACCTGATAGACAATGCGGAAAGGGTTTTTAAACCCCCTCTTGGGCAGACGCCTGTACAACAGCATCTGCCCCCCCTCAAACCACGCGGGAACACCGCCGCCGGAGCGGGCGTTCTGTCCCTTGTGCCCCTTCCCGGACGTACCACCCTGCCCGGAGGCCGTACCACGGCCCACCCGCTTCACTTTGGCCCGTTCTTCAGGATATGGATAAAGTTCATGCAGGTTCATGCTTCAATCACCTCAACAAGATGATGCACTTTTCTTATCATGCCCCGGATACAATCGTTATCGGGAACGGTCCGGATCTGATTGACTTTGCTGAATCCCAACGCCTTGACGGTTTTCTGCTGTGCGGGATTTTGTGTGATCACACTCCGCACAAGCTTTATCTTGATCATCATCCTAACCTACTTTCTCTTGACCAAGAGAGATTTGCCTCTCAGTTTCCCCACATGCTCCGCACTGCGCAGAGAGCGCAGGCCGGCGAATGTGGCCCGGAGTACATTATGAGGGTTGTTGGTGCCGATAGCCTTTGTCAGAATATCATGGACACCCGCGGCCTCCATGACAGCACGCACAGGACCGCCCGCAATGATGCCGGTTCCGGCGGAGGCAGGCTTCAACAGCACATGACCCGCGCCAAAATTCCCGATGACTTCGTATGGGATAGTACCCTCAAGCAGCTCCACCTTCCGCATATCCTTACGAGCGCGATCCGTGGCTTTCTTGATGGCATCCGGAACCTGGTTGGCCTTTCCCAACCCGAACCCTACCGTTCCTCTGCCGTCTCCGACCACGACCAAAGCGCTGAAGCTGAATCGACGGCCACCCTTCACAACTTTGGCGACGCGATTGAGATGGACTATCTTCTCAATGAGTTCAAAATCATTCTGCTGCATGAGTGTCCCCGATTAAAAATTTAAACCGCCTTCCCGGGCGCCCTCAGCCAAGGCCCTTACCCGCCCATGGTATACGAATCCATTACGGTCGAAAACCACGGCTGAAATATTTCTTTTCAAGGCTTCTTCGGCTACTTTCTTCCCGACAAGCTTCGCATTATCCACAGTAAGGTGAAGGCCCTCAATACTCTTGGTGGATGCTGACGCCAAAGTGACACCAGCCTGATCGTCTATGATCTGCGCGTAAATATGCTTGTTGGAACGAAAAACCACCAATCTGGGTCTGACGGCTGTTCCATTGACTTTCTTCCGGATTCTCGCCTTACGCTTTTTGCGGGCATCATCTCTGGATATTTTCATAACACACCCTATTTCTTGCCACCGGATTTTCCGGCCTTGCGGCGGATGAATTCGTCAGCGTACTTGATCCCTTTCCCTTTGTACGGCTCCGGAGGACGCACTCTTCGAATCTGGGCCGCAACCTCTCCCACCAGCTGCTTATCGCAACCGGAAAGGACGATCTTGTTGCCCTCCACCTTGGCCTGTACACCAGCGGGCAAGGCAAAATTCACCGGATGGGAAAAACCGACATTCAAGACCACCGTATTTCCCTGGACATTTACCTTGTATCCCACACCGACGACATCAAGAACCTTCTGAAAACCCTGGGTCACACCCAGAACGGCATTGGCCAGCAGGGTTCTACGCAGTCCGTGCTGCTGACGGGCAATGCGCGTGTCGTCAGCCAGGCTCACCACAAGAGCATTATTTTCAAGCTTAACGGACGTAGACGGGTGGACAGCCAAGTTCAGCGAACCTTTAGGTCCCTTGACCACGATACCCTCTCCACCGATTTTCACTTCAACCCCAGCCGGGATACTTATTGGTAACTTACCAACTCGAGACATTGCGGCCTCCTACCAAATCTCACAAAGAAGTTCGCCGCCAACGCCAATTTCCGCAGCCTTTTTCCCTTCGAGAATTCCTCTGGAAGTGGACAGGATGCAAATACCCAGTCCGTTCTGAACGGAAGGAATACTCTTGACGCCGACATAAATACGGCGGCCCGGCTTGCTGACACGTTTGAGCCCGGCGACAACCGCCTTGTTTTCATGGTACTTCAGATCTACCACGATATTGTCGCCATCTTTGGAGAATCCAGAAATATATCCTTCCTCATCGAGAATACGCAAGAGAGCTTCCCGCATCCGACTGGGCGAAACAGTAACCGTGGAGTGCATTGCACCGTACGCATTGCGAATTCTGGTCAGCAAATCTGCGATAGGATCAGTGACAGACATAAGTAATTACCTCATCACCAGCTTGATTTTCTTACGCCTGGCAGTTCTCCCGCAAGGGCCATGTTTCTGAAACAAATCCTGCATACCCCGAACTTACGCATAAACGCCCGAGGCCGACCACAGATCGGACATCTGTTGTATTTCCGGGTGGAAAACTTTGGCTTCCGCTGAGCCTTGACCATCAGAGATGTACGAGTCAACTTACCGTCCTCCTTACTTCTTGAAGGGCATCCCAAGAAGCTTCAAGAGCATCTTGCCCTCTTTGTCGGTCCGGGCGGTCGTGATGACGGAAATATTCATGCCGACAGCCTTCTCAATTTTATCCATTTCAATCTCGGGAAAAATCGTATGCTCTTTGATTCCAACGGTGTAGTTGCCGCGCCCGTCAAAGCCACGATCAGGAATTCCCCGAAAGTCGCGGACTCTGGGCAAAGCGATGGTGATGAATTTCTCCAGAAAGTTCCACATGGCGTCTCCCCGGAGCGACACCCGGCAGCCCACGGGCATTCCTTCGCGCAACTTGAAGGCGGCAATGGATTTCTTCGCTCGGGTTACAACAGCCCGCTGGCCGGCAATCAGAGACAAATCGCGTACAGAATCCTGGATGATCTTATTGTTCTGGCTGCCCTCACCAAGTCCCATATTCAACGAGACATATGTAATCCGGGGAATCTGCATTACGGAAGAATAGCCGAATTCCTTGGAAAGCTCGGGAGCGACTTTATCTTTGTAGAGCCTTTTGAGACTACTCATTGCAATACCTTAGCTGATCGTTTCATTGCATTTCTTGCAATAACGAACTTTCTTGTTGTCATCGGTAATCTTGAAGCCCAGACGTGTGGGCTTGGAGCAAGCGCCGCACACGAACTGCACATTGGAGATATCCAGAGGCATTTCCTTTTCCACAATGCCCCCAGGCTGATTCGCGTAGGGATTGGGCTTCGTGTGCTTTTTCACCATATTGGTTTTCTCAACGATAACCTGATTCTTGCTGCGGAGCACTTTGATGACTTTTCCGATCTTGCCTTTGTCTTTTCCGGCAAGGACTATCACCTTGTCATCTTTATGAATTTTCCAGGCGTGAGTAGACATGACTTACAACACCTCGGGGGCTAGAGATACGATCTTCATAAAGTTCTTGCCCCGCAGTTCCCGGGCCACAGGTCCGAAAATACGCGTCCCCATGGGTTCAAGATTCTTATTCAGCAGCACTGCGGAATTATTGTCGAAACGGATAAACGTTCCATCAGGTCGGCCGATTTCCTTTGTGGTCCTGACAACTACTGCCTGGAGGACATCGCCCTTTTTGACTTTACCATGGGGAATCGCTTCCTTTACGGAGACCATGATGATGTCTCCGATCCGGGCATAACGCCTCTTGCTTCCGCCCAGCACCTTGATGCAGGCAACCTTCTTGGCTCCGGAGTTGTCTGCGACATCCAAAGTCGTCTGCATTTGAATCATTGCATCACCCTCTTTACAACGCTCTTTCGATGATTTTCATCAGATGCCAGTTCTTGCGCGCGGAAAGCGGGCGATGCTCGACAATCTGAACCTTATCCCCAATATGACATTCATTATTGGGATCATGAGCCATGAACTTCTTTCTGCGGCGGATGTACTTCTTCAGAACAGGATGCTTGACCAGTGTTTCAACGCGGACGACAATGGTCTTGTCGTTTTTATCGCTGACCACAAAGCCAACAAGAGTTCTCTTGTTTGATGCTTTTCCGCTGTTATTCATCACCTGTCTCCATGTCCTTCTCTTTCAATATCGTCAAAATCCGGGCGATGGACTTCTTCACCAGCGGCACCCTCTGCGTGTTTTCAAGCTGGGCCGTGGCGTGCTGAAAACGAAGATTCATAAGTTCCTGCCGGAATTCAGCGAGCTTTTCCTGGAGTTTTCCGGAATCCAGATCACGTAACTGCTGAGCGTTCATTCCGTTTTACTCCTTTTCGACTATGATAGTCTTGACAGGCAGCTTATAGGCAGCCCTCTGCAGAGCTTCTTTGGCCAGCTCAATGTCCACGCCTTTGATTTCGTATATCATCCGGCCTCTCTGAACCGGAGCGCACCAACCAACAGGAGCGCCCTTGCCTTTACCTTGCCGGACTTCCAGAGGCTTGGCTGTAATGGTTTTATCCGGGAAGATACGAATAAACACCTTTCCGCCGCGCTTGATATGACGCATCATGGCGATACGAGCGGCCTCTATCTGCTGGGAGGTGATCTTTCCACACTCCACAGCCTTCAACCCGACCTCACCGAAAGCGACGGTCGTGGCGCGCTGTGCAAGACCACGCACACGTCCCTTCTGCTGCTTCCGGAATTTAACCTTTCTGGGGCTCAGCATCAGTTATCCACCTCGCTCAAAATCTCGCCCTTGAAAACCCAGACCTTGATACCGATGATGCCGTATGTGGTTTTCGCAAGGGCCACACCGTAATCGATATCAGCACGCAGGGTATGCAGCGGCACACGTCCTTCACGCGCCCATTCAGTGCGCGCGATTTCAGCTCCGCCCAAGCGACCGCCACACTGCACCTTGATGCCCTGTGCGCCAAATTTCTGGGCCATTCCCAAGGTTTTTTTAATGGCTCTGCGAAAGGCGACCCTGCGCTCAAGCTGCTGAGCAATGGATTCGGCCACCAACTGGGCATCTGTTTCAGGGCGACGAATCTCGTTCACCTCAATGACAAATTCACGGCCGAACTTCGCTTTCAATTCAGCACGCAACTTCTCAATTTCCGCACCCTTGCGTCCGATAACAATACCGGGACGTGCGGTGAAAAGGATGAGACGGATTTTGTCTGCGGCTCTTTCAATCTCAATTTTGGAAAGACCAGCGTGAAACAGTTTTTCTTTCACATATTTCCGAAGCTTGTTGTCCTCGAAAACATATTCGGCGTATTTTTTGTCGCTGAACCAGCGGGACTTCCAGTTTTTGTTATATCCTAGGCGAAAGCCGTAAGGATGAACTTTATGACCCAAAGCACTGCCCTCCTAGAGTTCATCGACAACCACGGTGATGTGGCTGGTTCGCTTGATTATTCTGTATGCCCGGCCCATGGCCCGCGACTGGATACGCTTCCAGCTCGGCCCGCCGTCTATACGGACTTCTTTTACATAGAGTCTGTCCACATCAAGCTTGTTGTTGTGCTCTGCATCCGCAATGGCGGTTGTCAGCACCTTTTCAATCAGCCGAGCAGCTTTTTTGGGGGTGAACTTCAGAATATTCAAAGCGTCCTCCACAGACTTTCCGGTCACATTCCGGGCGACCAGCCTGGCCTTCTGAGGCGAGAGACGTATGAATTTGGCTACAGATCGTGCTTCCATGATGATCTCTTCTCTTCCTGACTACTTCTTCTTATCAGCAGCGTGGCCAAAATACGTCCTGGTAGGAGCGAACTCACCGAGTTTGTGGCCGACCATATTTTCAGACACAAAAACGGGGATGAATTTCTTCCCATTGTGAACGGCAAAGGTCAGACCCACCATTTCCGGAATGATGGTGGAGCGGCGTGACCAAGTTTTGATCACCTGACGGCTTCTTTCCGCATTGGACTTCTCCACCTTCTTGAGCAGATGGTCGTCCACAAATGGACCTTTCTTCAGAGACCTGGGCATAGAAACTCCTACTTACTGCCACGGCGTTTGACGATTAACTTGGAAGACGCCTTCTTCGGGGCGCGGGTCTTGTATCCCTTGGTAGGTTTGCCCCATGGAGTCACAGGATGACGTCCGCCGGAGCTTCTGCCTTCGCCGCCGCCCAGCGGATGATCCACTGGGTTCATCGCCACTCCGCGGACCTGCGGACGCTTGCCGAGCCAGCGGTTCCTTCCCGCCTTGCCGATGGACACATTCTCGTGTTCAATATTCCCGACCTGCCCCACTGTGGCCATATTCATAGCCAACACCTTGCGGACCTCACCGGAGGGCAGCCTGAGGAGAGCGTATTTATCTTCCTTGGCTATAACCTGAGCATAAGAGCCCGCAGAACGGGCCAGTTGCCCGCCACGACCAGGATAAAGCTCAATGTTATGCACCAGCGTACCCAACGGGATACGCGCCAAAGGCAACGCATTTCCAGGTTTGATATCGGCCTTTTCGCCAGCCAGAATCTGATCCCCGACGCTGATCCCGACAGGACAGATGATATAGCGTTTCTCCCCATCGAGATAATGCAAGAGAGCGATACGAGCGCTCCGGTTAGGATCATATTCGATCGTCGCCACTCTGGCCGGGATATCGAGCTTGTTCCGCCTGAAATCAATCAAGCGATAAAGAGTCTTATTGCCCCCGCCCCTGCGGCGAGAGGTAATCCGACCAAAATGGTTTCGGCCGCTTTTTTTAGCCAATCCCCTGGTCAGGGATTTTTCCGGCACAGAGCGGGTAATCTCGTCAAAACTCAGAACCGTCTGAGCTCTGCGCCCCGCTGATGTGGGTTTCAGTTTCCTGATTGCCATGACTACACCCCTTCAAAAAAATCGATCTTGTCGCCGGGGGCAAGAGAGACATAGGCTTTCTTGTAACCACTGATCCTGCCTACGGTCCGGCCGAATTTTTTTCTCTGCCGGGGGCGATATCTGACAATGTTGACAGCCACGACCTTCACACCAAAGGCCCCCTCGACAGCATGCTGCACATCAATCTTGTTGGCGGAGGCGTGAACGCAGAAAGCCACCTGATTCCCCAGAGCCTTCATCCCCGTGGTTTTTTCTGAAATCAGCGGCCTAAGCAAAACCTGCGCGTTTTCCATTATCTCAACCTCTCCTGCAAGGATTCGACAGCGCCCTTGTCAAGAACCATCTGCTGGTACTTAAGAATCTCATAAACATTGATGGACTGCGGATCCAAAACGAGTACGCCAGGAACATTTCTGGCCGAAAGAGCAAGGTTCTTATCCTTTTCGGCCACGACAATCAAGGCATTTTTCAATCCCAGTTTTTCCTTGCACGCAACAAAGTCTCTGGTCTTGATCTGATCAAAGCTCAGTTTGTCCACCACAAGCATGTTTTCCGCGGTAAAACGGGAAGAAAGAGCCATCTTCAGAGCCAGCTTGCGAACCTGTTTATTAATCTTAAAGCTGTAATCTCTGGCCCGCGGACCGTGCACAATGGCACCGCTGCGCCACAGCGGGGAACGGCTGGAGCCGGCGCGGGCGCGGCCCGTTCCCTTCTGCCGCCAGGGTTTCTTACCGCCGCCACGGATCAGGGCCCTGTTTTTGACGCCGACAGTGCCGGAACGCAGCTTGGCCAAGTGGGAGCGGACCGCAAGATGCAGTATTTCAGGCTGCACTTCGACCTGAAAAATCTCGTCGTCCAAGGCGATCTCTCCCACTTCCTGCCTATTCTGATCGTATATTTTCGCGTTTGCCATCATCGTCCTCTTTACTTCAGCTTGCGGAGGATAACGATCCCCTGCCTGGGTCCCGGGATCTGGCCACGGACCAGCACCACATTGTCCTCCGGACGTACATCCACGATCTCGATATTCGGCATGGTCGCGGTCTTGTTCCCAAGCTGGCCGGGCAATTTCTTGCCCTTGAAAACCTTGCTCGGCCAAGCGCACTGACCAATGGAGCCGGGCTTTCTGTGCACTTTCTCGTGTCCGTGGGTGGCCGGAGCGCCGCCGAAGTTCCAACGTCTCATGACACCGGCAAAGCCGCGGCCCTTGGACGTACCGGTAATCCGCACTTTCTCGCCGGGAGCGAACATCTCGACAGTCAGCTTCTGGCCCACTTCATATTCTTCAACACTTCCCAAGCGGAACTCCTTCAGCATCCTGTAAAAGCCGCAATTTGCCTTTTGCTGATGGCCCTGCTCGGGTTTGGTCAGGCGATGCGCCGGAACTTCTTCAAAGCCCACCTGGAGAGCCGCATAGCCGTCGCGAGCCTCCACTTTCTTGTCCACTACAGGACAAGGCCCGGCCTGTATCACAGTAACGGGGATAACGCTCCCGTCGGCCCCGAAGATACGCGTCATGCCGATCTTGCGTCCTACAAGCCCCAATGTATTCTTCATGTTAGTCCTCGATATTCCTACAGCTTGATTTCCACATCAACGCCTGCGGGAAGATTCAGCTTGCCCAGCGCATCGACGGTCTGTTGTGTGGGTTCGAGAATATCCAGAAGGCGCTTATGCACACGCATCTCAAACTGTTCGCGGGACTTCTTGTCCACATGCACGGACTTCTGAATCGTCTGCTTGTGAATCCGCGTGGGAAGCGGGATAGGGCCGGCAATGGATGCCCCCGTATTCTTCGCGGAGTCCACAATCTCGGCCACAGCCTTATCCAAAATGCGGTAATCGTAGGCTTTCAGCTTGATGCGGATTTTATCACTGGTCATCATGATCTTTTACTCCACGATTTCGGAGACGACGCCGGCGCCCACGGTACGGCCGCCCT
>JAUMXF010000018.1:0-19865 GCA_030529235.1 Pseudomonadota bacterium
AGAGCCGTGTGGCAACGGGTACACCAGTTGACCACATACTTGCCCCGGTAGATGAGGCCATCCTCGTACAGGGTCACGAAAACCTCGCGCACGGCCCTGGACAGCCCCTCGTCCATGGTGAACCGCTCCCGCGTCCAGTCCACACTGGCTCCCAGACGGCGGATCTGGTTCAGGATGCGCCCGCCGTAATCCTCCTTCCATTCCCATACGCGGCGCACGAACGCCTCCCGGCCCAGATCCTCGCGCCCGCGCCCTTCGGCCAGAAGCGCGCGTTCCACCACGTTCTGGGTGGCGATGCCCGCGTGATCCGTGCCCGGGACCCACAGCACGGTCTTGCCGTGCTGGCGCATGTACCGGCACATGATGTCCTGCAGGGTGATGTTCAGGGCGTGGCCCATGTGCAGCGCGCCCGTGACGTTGGGCGGAGGAATGACGATGGAATAGTTTTCACCCGGATGCTCCACGGCCTTGTTCACGTCCGGCGTGAAAGTCTGATGGGAAGCCCAGTGGTCCAGCCAGCGTTTTTCCACGTCGGCGGGTTCGTACCCCTTGGCGAGTGGTTCGGCCATAGCAAACTCCCCGATGCCAGGAACCATGCCCTGGGCTTGTGATGAACATTTTTCCGGGCGCGGCCCGCGTTTTCGGCGATGAAATCTTCAAGAAGCGGCGCGACTGCCGAAAGGTTTTCCAGGCCCGCGCCAAAGACCGGAACAAGTGGATTTGCGTACCGGCGGCCATGTCAAAAAGCAAGCCCGGCTTGCTCCGCGCGGCCCGATCTGCTAGGCCGCCGCCATGCGGAATATGGCTCTTTTCTGGGATGAATCGCACTTGTGGGGGGTCCTGCTCTGGCGGGCCCTGTCGGGCATGGGGCTCAACCCGCGCCTTCTTTCGGCGGAGCACATCCGGCATGGCGCCCTCCAGAAGGAACCGCCGGACACGCTGCTGGTTCCGGGCGGCTGGGCCCGGCTCAAATCCCTGGCTCTGGGCGACGGCGGCCGGGAAAACATCCGGGAATACGTGCGCGGCGGGGGCGGATATTTCGGCATCTGCGGCGGCGCGGGGCTGGCTCTGGCCTCGCAGGGCAGAACGTTCCTGCTCGACCTGTGCTCATGGTCACGCAAGGCGGCCCGGGACCGGCTGCCCAACTTCAGCGGACATCTGCTCTGCCGCACGCACGAGAACGGCACGGACGGCGAGGCGCGGCTGCCTGTATGGTGGCCGTCGCAATTCGCGCCCGACCCGGAGAATCCTCTGGAGATCGTGGCGAGCTATCTGGAACCCGGACCGGATTTCTGGTCCGCCGACCTGAGCTGGTCCGCGGTGGCGCCGGAAGAAATCCCGAACTGGGAAGCCCTGTACGGTATCAATCTGGATCCGGGACGGCTGCGCGGCGAGCCGTGCGTGGTGCGGGGAGCATACGGAAAGGGCCGGTTCGTTCTGAGCTACGCGCATCTGGAGTCGCCCGATTCTCCGGATGCCAACGCCCTGCTGGCAAGACTTCTGGGAGTCCGGAGCATGTCCGTCCCGGCCTGGTCCCTGGACAGCGCCCCGGCCCTGTGGGACGACCCGCGCCTTGCGGCCATGCAGGAAGCCCTGGAAGACCTGATCCGCTTCGGGCAGAGTCATTTCCTGCTTTCCTGGCGCACCCCCTGGCTTCTGGGATGGCGGCGCGGCGTGCCCGGCTCTCCTGTCAATTTTCTGCTGGCCCTGGTCTGGCAGGCCCGTCATACGCCGGTCACGGAACAGGCGCGCGTCCACTGGAGAAAACACGGGGATGCCTGCGAGCGGATATGCGCCGAGTTCTGCCGCAAGGCCAAAACCTATCTCATCATGGAACGGCGGATTCTGGCCCTCTCCCCTTCCTCGCCGGAATCCAGCGCCTCGGACGCGCTGCAGGGCTCCAAGCTGGAGCTCTTCGGCCAGTTTCCCGGCTACGGCGGCATTTACGGCGATCTGCTCCGCCCGCTGGACAGACTGCTGTGGCTGCAACTCACAGACGGCTGACAAGGACGTCCCGCAGAGCCGAAAACTCCGGCATATCCGGGAGCTGGGCAAAAATCCGCCCCAGATAATCGCGGCGGCGGAAAATGCTCCGGCTGGCTGTAAACTCAAGGCCCGGTCCCCAGGAAGCCAGAAGCAGCCGGAAATCGTTGGCGCAGGTCAAATCCGCATAGGACGGATTCCCGCCCCGGCGGACCGTCTCCAGTATATGAGGATTCCACGCGCCGGGCGCATCCGCAAGGCCCAGAGCCACCACCTTGTCGCCCGCCCGGCCCGGCTCCATCCCGGCCAGCACCAGAGGGACGATGTCCAGCTTGTCCGCGTCCCGGACCACGCGGACCACCGTGCCGAGCGGCTCTTTCAGACCCGCGGGCAGTTCCCGCTTGTTGTGCAGGCGCACTGCGGAGATGACCACATTCCGCGCCGCCGGACCGCATTCGGCCAGAAAGCTCTCCCTTTCCAGGATTTCCGCCCCCAGATCTCCGTGATCCACGGACTCGTCATCCCGAAACGTCCCGAACCGCTCGAACTGCTCGAAGCGGCCGATATCGTGCATCAGCGCGGCCGCCCGGCACAAGGGAACCATGCCCGGAGCCTCGGCCCGGGCTATGCGCGCCGCCAAGGCATGCACCCGCAGGGTGTGATCACGCTTGAGCAATATATGGACGCGATGTTCTCCCAGCCGGTCAGCGTACTCTCCGGCCAAAGCCGTCAGACGCCGCGCCAGCCGGGTCACGAAACCGGCGGGAATCAGCATCCCTGATAAAATTTGTACAGATCCTCATCGACGAGCAGCCGGAAACCTTCTTCCGCCTCCTCGAAGCGAATGACCTTGGCCGGGTCCAGGGCCACGTCCAGAGCGTACTCGGCCAGCCGGTTGGCCTCCTTTCTGGCTGTTTCGTCCAGCTCCTTGAAGCGTCCCATTTCCATCCATTCAGACATGAGCGTCTCCTTCCTGTGATTGGAGAAATCCGCACCGGCTCGTTCGGCGATCCGGCGGGCAAAGCGGACAGAATCTCACTGCACGACAGGCCAGGACGTACATTCCTTGGCCGGAGCGTATCCGGCATCGAACGCCTGACGCAGCGAAGAAAAAACAATTCTGTTGGCGCGCGATATTTTGGCCGCCTCGGCACACGACGCGGAGTGAAAACGCAAAGACGAGCGAGAACCCACATAGCCCCCGGAAGCGGACGGCATGCTCAGAATCCGGGGCCAGAATCCTTTTCCCTGGCGCATGGCCTCCCGCTGGGCCTCCAGCAGAATGCTGGCCAGCCCCGAGTCCCGATCTTCGGCGTGCGGGTAGGCAAAAGCCGCTCCCTCCTCGACCATGAGCAGGTTGAGCATGCGTCCGTCGGCCAGTCTGGCCATGCCGATCAGGCGTCCATGGCGGTCCGTGCCGAGTTCGCCGCGGTCCAGAAACAGCTCCCGCCCGGCCACCGAGTGGGCCAGAATTTTTTTGGCTTCCATGCCGTAGTACTGTTCGGGATGTTCCCGGTGTTTCAAATCCGGCGCGCCGATACCGCGCAAACGCAGCCGTTCTCCCGTGGCCAGGACCAAAGAATCCCCGTCCACCACCCTTGTTACCCGCACCCGCCAGATTTCGGCTTCCGGAGCCATGAGCGGATAAAGAAAAAAGCACAGGACAACCAGAGAGCCGAAAAACAGAGCCGCCAAGGCGGCTCTGAAGGAAAAAGCGGACCGCGCGGCGCGCGGAAAAGACGGCATCGCTCTGCCCGGCTAAGATTCGTAATAGGAGCGCAGCTGCTGGCTGCGTACGGGATGCCGCAGTTTGCGCAGGGCCTTGGCCTCGATCTGCCGGATACGCTCGCGGGTGACATTGAAGAGCTTGCCGACCTCTTCCAGAGTGTGGTCGCTCTTCTCGCCGATGCCGAAGCGCTTCCTGAGCACCTGCTCCTCGCGCGGGGTCAGATCGGAGAGCACCTGAGCGATCTGCTCGGCCAGCTTGGTGTTGACCACCTCGTCGGCCGGAGCCACGGCCTTCTTGTCCTCGATGAAATCGCCCAGGCTGGAATCCTCCTCGTCTCCGATGGGCGTTTCCAGGGAAATGGGCTCCTTGGCGATCTTGAGCACCTTTTTGACCTTCTCCAGCGGGTAGTCCATACGCTCGGCGATTTCCTCGGGGGACGGATCCCGGCCCAGTTCCTGAACCAGATAACGCGAGGTGCGCACCAGCTTGTTGATGGTCTCGATCATGTGCACGGGAATGCGGATGGTCCGGGCCTGATCCGCGATGGCCCTGGTGATGGCCTGCCGGATCCACCAGGTGGCGTAAGTGGAGAACTTGTAGCCGCGCTGGTACTCGAACTTGTCCACGGCCTTCATGAGACCGATGTTGCCTTCCTGGATCAGATCCAGAAACTGGAGGCCCCGGTTGGTGTATTTCTTGGCGATGGATACCACCAGCCGCAGATTGGCGCGGATCAGTTCCTGCTTGGCGTCCAGAGCATCGGAGTTGCCCTTGCGGATGCGCCACAGGATTTCCTCCAGCTGATCCACGTCATGCATGGCGTTTTCCTGCAGCTTGTGCAGAATTTCGATCTTGCCGTTGACCATTTCCTTGAAGGAAAAAAGCTCTTCCATGGTCATGCCGAGCTGGTCCGCCGCCGCGACTGGATTGACGCTGCGTTCGTCCAGCTGACGGAAAACACCGAAGATCTCGTCCTGAGACTTGCCCAGAGACAGGATATAGGCCGACAGGTCACGCTTGCAGTTGTGCATCTGGCGCACATAGTCGCCCACGGTCTCGATGATGCGGTCGATGAGGGTCTTTTCGAGCTTGATGTCGCGCAGGCACTGGACCACGCTGTCCTTGTAGTCCATGAGCTTCTTCTGCACGCCGAAGACGCGCTTCTCCAGGGTGGCGCACTCGTCCAGACGGGTATAGAGGGGGCGGCGCTTTTTATAAATGTTCTTCACGTCCTCCAGAAGCTTGATGACCCGCTCACGCTGGTTCATCTCCTCTTCGGACGGGTCGTCTTCCTCAATGGTCTTGACCACGTCCTTGAGCTTCATGCGGCCCTTTTTCAGATCCTCACCCACACGGACCAGCTCTTCCACGGCCACGGGCACCTCGACCAGAGCGTACAGCACCTCCAGTTCCCCGGCTTCGATCTTCCTGGCGATATAGACCTCGCCGTCGCGGTCCAGCAGGCCCACGGCGCCCATCTCGCGCAGGTACATGCGGACCGGATCGTTGCTGCGCGAGGAATAGTCGGCCCCGTCCTCGTCCTCGGCCAGTTCGAGCTTTTCCTCGTCCTTGACCTCCTCGCCGTCATCCTCGGCCACTTCGATGCCGCCGGTCAGCTTTTCGTCCACGATGTCGATGTCAAGCTGATCGAAAATGACGATGATCTCGTCGATCTGTTCCGGGGTGTTGACCTCCGAAGGCAGAGCCTTGTTCAGTTCATCGAACGTCAGAAAGCCCTTTTTCTTTCCCTCGGCGATAAGCGCCTGAATCTGCTGCACGTCTTTTATGTTGCTCATCCGCTCTCCCCCAGCGCCTGTTAAAAAATACGAACACCCGCGATCACTGATCGCGGGACAAGGACTTGTCATAAAGGGCCAGAAGCCGCAGTTCTTCCTGAAAGTCGCCGCGCCGCCGGGCCGCCAGCAGCCTGTCGCGCAACGGAGCGCGGTCCCGTGCGTCGCGCCGCTTCTCGAAATAGGCGAGAAATTCGCGCCACTGCTCTGCTGCGTCTTTCAGGTGCACATCCGTTCTCATCTGGCAGGACACATAAAATTTTCTCTCTCCCGCATCGAGATGCTGCAGGATGGAAGCCTCGTTGTGAGTCCGGAGTTTCTTCCAGAATTCCCGGCTGCGGCCGGAAAAAAGCAGCGCGTCCAGATCCTGACCGGCCAAGGCCTCCCTGTATTCCGGAAAGCGCACGGCAAAAGCCAGAAGTTCCCGGTCCACCTGCACGGGCTTGCAGGCCTCCAGACGCGACCGGCCGGACACGGGAGCGGACACGTCCAGCTCCCGGCGCAGTTCCGCCTCCGACAGACCAAGACCGGCCGCCAGCCGGGGCAGATAGTAGGACTGCCAGTCCATCTGTTTCAGGCGGGACACGAACCCGCGCGCCCAGTTCAGAATTTCCTTCGGCGGCAGGGCCGCCACCTGTTCCAGGCAGTAGTCCAGACCGTCCACGGCTCCGGCCATGAGGCTTTCCAGGCGTTCCTTCCCGGCCTGCTGCAGGATGGAATCCACATCCTCTCCTTCAGGCAGGCAGAGCACACGGCAGTGGAGCCCCTGGCCGAGAACCATCTCCGCAGCCCGCAAGGCCGCCTTGCGTCCGGCGTTGTCGCCGTCGAAAACCAGATCCACCCTTCCGGTCAGTCCGGACAGCCGGTGCACCTGCTCCGGGGTCAATGCCGTCCCCAGCACGCCGCAACTGTTCCCGAACCCGAACTGGTGCAGGCTCAGCACATCCACATAGCCTTCGGTCAGCAGAACGCTCTTCAGGTGCGAAATGGCCCGCCGGGCCTGGTACAGCCCGTAAAGATGCTCACCCTTGGTGTAGATGGGCGTTTCACTGGAGTTCAGGTACTTGGGGCCGTCGCCGTCGACCAGAGCTCGTCCGCCGAAAGCCACTGTCTGACCGGTCAGGTTCATGATCGGAAAAATGAGCCTTTCCCGGAAGCGGTCATAGTGGCTCCCCTTGGCGGAACGGCTGAGCAGCCCGGCTTTTTCGGCAGCCTCGTATCCGAAGCCGCGGGCGCGCAGGTAATCCCGCAGAGCGTTCCAGCCGTCCGGAGCCCAGCCCAGGGAAAAATGCTCCACCGTTTCCGGAGACAGGCCGCGCCCGGCGATGTATTCCCGCGCTGCCCGCCCGGCGGAACCATTCAGGGTCTGACGGTAAAACCCGGCGGCCAGGGAGTGCATCTCCAGGCACATGGTCCGGGATACGCCTCCCTCTTCCCGCCGGGGCGCCCGCCGACGCGTCTCCAGACCGGCCTCCCGGGCCAGGGCCTCCACGGCTTCTCCCAGCTCCAGGCCATTGATGGCGCGGTAAAATTCAATGACATCGCCGGCGGCCTGACATCCGAAGCAGTAATAGAACCCCGCATCGGGATTGACCGAAAAAGACGGCTTGGTTTCCTGATGGAACGGACACGGAGCCACCAGCCTGCTTCCGGCCGGACGCAGCTCCACATACCGGCCGACCACATCCTCGATGCGCAGAGCGGCCTTTATTCTGGCGATCAGTCCTGAATCCGACGCGCTCATCCGGTCCTCTTCACCCGCCACGAACGGAGCGGGTCAGCCTTTGCAGAACTCCGGAGAAGGTACAGGCCCGAAGATACCGCCCAAGTTCCGCAACGACGGGAAAACGGCGGCAAGGCACTACCCAGCCAGCACCACCCTGGTCATGCCGTCGCCACCCTCGTCCGCATTGCCCAGACAGAAACTCTCCACCGCCCGTGAATGGCGCAGATGCTCATGCACTGCCCGACGCACGGCCCCCGTGCCCATGCCATGAATGATCTCCACCTCGGCCCGGCCCGCCAGCAACGCCCTGTCCAGAAATCGGGCCAGTTCGGCCTCAGCCTCATCCGTGCGGGTTCCACGCAGGTCAAGCCGCAGAGGCGGCGCGTCCGTAGCCACATGACGCGTGCTCCCGCCGCCGGATGTCTGACGGGCTTCCCCAGGGCGGACATCACGCACCTCCACCCACAAATTCACGCCACCCACATCGAGCCGGACGCGCTCCTTTCTGGCGTTCACCTCGCACACCCGCCCATTTTTGCCCCACGGCACATAAAACAGGATCTGCCCCGGGGCAATATCCGCAAGGGAAAGAGCCGCTTCCTCACGCCCATCCTCTCCCGCCGTCTCGACACTCTCCCGCAGCCGGGCCAGCTCGCGCATGCTCTCCTTGCGCCCTTGCCGCCCCTCGCGCCACGCGCGCACGATCTCCTGGGACGCGGCCTGCAACTCCGTCCCCATACGGACTCGTTCCCGTTCCAGACTTTCCAGCTTGCGGGCCATCTTTTCCTCGGCGGCGCGGGCTCTTATCTTCATGTCCGCGAGTTCAGCCTCTTTTTCGGCAGCCAGACGGTTCAGACGTTCAAAAATCTCTTCGCTGCCTCCCGCATCCAGATAGAGGTATTCCTCGGCCCGGCTCAGCACGGATTCAGGCAGCCCCTGCTCGCGGGCCACGTCCAGAGCCCTGCTGGCTCCGACCTGGTCGTATCCGAGCCTGAACAGCGGCTTTTTGGTGTCCGGAGAAAAAATGACCGACGCCGCGCGCACACCCGGACGCGACAGGCCATACGCCTTGAGGGCCGGGAAATGTGTGGCCGCGCCGATCCAGGCGCCCTTCTCCATCAGCCCGTCCACCACCGCTTGGGCCAGGGCCGCTCCCTGACTGGGGTCGGTGCCCACGCCGAATTCGTCCAGAATGACCAGAGTGCCGGAGTCGATGTTGGGCCACGCTTCGCTGAAATTATGTATCTGCGCCGTGAACGTGGACAGGCTCTGCTCGATGGACTGCTCGTCGCCCATGGACACCACGTAGTTGTCCCAGAAAGGCAGTTCGCTTCCCTGAGCGGCGGTGACGGGCAACCCGGCGTGAGCCATCAATGCCAAGAGGCCCAGGGTTTTCAGACACACGGTCTTCCCGCCCGCATTACCGCCGGTAATGATCAGCACGCGCTGGTCCTCTTTGAGCTCGATATCCACGGGCACGACCGGGTCCCCGCTGAAAACGAGCAGAGGATGGCGGGCCTGCGTCAGCCGCAGCCGGCCGGACTCGGAAATGCCGATGCAGCGGGCATCGGCTGTGCGGGCAAAACGGCACGTCGCTAAAAGGGTGTCGAAACGCACCAGCCCATCGAACGCTTCGCGCAATTGTGATTCTTCGGAACGGATGAGTTCCGTCAGAAAGCGCAGAATCTTCTGTTCTTCCGCACGCTCCTCCTGACGGTATTCCTGAAGAGTGTTGTTCAGCTCCACCAGAAAATAGGGCTCGAAATAGCAGGTTTCCCCCGTCTGGGAATAGTCGTGCACGATACCCTTCAAGCGTCCCTTGAAGTTATTTTTGAGGGCCAGCACATACCGGTCGGAAGAGATGGTCAGATAATCGTCCTGCAGAATGCCGGACAACTCCTTGTTCTGAAAAAAATCCTGCACCTTCCGCGTGCACATCTGATGGACGCGGCGGATTTCCTGACGCACGGAGAAGAGTTCCGGCGAAGCCTCATCCCGAATATCGCCGTCGGGAGTCAGACAGCGGCCAAGGGCCGGCCATGTCCGGGGGGGGAGGGGCAGGGCGGCCAGCTCTCCCAAACGCGGGTACAGCGACGGATCCGGAGTTCCCAGACTGTCCCGGAGAGCGGTTACGGCCTTGAGCATGGCCCACACGCCGCTCAGACCGTCCAGATCGAGGACTCCCAGAGGATTTTGCAGAAACGCAAATACCCCGGCCATGTCGGGAAAAGGAAGAAGGCGGATCTCCATGTGCCCGGAAAAACGCAGCAGTTCCTCGATGAGACCGGAGCGTTCGGCGATGCGGGAAAGATCCGTTTCCGGCAAAAGCAAAAGGCAGGCATCCCTGCCCGCCTCGCTGATGGCAAATGAGGAAATATGCCGCAGAACCTTGGGAAATTCCAGCAGCTGCAGAATTCGCGGATCCATAGAAATCAGGACAAAAGGCGCGTCCGCACCAGAGTGCTCAGTTCCTTGCCGTCCACCCGCCCGGCATGTTTGCCGAGGATGGCGTTCATCACCCGGCCCATGTCTTTCATGCCGGAGGCCTGGAGTTCGGCAATGGCCGTCTCCACCGCATCAGCCAGTTCCGCAGGCCCAAGGGGTTCAGGCAGATAGGAACGCAGAACCGCCAATTCCCGCTCTTCGGCTTGGGCCAGATCGGTTCGCCCGGCGGCGGAAAACTGTTCGATGGATTCCTGACGCTGCTTGACCTGTTTGGCCAGAACATCAAGAAGCTCGGCCCCGGTCAGTTCCCGGCGCAATTCGATCTGCTTGTTTTTGGCGGCCGCCCTGAGCATTCGCAGGACAGCCACCTCTTCGGTCTTCTTGGCCTTGAGAGCGGTTACGAAATCCTTCTCAAGGCGTTCGGCGAGATGCATCACATCACCTGAAGCTTACGAATTTTTTTGAGAAGTCTCTTCTTGGCCGCAGCTTCCTTTTTCTTTTTCTGGATGCTGGGTTTTTCGAAATGCTGACGTTTCTTCAGCTCGGAAAGAATTCCGGCTTTCTCTACCTGCTTCTTGAACTTCCGCAGGGAGTAATCGAACGTATCGCTGTCGCCCATGTATACACCTGGCAAATCAATCACCTCCCCTTCCCGTCATCCTCCGCAGTATTTCAGAAATGCGAAGAGTTTTGCTTCCTATGCGCGTCAGGAATACAAATCAAGAAAAAAAGGGCGCCCGAAGCGCCCTCCGTATTTCCCGAAAGCACAGTCTAGAGATGTTCTTTCACTGTCTCGGTGATTGACTTCAAGATGACGATGCCCACTCCACTGCTGATAATGAAAAGCACCGCATACAGAACCCCGAAAAAAATGGCATGATCAGGCTGCCACCACGGCAAATCCTGCGGCAACGGACTTTGAACAGTTTCCCCGTGCAGCATGGTCCCCCCTTCGTCGATCTTTTTATTTGATCGCGTCTTTCAGGTCCTTTCCGGGACGAAATTTGACAACTTTGCATGCGGGAATCTTCAATTCTTCGCCAGTGCGGGGATTACGGCCGGTGCGAGCCTGACGCTCCTCAACCATGAACGTGCCGAAACCCGTCAGGGTGAGCTTGCCTTCGCTGATGAGGGTGTCCTGAACGGAATCAAGAAAATATTTCAGCGCCCGTTCGGCATCCGCCTTTGTCAATCCAGCCTTTTCAGCCATTTTGGCTACCAGTTCCGCCTTTGTCATCAGTCTTCCTCCTTTGCAGTGTTCATCTCGGCCGACATAATTTCATTTCAGAGTGCGGCCTTACATTAGGCTTTCAAGCCTTATCGCGAACAAACCATAAACAATGTGAAATTCCCACATTGTCAGCATTCAGGACGCAGGCAAACAGAAATTCAACTGTAAAGTCAAGTCAATTTTCCAAAAAGGCAGGCGTATCCTGACTTATCGGATACCCTGCATGGCCGGGCCTATAAACGCGCCGCCGCGATCCGCGCCAGACTTCTGAGCATATCGGGGAGCAACTCTTCCGGACGGACCCGCCGATCCACGCCCCACCGTCCGCACCATGCCTCCACTTCTTCGCTCCAGCAGGATTTCAGAATTACCCCCAATTGTTTCCGGCGCTGCTGAAAAAGCGTTTTCAGCAGACGAGACAGGCATCCGGCCTCGTCCCAGGCAGGAAAAGGATGGGGATCGAACCGCACCACGGCGGAATCGACCTTCGGCCGGGGCCGGAACACATGCGGAGGCACGGTAAACATGTACCGCGGCACGGTAAAACTGGATACCCAGGCCGAAAGCGCGCCGTAAGCCCGGCTGCCGGGATCGGCGGTCAGGCGTCCGGCAACTTCCTTCTGCACCATGAAGACCATGCCTTTCCAGAAGCGGCAGCGGCTGACCATTTCCCAGATCATGGGCGAGGCCACATTGTAGGGAAGGTTGCCCACCACAGAAATACCCGGCAGCGCGGCCAGCCCCTCCCAGCAGAAAGAAAGTCCGTCGCCCTGAATGACGCCGACAGACGGAAACTCCCGGCGCAGCCAGGAGGTCAGTTCCCGGTCTTTTTCCAGGGCCATGACCGGCCCCTGATGTGCAGCCAGAATTCGTGTAAGCGCTCCCCGGCCCGGGCCGATCTCCAGTACCGCCCCGCCCGGTTCCAGACCCAGCGCATGCACAATGCGCCGACAGATATTCGCATCGGTCAGAAAATTCTGTCCCAGAGAGCGTTTGGGCGCGGAAAAACTACCGGCTCTTGTGCAATGCACGGGTCTGCCGCTCCCGCTTTCTTCTGGCCCGTCTGTCATGATACAGGCGTACGCCGCGCAAGGAGAGAAAATATGTCAGAACGGCCAAAGGCAAACCAGCGATAGCCCCGCCCAGCGTGGTGATCAGAATCCATTTTCCTCCCCGGTGCAGCAAATCCAGAATCGGCATGTGGATGAGCTCGTGTATGCTCACCTCCACCACGGGACCGGGGATGAACAATTTCCCCAGCATGTAGAACAAAGGAAAAATGATGGCCCAGTTGAGCGGATTGCTCCACCATGTGCCGAGCGCCGCGGCCACAGGATTTCCCCGGAGAAGCAGGGCTACGGACACGGCCAGAAACATCTGCAGGGACAAAAAAGGCAGGGCTCCGACGAAAACCCCCACGGCCAGCCCGAGGGCAACGGACTCGGCCGGGGCCTTGATCCGTACGATCCGCAGCCAGGCATAGCGGACAGGCCGCGCGAGTTTCATCCAGAATGTGTCCATGCCCCAGGTCCGTGTTCCTCTCCGGCAAGAAAAAGGGCAGTTACCTGCCCCGGATACATATGAACGCCGCCTCGGGTCCCGCTTTGCGCGGCCAACCCGTCCGGCCAGGTTTCATGGCTATTCCGCCGGAGGAGTGAACACCCGCGCGGCCATGTCCCGGTCCAGCATGAATAGTCCCCCGCCGTCGTTTCCCAGCAGGCGCAGCTTCTGCACCACTTCGTTCACATTCTCCTCCTCTTCCACCTGCTCGTCCACAAACCAGCGCAGGAAACTGGCCGTGGCGTGATCTTTCTCCTCCACAGCCAGATTGACCAGATCGTTGATCCGCCCGCTGATATATTCCTCATGCTTCAAGGCCGCTTCCATGGCGTCGAGGGGGCTTTTCCATTCGGACTGGGGCTTCTTGATGGCCTCCAGGCAGACCCGGCCTCCCCGGCCGCCGATGTAGCGAAAGAACTTCATGGAGTGGAAGTTCTCCTCTTCGTTCTGGATGGTCATCCAGTGCGCGAACCCATTCAGATTTTTATCCTGAAAATACGCCACCATGGCCAGATAGAGATAGCTGGAAAACATTTCCGCATTGAGATGATCGTTCAGGGCTTTTTCCATTTTAGGGCTCAGCATAATTCACCTCATTCTTGAAGTTCTGTTCAGATATTCCGATCCGTAATCATTCCCGGCAAGCGGCCTGCGACACGGCCCCAGCCACACGGAGTGCGTTTTTCTCAGGCCAACAGCTTTTTCGCCGCTTCCAGAGCAGCCCCATAGTCGGGCTCGTGAGTCATTTCCGGGACAATCTGCACGTAAGCTACCTTTCCCTGGGAATCGACGACGAAAATGGCCCGGGCCAGCAGCCGCAGCCCCTCGATCAATACGCCGTAAGCCTGGCCAAAGGACGCCGTCTGATAGTCAGATACGGTCTGCACGTTTTCCACGCCCGCATTGCCGCACCAACGGGCCTGGGCAAAAGGCAGGTCCATGCTGACCGTGACCACCTTGACTTTGCCGCCCAGAGCCCCGGCCTCCTGATTGAACCGGCGGGTCTGCACATCGCACACACCCGTGTCCAGAGAGGGCACCACGGAGATAATGGTCACCTGCCCCCTGAGGTCCGCCAGTCTGGCCGGAGCCAGATCGTTTTTCACTACAGTAAAATCAGGAGCAGTCATACCCACGGTAATTTCCGGCCCCAGCAACACCAGAGGATTGCCCTGAAAGGTGACCACGTTGTTTCTCTTGTTCATGGTGTACGCTCCTTCGGTTTATTCGTTGGAGAAATTAAAAATGTTCCGGCCGGATTCTCCGACCGCTGTGGCATGCGCCAGATATATGTCCGGGTCCCCCGACTATTGAGGATTGGTGCAGTCCCGGCGGACCAGTCCCTTGGAAAGGGGAATGATGTCCGCCGGGGAACAAAAAAGGGATTCCCTGGTGACATCCTGCAGGGCCTCGCACAACACCTGATCCATGCTCTCTACCAGCACGATTTCCACATCCTTCAGGATGGCCTTGGGCACTTCCTTCAGATCCCGCTCGTTTTCCGCCGGCAAAAGCACCCTGGATACCAGCCCCCGGTGGGCGGCCAGCAGTTTTTCCCGCACTCCGCCGATGGGCAGCACCCGGCCGCGCAGGGTGATTTCTCCGGTCATGGCCACATCGTTGCGCACCGGGATGTTCAGCAGCGCCGAAACCAGGCAGGTCGTCAGAGTGATGCCCGCCGACGGCCCGTCCTTGGGCGTGGCACCCTCGGGCACATGGATGTGAATATCCACGTCCTTGTAGAAATCACGGCGCAGGCCGAAAAGTTCCGAGCGGGAACGGATATAGCTCAGGGCCGCCCGGGCCGACTCCTGCATGACATCGCCCAGCTTGCCCGTGGTCTCCACCTTGCCCGATCCCGGCATGAGAGCCGCCTCCACAAAAAGCAGCTCACCGCCCGTCTGGGTCCAGGCCAGTCCCGTGGCCACACCCACCTGGGCTTTGTCTTCGCGCTGGTCGTGCCGCACCTTGGGGACGCCCAGATAGGTTCCGAGCATATCCCTGTCCACGGAGACATTGCGTTCCAGATCCTTTTCCTCCACCAGCGTCCGGGCCACCTTGCGGCAGATGGACGCCAGTTCCCGCTCCAGGCCGCGCACTCCGGCCTCGCGGGTATAGCGCCGGATGATTTCCAGAATGGCGTCCCTGTTCAGAGTCAGATTTCCGGGCTTCAGCCCGTGCTGTTCCAGCTGCCGGGGCAGAAGAAAGTCCGTGGCGATGCATTCCTTCTCGGTTTCCAGATAACCGGGAATGGTGATGATCTCCATGCGGTCCTGAAGAGGCAGAGGGATACTTTGCAGTGAATTGGCCGTGGTGATGAAAAAAATGGACGACAGATCGTAATCCATGTCCAGATAATGGTCGTTGAATGCGCTGTTCTGCTCCGGGTCCAGCACTTCCAGCAGCGCAGCCGACGGGTCGCCCCGGAAATCCGTGCTCATCTTGTCCACCTCGTCCAGGCAGAAGACCGGATTGTTGGAAGAAACCCGCTTCAGGGACTGGATGATCTTTCCAGGCAACGCACCCACATAGGTGCGGCGATGCCCCCGGATTTCAGCCTCGTCCCGGACACCGCCCAGAGAAAGGCGCACGAACTCCCGGCCCGTGGCTCTGGCGATGGATTTGGCCAGAGACGTCTTGCCCACTCCCGGAGGCCCCACCAGGCAGAGGATGGGCCCGCGCAGCTTCTTCACCAGGGCCTGTACGGCCAGGTATTCCAGAATGCGCTCCTTGGGCTTTTCCAGACCATAGTGGTCGGCGTCCAGTATCTTCTGGGATTCGGCGATGTCGGTGTCCACCTCGCGCACCACGTTCCAGGGCAGGGCCAGAATCCAGTCCACATAATTGCGCAGTACCGCGTATTCCGCCGAAGAAGAGGGCGTCTGGCGCAGCTTCTTCATCTCCGCCAGAACTTTTTCCCGGGCTTGTTCCGGCATGTCCTTGGCGGCGAGCTGCGCCTCCAGTTCTTCCATATCGGCCTTGGGATCGAAATCCCGGCCCATCTCCTTATGGATGGCCTTGAGCTGCTCGCCCAGATAGTAATCCTTCTGGTTTTCCTCCATCTGCTTCTTGACCCGGTTCTTGATTTTCTTCTCCAGAGAGAAAATCTCCACCTCCTCCTGGATCAGTTCGTAGACCCGTTCCAGGCGGCGGACCGGATCGAGGATCTCCAGCACGGTCTGCTTGCGGTCAAAGGAGGCTTTCAGATGCGGCGCCACGGCATCGGCCAGATGACCGGGCTCGCTTATGCTCGTTATGGCCAGAATGGCTTCCTTGGCCAGTTTGCGGTTGACCTGTCCGTATTCCTCCATGACCTCGTGAGTGGTCCGGACCAGAGCCTCGCCCTCCATGTCCACCCCAGCCACATCGGGCAGGGCGGACACGCGGGCCATCTGGATTTCGTCCATGGACAGCAAGCCCTCGCTTCTGTCCCAGGAAGCGCGGTACAGGCCCTCGAACAGCACTTTGACCGTGCCGTCGGGCAGGCGCAGCATCTGCAGAATCCTGCTGACCACGCCCACGCCGAAAAGCCCCTCCGTGTCCGGACGCTCCTGGCCGGGATCCTTCTGGGAGACCAGAAAAATGAGCTTGTCGTATTTTTCCAGAGCCGTCTCGATGGCTTTGATGGAAGAGTCCCGGCCCACGAACAGCGGCACGATGGCCTTGGGGAACATGACCACTTCCCGCAGGGACATGAGCGGCAGAAACATGCTCTCCGCGGGAATGCGTAAAAAGGCGATCGGTTCGGACATGACTTTCTCGGATCAGGCGCTCTTGGCCTCGGGTTTGAACAGGATGAGGGGCTCCTTGCCGTCCTCCACCACCGCCCTGTTGATCACACATTCGGCCACGTTCTTCATGGACGGGATGGTGTACATGATGTCGAGCATGATGGATTCCATGACCGAACGAAGGCCGCGCGCGCCTGTCTCCAGCTTGATGGCCCTGGCGGCCACAGCTTTCAGGGCGTTGGTGGTGAATTTCAGTTCCACGCCCTCCAGTTCGAACATCTTCTTGTACTGACGGATGAGGGCGTTCTTGGGCTCTTGCAGAATGCGCACCAGATCGGCCTCGGTCAGTTCATCGAGAGAAGTGATGACGGAAATACGCCCCGTGAACTCCGGGATGAGGCCGTAGCGGATGAGATCCGTAGGATGCACCTGGCGCAGCAGCGCCCCTTGAGTGTTTTCGTCCTTAGAACGCACCTTGGCTCCGAACCCCATGACCGAGCCCTGCACGCGCTGCTTGACGACATCTTCCAGTCCGATGAATGCGCCGCCGACGATGAACAGGATGTTGGAGGTATCCAGACGGATGAATTCCTGCTGCGGATGCTTGCGCCCGCCCTTGGGCGGAATGTTGGCCAGAGTGCCTTCGACGATCTTGAGCAGAGCCTGCTGCACGCCCTCCCCGGAAACGTCGCGGGTGATGGACGGGCTGTCGGACTTGCGCGAAATCTTGTCGATCTCGTCCACGTAGATGATGCCCCTGGCCGCCGCCTCCAGATCATAATCGGCGTTCTGCACCAGCTGCACCAGAATGTTCTCCACATCTTCGCCCACATAACCGGCTTCGGTCAGGGTCGTGGCGTCGGCGATGGCGAAGGGCACTTTCAGAATCCGGGCCAGAGTCTGGGCCAGAAGCGTCTTGCCCGACCCGGTGGGCCCGATCAGCAGGATGTTGCTCTTGTCCAGCTCCACGTCGTCCGTGGCCTGGGCGCGGTACCTGATGCGCTTGTAATGGTTGTACACCGCCACGGACAGAATCTTCTTGGCGTCATGCTGGCCGACGACGTAGTCGTCCAGAGCGGCCTTGATTTCCTGCGGCAGGGGAATTTCCTGCGGCGCGGCATCTTCCTTGCGGTTGTCGTTCTTTATGATGTCGCAGCACAGGGCCACGCATTCGTTGCAGATATACACTTCGGGACCGGCCACGATCCGCTGGACCTCGTCCTGAGCCTTGCCGCAAAAGGAGCAGGCCAACTGGCCCCCGTTTTTTCCGTTCGCCATGGCGTCTCCTCCTCTATTTCAGTTCCTTGCGGGAGGCCAGGACCTGATCAATGAGGCCATATTCGGCGGCTTCCTCGCCGCTCATGAAATAATCCCGCTCCGTATCCTGCTCCACCCGCTCCAGAGTCTGGCCGGTATGGGAGGCCAGAATGCCGTTCAGGGCTCCGCGCAGTCTCAGGATTTCCTTGGCCTGGATGGCGATGTCCGAAGCCTGACCCTGAAATCCGCCCATGGGCTGGTGGATCATGATCCGCGAATGGGGCAGGCTGTAGCGCATGCCCTTCTCCCCGGCGGCCAGGAGCACGGCGCCCATGCTCGCGGCCTGGCCGATGCACAGGGTGGCCACGGGGGCGGAGATATACTGCATGGTGTCGTATATGGCCATGCCCGCGGTCACGGAACCGCCAGGCGAGTTGATATACATGTTGATCTGCTTCTCCGGGTTTTCGGACTCCAGAAAAAGCAGCTGGGCGCAGATGGAATTGGCCACATGATCGTCGATGGGCGTACCCAGAAGAACGATGCGGTCTTTCAGCAGCCGGGAATAAATATCGTACATCCGTTCACCGCGGCCGGTGTTTTCGATGACGAAGACGGAATTTCTGACCATGGATGCTCCTTTATGTTTCATCCGCAGGCCCGCAGACCGGACGGTGCGGCGCTGGCGGTAAGGAATCAACAGTATTTCCGGCAAGGCCGGCGATCAATCAATTTCTCCAAGAAGAAACTCAGACCCGAATTTTATGTGGAGATAAACCTGACAGGCGCGAAGGCAAGAAAAAGTAACGCCCGGAACCACTCTGTCAAGAGGTTCCGGGCTCTGCCGGGAGCAAAAGAAATGTCCGGGCATCCCGGCATGGGGCCGGGGAGCCGCTGCCGGGAAACTCAGGCGTTTTCTCCGGCGCGGGGAGGAACCGTGGACACCTGTGCGCTGGAATAGATGATGTCCATGGCCTTGTCCGCCAGCACCCGATCCTTGAGGGGGATCATCAGGTTGTGCTGTTCGTAGTAATCCTTGATGGAATGAAAATCCTGGCCCGTGGAGGCCGCCATCTTCTGCAGCACCAGGTCCACTTCCTGCGGTTCCACGGTCAGCCCTTCGGCGTTGGCGATGGCCAGAAGCACCAAGGAAGACTTCACCACTTCCTCGGCAACGGGACGTTCCTGGGCGCGCAGTTCGTCCCGGCTCAGGCCCAGCGAGTCGAGGCTCTTGCCCTGGCGTTCGAGCTTGCCCTGCAATTCCATGATCTGGCTGTCGATCTGCTCTTCGAGCACGCTCTGCGGAAGCTCGAAATCCACGGCGGCCTTGATCTGATCCAGCAGCTTGGTCTGGGCGTCGCCCTTGACCAGCTGTTTGCGGGTGGCGATGTAGGATTTTTCGATGGCTTCCTCCATCTCCCGCACCGAGGAATAATTGCCGGCCAGTTCGGCGAACTCGTCATTGACCTCAGGCAGTTCACGCACCTTGATGGCGTGCAGGGTGACCCGCATGTCCACGGTCTGCCCGGCCAGCTTGTCGTTGATGAAATCCTTGGGGAACGTCAGTTCCCGCTCGGTGGTCTGGCCGGGAGTCATGCCGATGACGATCTCCTCGAATTCGGCCAGGGAATTGCCCTCGCCCAGAGGCAGCTCGAACTTGTTGGCCACGATGCCGTCCATGGGTTTTCCGTCCTGAAATGCCTGGAAGTCGATGACGGCGATATCTCCGCCGGTGACGGGACGTTCTTCCTTCACGATCACGGTCTTGGCCATGCTCCGGCGGATGCGGTCGATGACACCCTGGACCTGCTCCGGATCCACGGTCACTTCCTCTTCTTCCACAGACAGCCCCTTGTATTCGGGCAGGTCGAATTTGGGAGCGATTTCAAAGGAAAAGCTGTAGGAAAAATCCTCGTCCCGTTCCATTTCGCGGGCATCCACATCGATCCTGGACAGCGGAGACAGGCCCAGCTCGCCCATGATCTCGTTTATGTGGTAGTTGATCAGATCGCTGGTGGCTTCCCCGTAGATCTGCTTGCGAAACCTGGCCTCCACCACGGAGGAAGGAACCTTGCCCTTGCGGAAGCCCTTGATGTCCGCGCCCCTGCGGTACAAGGCCACGGTGGCGGACAGCGAGGCGTTCACTTCTTCGGCAGGCACATCCACCTTGATCGCGCGTCTGGACGGGGACAGTTCTTCCACTTTGTATTCCATACGATTCCACTCCTGTATTGGCGGGCGGGGAGTCCGGACGGGCCCCCCTGCCGGGTAGTCTGTGGTGCGGGCGATAGGATTCGAACCTACAAGCTTTTTGGCGTCAGCTCCTAAGGCTGATGCGTTTACCATTCCGCCACGCCCGCCCGGCAAGGGACGCCGTATAGCCCCGCCTTTCCGCGCCTGTCAACGCGCA
>JAUMXF010000018.1:19965-24189 GCA_030529235.1 Pseudomonadota bacterium
CCTTGCGGCCCAGAGCCCGCCAGGTGCCGAGCAGGCCGATAGCCAGAGAAACGCCTGTTCCGCCCAGCACCGTCAGCAGGCTCAGGCCCAGGTCCGGCGCAAAAGGCATCTGCAAAAGTCCGCTGACCACGCCCCAGGCGGCCAGAGTCCCCAGCGCCAGGCTGGCCAGACCCGTGAACAGCCCGGCCAGAGAGAACTCCGCAGTCAGAACCGTCAGAATATCCCGGCGGGTGGCGCCGCAGACCTTGTAGATCACGCTGTCGTAGATGCGGCGGTGCTGATCCGCGGAAAACGCCCCGCCCAGAACCAGCAGTCCCACGGCCAGAGCCAGCCCCGCCATGACCTGAAAGGCTCTGGCCATACGCCGCATCATGACAGCCGCGCTCTCCAGCACATCCCGGACCGTGACCACGGCCACATCCGGAAATTTCTCCGTGACTCGGGAAAAAAGAAGATGCTCGTCGCCCACGCCGTAGGCCGCGCCGAGCCAGCTCTGCGGCGCCTTCTCCAGTACGCCCGGCGAAAAGATGACAGCGAACTGCATGGCCAGAGTCCGCCAGTTCACGTCCCGGATGCTGGCCACCGTGGCGGTCAGGGGCCGCCCCAGCACGTTGACCGTCAGAGTATCGCCGATGTCCACGCCGAAACCCCGAGCCAGATCCGAAGTCAGGGAAACAAGCGGCGGTCCCGCATAGTCCTTTTCCCACCATGCACCCCGGACCAGTTCGCTGCCTTCGGGAAAATCCGGGCCATAGGAGAACCCCCGGTCTCCGCGCACGGCCCACCGGACATCCTCGGAGATGGTCGCGTTTTCCACGGGCACATCCTTGATGCGCACAATGCGGCCCCGGACCATGGGCCGCAAGTCCAGCCGCTCCACTCCGGGAACGGACAGAACCTCATCGCGAAAGCCGTCCGCCTCGTGCGCCCGGATGTCCATGAAGAAAAAAGCAGGAGCCTGCCGCGTCAGTTCCACGGACAGGCTGCGGTCCAGACTGGCATTGACCATGACCACGGCCACCAGGGCCGTGAGACCGAACCCCAGGGCAAAAACCAAACTCACGCCCGGCGACCCCGGCCGGTGAATACTGGCCACGCCCACGCGGAGGCTGGGCAGAGGCAGACGCGGCGCTTTGCCCGCCAGCCAGCGGATCAGGGCGGCCATACCTCTGAAAAGCAGCCAGGCGGCGGCGACTCCGCCCACAAACCAGCCCGACAGCCGGGAATCGTCCGAAAAAAGGAACACCAGACCCGCGAGCAGCAGAAAAAACAGACCCGAAAAAACCAGAGCGGCGGGCGGCAGGGGGTTCGCTCCGGACGATACATATCCTCTGAATATGCCCGCAGGCCGGACCAGCACCGCCCGAAAGAGAGGCGGCATGGCAAAAGCGAGAGTCGTGAGCAGACCGAACAAAGCGGCATGGGCCAGAGGCGCTGCATACAGGCCGGATTCGACGGGGATGGGCAGCGCGTCTCCGCCCAGACGGACCAGAATCCAGGGAGCCATGCCCCCGGTGATCATGCCCGCCCCCGCGCCCAGAGCGCCCAGAACCAGAATCTGCAACAGATACGAGGCAAAAAGCGTCCGCGTGGAACCGCCCATGCACTTCATGGCTGCCATGTGGACCAGGCGGCCTTCGAGATAGCCGCGCACCCCGCCCGCAATGCCCAGTCCGCCCACCAGCAGGGCGGTCAGGCCCACCAGGGTCAGATACACGCGCAGCCGCTCCAGAGTGGTCCGCACTCCGGCCGCGGCGTTGGAAAAATCGCGCACCCGCCATCCGGCATCGGGAAACCGCGCCCGGATCGCTTCCACAGCATCCGCCGCGGCGCCGGAAGACAGCCGCAGCAGATACTCGGACTGATACAGGCTGCCGGGACTGATCAGGCCGGTCAGCCGGAAGGCCTCCGCCGAGGTCATGACGCGCGGCCCCAGACTCAGGACGCCCGCGACACGGTCCGGCTCGCGCAGCAGCACGCCCGTCAGGCGGAAACGCGCCCCGCCCACCTGAATCGTGTCACCCACGGACAGGCCAAGCCGGGCGAACAGCGCCCTGTCGGCCACGGCCCCGGGCAGCTCCTTCCCGGACGCGAGGGCCTCGTGCAGGCTGGAGCCTTCCACCACGGCCTCGCCATATAGCGGATAAGATCCGTCCACGCCCTTGACGTCCGCCAGAATGGACGCATTGCCCGTCCGGGCCATGGCCCGCGAGGAATGCGTCCGGGCCACGCGGCCGAGGCTTTCCAGATAGGCGAGCTCTTCCCCGGACGCCTCCCGGGAGGTCAGAGCCACGCTCACATCTCCGCCGAGGATGGCTCTGGCGTCGCGGGACAGTCCTTCCTCCAGCGCCCGCCCCACGGAGCCCACGGCGCTGATGGCCAGAACACCCAGAAAAAGGCATCCCAGAAACACGCCGAAACCGCGGATTCCGGCCCGCAGTTCTCGCCCGGCCACCCGCAGGGCCGCCATCCAGTCCTTCGGGTTCACCGTTCCTCCAGACGGCCCGCGCGCATGACGGCCTGACGCCGGCATTGTCCGGCCAAAGCCGGGTCGTGGGTCACCAGAACCAGCGTGGTTTGGTCCTCCTCCTGCATGGAAAACAGGAGTTCCATGACCCGCCGCCCGGTGTCCGCGTCCAGATTGCCCGTGGGCTCATCCGCCAGAATGATGGACGGCCGGGGCGCGAACGCCCTGGCCAGGGCCACGCGCTGCTGCTCGCCGCCGGAAAGCTGGGACGGATAATGATTGCTCCTGCCGCCGAGCCCCACCTGCTCGAGGGCGGCCCGGGCCAGTTCCAGAGCCTGCGGATGATGGGCGAACTCCAGAGGAAGAGCCGCGTTCTCCAGGGCGGTCATGGTCGGAATGAGATGAAAGGCCTGAAAAACGATGCCCAGGTGCTCGCGCCGGAACCGGGCCAGGGCGTCTTCGCCCAGACCGCCCAGATCCACTCCCGCCATCCGCACCAGGCCGGAGCAGGGACGCTCCAGCCCGGCCATGAGCATGAGCATGGTGGTCTTGCCCGAGCCCGAAGGTCCGGTCACGGCCAGAGTTTGGCCCTTTTCCACGCGCAGGCTCACTCCATGCAATATATTGACCGCTTCCACTCCGGCGGTTAGCGTCACATGAACATCGCACAAATCTACAGAAGGAAAACTCATGCCCCACGTCCTTTTCTGGGTTGGTCTCATGACTTTGGCCCTGCCCGCGCAGGCGGCGGAACCAATCCACATTCTCGCCTTCGGCGACAGCCTCACCGCCGGCTACGGCCTGCCCGCCGCGGAATCCTTCGCCGCGCAGCTGGAAAAACGCCTCCAAGACGCGGGACGGGCGGTCCGGGTGACCAACGCGGGCGTTTCGGGAGACACCACATCCGGCGGGCTGGCTCGGCTGGGCTGGTCCCTGGAGGACAAGCCCCGGCTGGTCATTCTGGAACTGGGAGCCAACGACGGCCTGCGGGGCCTGGCTCCGGACCGGACCCGCGCCAATCTGGACGCCATGATCAGACAGTGCCGTGACGCGGGAGCGGCGGTCATCTTGGCCGGAATACACGCCCCGGTCAATTGGGGCGAGGACTACAAAGAGCGGTTCGAGGCGGCTTTTCCCGGACTGGCCCGCGAATATTCCTTGCCGTTCTATCCCTTTTTTCTCGAAGGAGTCATCGGCGACAGCAGCCTTGTTCTGGAAGACGGTCTGCACCCCAACGCCCGCGGGGTGGCCCGCATCGTGGACGGCATTCTGCCCCTGGTCGAAACCGAACTGGATAAACTGGACGCGACGCCGGAATGACCATGATCGCCGCCCTCATCTTCGCGGCCGCCCTAGGAGGGCTGTGGCTTCTGTCCGCCAGGGTCATCGGCGCCACCGTGCGGGCTCTGGCCGATCCCGGAGGGAAAATCCATGCCCGGCTCCGTGCTCCGGCGGATCCGGCCATCCGCCAGCCCATGCGCGAGGTGGAGTCGTGGGCCGGGGAGCACGGATACGAAGACGATCTGATGTTCGATTTCGACGTCATGGACGCCGGGCGTCTTCTTTTCTGCCGGACCTGGAAAAATACGCGGGAGTGTACCTATCTGGTCTTCTACTCGGGCATGGGCAGGCATTTCACCGAACTGGTGACCATCTACGACGACAATACCAGCGTAACCACCACCAACGCGTCCGAAGCGCACACCCTGCCCGTGCCTCCGGGCGCCTTCGTGCAAAGCTTCCCCGGCAACGGACTG
>JAUMXF010000018.1:24199-30157 GCA_030529235.1 Pseudomonadota bacterium
GACCGGATTCATGACCTGCACGGCGAAGGATGCCGGACCCTGGAGCGGCGCACCGGCCTCGAACCAAGGGAGTCCGCCGGCGGCACGGCGGATCTTGTCATCAGAACGCTGACCCGCCAGGGCCGTTACATACAGTCCATTCCGGGCTGGCGCTGGAAAGGTTTATGGTGGATGATCACGCGCAAACAGCGTATGACCGGCAAGGACGTGGCATGGCAGCTGGACCAATTCGGCGTGCATGAGCCCGGCCCGGCTCCAACGGACAGATTACAATAACGAGCGCGCATGAAAGCACTCCTTCTGACTGTCATATTCTGCTTCCTCCCGGCGCTGGCCAGAGGGGACGAGCTCACCGTGGCCTATTTCGATCATCCGCCCTACTCTTACGCGGAAAACGGCCAGGCCGCCGGTATTCTGGTAGATTTGACCCGTAACATTCTGAAGGAGGCGGGTATCCCGGCTACATTTGTCTCCATGCCCCCCAACCGTATTCTGGAAAAAATCCGCTCGGGACGGAAAGATTTCTGCGCCGTGGGCTGGTTCAAGACACCGGAACGGGAACGCTACGCCAGCTTCAGCCTGCCCATTTACCGGGACAGAGGCATGGTGATTCTGACCACGGCCCGGAAGGCCCCGAAACTGCGCCGCCATTCCACTCTGCGCTCGCTCTTCAAGGACCACTCCCTGACTCTCGGCCAGGTCGAAGCCCTTTCCCTCGGCGAAAGCGTCGATCAGCTGAGAAAGGAAACCCGGGTTCCCACCCTGCCCGTGACCACCAGACAGGGCGTGCTGCTCAGGCTCATCGCCCTGAACCGGGCGTCGTACATGCTGGCCGCCCCGGAAGAGGTGTCCGCCCTGCTGCAGGCGGCCGACGTTCCCTCGGAGCAGTTCACCATCCTGAGCATGGACGGCATGCCCTGGGGCAACCTGCGCTACCTGATGTACAGTTCCAACATATCCCCAGGCATGCTGGACAGGATCAACGCAGCCATTTCCAATCTGGTCGAGATACAAAGCCTCCTGCCCGAAGGCAGATAGGTGGAGCCTCTCTTCTACCATCCGCCGCGGGAGTCCCTGGAAATCCTCCACGAAGACCGGGACATATGCGTGGTGAGCAAGCCCAGCGGTCTGTTGTCCGTGCCCGGCCGGGGGATGGAGCTTTCAGATTCGGCCCTGACCAGGCTCCGGGAGCGCCATCCCGGAGCCCAAGCTGTACACCGGCTGGATCTGGGCACTTCGGGGGTGCTGGCCATGGCCCTTCATCGCCAAGCCGAAAGAATTCTGCGGCGGCAGTTTCAGGACAGACGGACCGGCAAGATCTATCTGGCTCTGGTGGAAGGAACGGTGCCCGAAGACCGGGGGCGCATCGATCTGCCCCTTGTCCGGGACTGGCCCAACCGGCCGCGGCAGAAGGTCTGCTTCCGGACAGGCAAGCCGTCCCTGACCCTGTATGAGACCGTGCGCAGAAAAGAAGACGCGACCCTGGTCCGCCTCTTTCCCCATACCGGACGTTCCCATCAGTTGCGGGTGCATCTGGCCAGTCTGGGGCATCCCATCGTCGGAGACAACCTCTACGGCCCCGATCCGTCCCCTTCGTCGCGTCTCATGCTGCACGCCAGCCGGCTCGGACTTTTTCATCCCCGTTCGGGAAAATGGCTCGTCTTCACCGCGCCGTGCCCCTTCGCTCCGGATGTCGCGCCGGCAGACGGCGAAATGCTCCCGCCGGACGAGTAAGCCTCAAACTTCTTCTCACCCCTTGCTAAAGAAAATTGATTTGATTAAACGGGTCCATTACATCCTGCCACTTCCGTGAACCTTCCGGTTCCGGCGGCATTTCTCACCCGCCCCGGCGGGAATCATGATTTCATCGGAGTTCAGTCAAAACATGTCCTCGTCTGTTGAAGAACGCGTCCAGCGCATCCTGCGCGATTTTCTGTCCGGCGACATTCCGGAGTACATCCGGGACAGCGGCCAGTACCTGATCGCCGAAGGCGGCATCCAGAAGCTCGACATCCGCCGGGGCGGAGATTCCTGGAAAGTCGAAGCCCAGATTCAGGGAGACGATTTTCAGACCTACACTTCGGAGCTGGAGATCAGTCTGGATCAGGGCGCGGCCAGTTCCAACTGCAACTGTCAGGATTCCTTTTCCGGCACCTGCCGACATGTGGCCGCGACGGCTCTGGAGCTGTCCTCACGGCTGGATTCCGTAGTCAGTACACGCGAGGACGATCCCCAACCCGTCAAAAGCGAATGGCGGCAGAATTTCCGTTCGTTCTTCTCCACCGCCCTGGATCCGGAGCCCGGCCAGCACTACCTGATTTTCCGCTTCATCGCCGAACCGGGCCGCCTGCTGGTGGAATTCTTCCGGGCCCGGCAGAACAAATCCGGCCTGTCCACCGTACAGAATCCCGTGACGCTGGAGCAGATCGTCCGCAACCCGGACTGGTGTGAAATTTCTCCGGAGCTCCCTAAAGTGGCCGAACAGATCGGCCAGTATCTGGATTACTACGGTCACCGGGTGGAGATCCCCTTCGGACTCATGACCTGGTTTTTCTGGGCCATCAGAAACGAATACTACCTGTTCTGGGAGGAGACGGAGCAGTCGGTGCGCATCGAAAGCACGCCCATCCGGCTGCAACTGCGCCCCAAATTCACCGAAGAGGGCCTGACCTTCGACATCATGCTCGGCCGGGACGGCAAGGTGCCTTTCTCCATCCTGAACCAGAACGTCTCTTTTTACGGCCAGCTCCCCCTGTGGGTCTGCCTGAAGCATTGCTTCTACCCCGTCCAGACAGGTCTTAGCCCCCATCTGATCCAGGAACTGGTCATGAGCCCGCCGGTCATTCCCCATGCGGACATTTCCGAATTTCTGGACCGGGTCTGGACCAGAATCCCGGCTTCGGATCTGCACGGTCAGGATGAATTTCTGGAACGGATGCAGCCCATTTTCGTGCCCGCCACCTACAATCCCAAGCTGTTCCTGAGCGAGGAAGGCAGCCTGCTCACCCTCGAAATCCAGAACATCTACGAAACCGAGCACGGCGACATCAGCCTTCCCGGCCCCAATCAGGATCTGCAGACCGGCAGCTATCATTTTGAAGGCAAATCCTTCCTCATCCGCCGCGATCAGGAGGAAGAGGAGGCCCTGCTCACCACCCTCATGGACATGCGCTTCCAACTGCGCAGCAGTTCCATGTGGTTTCTGGAGCCCGAAGAGGCCATCGCCTTCCTGCTGGATGCCTATCCCAAACTGGTGGAAGCCTACCGCGTGTACGGCGAGAAGGACCTGACCCGGTACAAGGTCCGCCTGACTCCTCCCAACGTGGTGGCCTCGGTGGAAACCCAGGAAGAGGACAAGTGGTTCAACCTGGAGATCAATGTCGAATACGACGACATCTCCGTGCCCATCGACAAGATCTGGAAAGCCTGGACCCAGGGCAAACGGTACGTGCAGCTGAAGGACGGCACCTACACCAGCCTGCCGGAATCCTGGCTGGAAAAACTCGGACACAAGCTCGCGGCTCTTGGGCTCGACCTGGAAAAGCCGCCCAAGAAGCGTTTCGAGAACTTCGAAGCCCCGATTCTGGACAAGATTCTTGAAGACATTCCGGAAACCACTTCCGACGCCTTCTGGAATGTCTTGCGGGAAAAGCTCCACGACTTCACGGAGATAAAGCAGGTCCAGGCCCCGAAAGGGCTGAACGCCACCCTGCGGCCCTACCAGATTCAGGGCGTCAGCTACATGAACTTCCTGCACGAATACCATTTTGGCGGCATCCTGGCCGACGAGATGGGTCTGGGTAAAACCATTCAGACGCTGACCTTTCTTCAGTACATGAAGGAAAAGGGACACAAGGGCCCCAACCTGATCATCGTGCCCACTTCGGTGCTGCCCAACTGGGAACGCGAGGCCCAGAAATTCGTGCCGGACATGAAGCGTCTGGTCATCTATGGTTCCAAACGCGAAAACCTGTTCAAACAGATCGAGTCCTCGGAACTGATCATCACCACCTACGCCCTGCTGCGCCGCGATCTGGACGAGCTGCTCAAGTTCGAGTTCAACGCCATCATTCTGGACGAGGCCCAGAACATCAAGAACCCCAACACCATCACGGCCAGAAGCGTACGCCGGATGCAGGCCCGGTTCCGCCTGTGCCTGTCCGGAACGCCCATCGAGAACACCCTGCTGGAGCTGTGGTCCCTGTTCGAGTTCCTCATGCCCGGCTTCCTGGGCTCCCAGGCCGCCTTCCAGAAGGGCTTTGTCAAACCCATCAAGGACGGCGACGACGACAGCCTGGGCTACCTCAAGGCCCGGGTCAAACCCTTCATCCTGCGCCGGACCAAGAACGAGGTGGCCAAGGACCTGCCGCCCAAGGTGGAGAACATCTACTACTCCGCCCTGCTGGAGGACCAGATGGAGCTCTACGCCGCCTTGGCCAGGAAGCTGAAGGAGCAGGTACTTCAGGACGTGGACGAGAAGGGCATCGGCCAGAGCCAGATTTCCATTCTGGACGCGCTGCTCAAGCTCCGCCAGATCTGCTGCCACCCGCGCCTGCTCAAGCTGGACATGCCGGGGCTCAACACCAACCTGTCCTCGGGCAAGTTCGAAGCTTTCAAGGACTTGGTCACGTCCATCATCGACGACGGGCACAAGGTCCTGGTGTTCTCGCAGTTCGTGCAGATGCTGCATATCATCCGCAACTGGCTGCATATGGTGGAAATTCCCTTCTGCTACCTGGACGGCACTTCCAAGGACCGTTTCGAGCAGGTGGACAGGTTTAACAACTCGCCGGAGATTCCCATCTTCCTCATCTCCCTCAAGGCGGGCGGAACGGGCCTGAACCTGACCTCGGCCGACTATGTCATCCACTACGACCCGTGGTGGAACCCGGCCGTGGAGGACCAGGCCACGGACCGTACCCACCGCATCGGACAGACGCGCCAGGTTTTCTCCTACAAGATGATCTGCGAGAACACGGTGGAAGAAAAGATTCTGAAGCTTCAGGAATCCAAGAAGGGCATCGCCGATTCCATCATCCCCGGCCAGTCGGCCTGGAAGAGCCTGACCCGCTCGGATCTGGAAATGCTGTTCGAGGTGTAGGGAGGTGCATAAAATGCCATTATGATAGAGATCTAACCTTTATTAAATTCATTTTCACTACAATTCTTAGGAGAAAAATTTATGGAACTACATAAATTTATTACATCTATGCTAAAAGAGATTCAACTAGGTGTCAGCACTGCAATAAATGAGACGAAAGACACAGGAGCAATTAATCCTGTGTGGGGAACAACAAATGATATTGGGCCGCAGCATGTTCAAAATATTGAATTTGATATTGCTGTGACTGCAGTAGAAAAAAAGAATGATTCTACTGAAGGAGGAATTAAAATTCCTTGTATTCATATCGGTGGAAATATATGTGAAAATAACGAAAATAGTAAGATCCATCGAATTAAATTTTCTATTCCACTAATTCCACCTGTAACGACAATTAGTAATGATGATAACTAATTATTTTTCAAACCAGACAGAAGTAAGAATAAATATAAATAAAGAAGCAGTCTGAACCCAGCATCACCCTTAAAACGCCCGGCCCGCTTTACAACTCCCCTCCCCTGGCATAGGCAAACCCGGATTCCCGCACTGCGGGAAAAATACCGCATCCGCCGGAAAAGCCAGGAAGATCCATGCGCAGAGACATCGAACATGTGGGCTGGGGCAAACTGAGCTACGAGATCAGGGCCATCGTGGCCGTGGCCCAAGACTTACGCAATCTGGGCCTGGAGATTATCTGGGAGAACATCGGCGACCCCATCGAAAAGGGCGAGCAGGTTCCCGGCTGGATCAAGGAAATTATCGCCGGTCTGGCCCAGAACGACAAAAGCTACGGCTACTGCGCGACACAGGGCGTTCTGGAAACCAGGGAATTCGTGGCCCGGATGGTCAACCAGCGC
>JAUMXF010000133.1 GCA_030529235.1 Pseudomonadota bacterium
GGCCGGGTCAAAACGTCATCCGCCGCCGACAAAACTCAGAAGCTCCAGTGTATCGCCGTCATGCAGGTCGGTGGACGTAAATTTCGCGCCAGGAATGACCGCGCCGTTCAGTTCCGCCACGACCACGGACGGGTCGAGGTCCAGGGACAGAATCAGGCTGTGCAGGGTTTGGGTGGCGATTTCCTGTTCCCTGCCGTTGACCGTGACAAGCATATGCGTCTCCGTGGACAAAGGTGATAAAAAAACCGCGCCGGTGGCGCGGTTCGTGGAGTCGAGTGGCGAGTCAGCTTCCCTCCGGTAGTATGAACTGCGTCAGGTTCAAAGGGTCGGGATGCGCTCCCCTCTCAGCCCCTGCGGGCTCCCCCAGCTTGTTGTGGTGCCGGTTACGCCTTTTGCGGAAGGCTTGTAAAGGCCGAAACCGATATTTCCCCGTAAGAGATATGGCGGGAGATGTGATGAACCGCAGCTTGTTACAGGTGACCGCTACTCCCGCTCTCCGGCCAGTCTCATGATGATGGCGAATTCCTGGTCCGAAACGGGCATGACGGACAGGCGCGAGCCCTTGCGCAGCAGTTCCATCTTCTCCAGTCCCTTGACGTTGCGCAGGACCTTGAGCGGAATCTGCGTGTCGAATTTTTCCACAAACTGTACATCCACCATGAACCACAGCGGTTTTTCCGGGGTGGACCGGGCGTCGTAGTGGCCGTCCGCGGGGTCCCAGGCCGTGTGGTCCGGGTAGCTTTCCCGCACGATTCTCGCCACTCCGGCCACGCCGGGCTCCGTCACGCTGTGGTAGAACAGAGCCAGGTCGTCCAGGCGCATGTCGCGCATGAAATTCCGGGCCTGGTAATTGCGTACTCCGTCCCAGCAGGTCGTCTGATTCGGCGCGGCGGCCAGATCGTCGATGGAAAAACATCCGGGTTCCGTTTTCAGCAGCCAGTGACGCATAATCCCTCCATATATTGCCGGGAAATCCGGCACATTTTTCTTAAGGAAAACCTGAATATTTTCTTCCCCGCGCAATCCTTCACGACAGGTCACAGTGGTCCAGCGGAATATCCACAATGAACAGCGTGCCCTGCTCCACAGCCGCATCTTCCGGAAACAAATCCCGGATACCTTTGGGCAGCGGGCTTTCCACCCGGATTTCACCCATGTGATCCTCGACGATGCCAAAAGACACGGCCAGTCCGAGCCCAGTACCCTGCCCTACCGGCTTGGTGGTGAAAAACGGATCGAAAATCTGCTTCATGTCCGCCGCATCGATGCCGGGCCCGTTGTCCGCAAGAAGGAGCGTGACGATGTCCTGATCCGTCTTCAGCCGGGTGCTCACGACAATGACGCCGCCCTGCCCGGCCATGGCGTCGCGGGCGTTGGTCAGCAGATTGAGCCAGACCTGCTTCAGCTTCTCCGGGTCGCCGTAGATGATGGGAAAGGAGTCGTCCAGATGGGGCACGATCTGCACCCGGTCCAAGGCGAAGGTGTGCCGGACCAGGCTTGCGGCCTCCATGACGGAATTGTTGAAGCACATTTCGCGCTTGTCCGATTCAGTCTGCCGCGAAAAACCCAGCAGATCGGCCACGATTTTGCGACAGACTTTGGCCTGCCGTTCAATGATGCCCAGATCGTCCCGAAGCTGACTGCCGGGCGGAGCATCCTCCCCCAGAAGCTGCGCGTAGCCAAGGATGATACCCAGCGGCGTATTGATCTCGTGAGCCACGCCGCCGGCCAGCTTGCCGATGGATTCCATTTTCTGGGCCTGAATGAGCTGCTGCTCGTAGGCCTTGATTTCCGTGATATCCCGTTCCATGCGCAGCAATCCGGCCGCCCGCCCGGCCTCGTCGTAAACGGGGATTCTGACCACATGAAACCACTTCCGGCCATCGTCGGAGCGCTCCTGACCGTCCATCCGCTCCCCCGACTCCAGCACTTCCCGGGCTTCCCGTATCCGGCGCGCGGCCGTTTCCGCGGAAAAAAGCGCCCGGTCGTCGGCTCCCCGCAACTCCTCCACCCCGCGCCCCACGCTGCGGGCAAAGGCCAGATTGGCCGTCTGATAGACCATATCCGCGTCCACCAGGGAAATGAGATCAGGGTTCATGTCCAGAACCGTGGACAAAAGGCGTTTCTGACTGGACAGATTGGCTCGCGCTTCCCTCAGGCCGTCCACATATGCGCGCAGACGGCTCTCCATGAAATCGAAAGTTTCGGAAAGCTCCTGAATTTCATCCCCCGAACCGGAAAACACCGCCCTGCCCCCGGTGCGCGGATCGGCGGGTGCTTTCTGTCCCATGCGGTCCGGATCATCTTCCGCGAGAGAAGATTTTCCGCTTGCCAGTTCCTCGGCGCGTTTGCCGAGCCGGGCCAGCCTGCGGGTCACGGTGCGGGCGAAGAAGCCGCCCAGGCCCATGGCCGCGAAAAGAGCGCCTCCGAACAAAATGGCAATGGCAGAAACAAGCTGGCGGGTGGCCGCGGAAATGCGCGACCGGGAAAGCCCGGCCCGTACGGTGCCGATACGCTCCCCAGCCACGATCACCGGCACGGCGAAATCGTGGATATAGATTTTCCCCGTGTGGAGCAGCTGGATGTGCACCCGCTGGTCGTCGGCCACGGCGTTGGCCCGGATCAGATCCACCGGAAATCCTCTGGAGAAGGAATGCCCGGCCACGCGGCCCTCGGCATCCAGCACGAAGAGGTACACCACGTCTCCCGTTTCACCGAGCATGGAATGCAGCCGCAGATGATCCCCGGCCAGCAGCGGCTCCACCACCCGCGCGGCAAGACTTTCGGCTAGGGCCGCGCCGCGCATCTTGCTCTCGTCCAGCAAGGCGGTGGAGGTCATGCGGGCCACCACGGGCAGAAGGACCAGCGCCATGCCGCCCACAATGGCAATAATGCCGAGGTTGAGTTTGGTTTCGAACTTCAGACGGTTTAGGATGCGCTTCACGGCGTGTTCCCGTGCAGGTCGAGACGGTCAACCAGCTCCCGTACCGGACGGTAGTCCCCTTCCCTGCTCTCGATGACCCGGACCATGCCCGCCGCCTCCAGAATGCCGGCGTCCCCTTCCCGCCGCGGATCAAGAGCGAGCAGCGCCCTTCTGACGCTTTCCACCACCGCCGGGTCGAGGTCCTTGCGCGCGGAGTAGAGCCAGCCGGGATACGGGCGCGTTTCCGCCAGTACGCGGATCTGTTCGGGGTCGATCTTGTCCCGGACGATTTTCAGGGTACCCTTGCGGATGGTGCCCACGTCATAGACTCCGGCATATACGGCCAGCACAACATTTTCCTGCTTGCCGCCGGGACCCGAGGCAAAGGCGATCTTCCGGAAATCCGAACGCGAGATGCCATGCTCGGCGAAGAGCCCCAGAGGGTAGAGATAGCCGCCCGCCGAATCCTGATCCACGGCGATGAGCCGCTTGCCCCGGCAGTCTTCCAGGGTCCTGATGGCCGTATTGTCCGCGCGGACGATGATCTGGCCGGAAAAATCCGCTCCGGACTCGGGCTCCACGGCTCTGGCAAAGGCCCTGGAGCCGAATTTCTCCAGGGAAATATAGACGAAGGGGTTGGTGAAGGAGATGTCGATTTCCCCGCGCTCGACCATGCTGATATGCTCGGCGAAAGTACCGGGAAAAACCTGGCGGATTTCAAGCCCCGTGGCCCGGCGCAGATAGTCCACCAGGCGGCGGTGTCGCTCGAAGGACACGGCGTGGGAATACTGCGGCAGATAGGCGTAGGTCACGGCCTCGCTCCGTCCCGGCGGCGGAATGTTCTCCACCTTGGTCATGTCCACCCGGACGGCGCTTTCCTGATCGGAACAGGCAAACAGAAGCAGCAGAAGCACAAGAACCAGACGGGGCATGGCACCTTCCCGGCCGGATGGACGGCCAGATATTCCGGCCGGAGCCGCCGGCGGTTTAGCGCGGTCA
>JAUMXF010000019.1:0-22852 GCA_030529235.1 Pseudomonadota bacterium
AAGGCGTACTTGCCAAGCTCTGTCGTTTATTTCTTTGCGGAGTCAGGTTTGCCGGTTTTGGCTCGCGTCATTGTATGTAGCGAGCCTTTGTCCCGTGCTACAGAGGCCGGAGGGCGCAGTGGGCGGGCGGGCATCTCCACAGCTTCCATATCCGGCAAGGGATGAATTTCCGTGTTGTAAAGACCCCATTTCTTGTCGTGGCGCGTATCAAGCGCATCGTGCGGCTTTCCATTGAGCATAGTCCAGCCGACTCGGCGAAAGCCTGCGGGCGTGGTGAACATTCCGCAGGTGACTCCCAATTTTCCGGCGTGGAGCAGCGAGTCGAGAACATCGCTCCACGGTTTTTCCTCCGGCCCGAAGCAGGCATTTCCAGAGACTCAGGCATTTTTTTCGTCTCATTTCAGGCTCGCGGCCCGAAGTTTTACCCCTGCCTACAGAGAAAGGCTCGGCCTCTTGCCGGGCATGAAGCGGTTCCGCCGTACCCCACCAGCCATGTCTCAAAAGAAATATGACATATTATCTATCCTGATTCATTGAATTTTTCAGAAAAAATTCAAGTGGGTGTGCCGCTTCTCTCACAAATGTCTCTTGACAATTCGTCTTAAGTTCGAACATTCGAACTAGATCAGCCGGAGCTAATAAAATCACTGTCCGGCCCAAGGGAGAGTCATCGTGAACACCACCGCATCCAAACCAGTTTTCAGCAAGAATATCGGCCAGATGATGCACGGACAGACCCATCACAGCCCCGCCGGAGGCGACGACCCGCTCAAGGCCTGCTTCGCCCGTACGGACGGCAATCCTCTGGAAGACGCATTTCCCCGCAAGCTGGCCATCCACGCCGGTTTTGGCGGCGTCCCCGTCAAGCGGGAAGAGATGAACGAACGCCTTGAGGAAATGCTGTCCATGCCCCGTACCGGCAAAACGGCCGTCTATATTCATGTGCCCTTCTGCGAGACCCATTGTCTGTACTGCGGGTTCTACACCAAGGCCTACGGCCCGGAGGAAAGCGCCCGCTATACCGACGCCTTGCTCCAGGAACTGGCGCTGTGGCGGGACACGTCCATGGTCCGGTCCGGTCCTGTGCACTGCGTGTACATCGGTGGCGGCACGCCCACATCTCTGGAAGCGGACGATCTGCGCCGCCTGTTGCGCGGCATTCGCGAGGCGCTGCCCCTGGCCAATGACTGCGAGATTACCGTGGAAGGCCGCATCCACAACTTCGGGCCGGACAAGATGGAAGCCTGCCTGGAGGCCGGGGCCAACCGTTTTTCCCTGGGCGTGCAGACTTTCGATACCGCCCTGCGCCGGTCCATGGCCCGCAAGGCGTCGCGGGAAGATGTCTTCTCCGCCCTGCGCCGTCTGTCCGGCTATGATCAGGCTGCCGTGGTCGTCGATCTCATCTACGGCTTTCCCGATCAGGACATGAACCTGTGGCGGAAGGATCTGGAGCTGTTGCAGGAGCTCGATCTGGACGGCGTGGACCTCTATCAGCTGAACATCCTTGGCGAGACGCCTCTGCACCGGGCCATGGAGGCGGGCAAGATCGCCGCACCCGCCACGACCGCGATGCAGGCCCGCATGTACGCCGAGGGCGTGCGCATCATGGCTTCGGCCCATTGGCGGCGGCTCTCCGCCAGCCACTGGGGACGGACCACCCGCGAGCGCAATATCTACAATAATCTGGTCAAGGGACCGGGCCACTGTCTGGCCTTCGGACCGGGCGGAGGCGGAGCCGTGCATGGCTGGTCCTACTTTCTGGACCGGAACTACGCCTCCTGGCGGGAAACCGTGCTTCAGGGTCAAAAACCCCTGGCCGGACTCATGGCCGCCCCGGAAAGCGCGCTGATGGACAAGATGCTGGCTCAGGAGTTCGACACGGGAAACGTCAATCTGCCCCGCATGGGCGCGCGGCTGAACCTTCCTCTGGCTGAACTGGCCGCCCCGGTCACGGAGCAGTGGCGGCAGGCCGGACTTCTGGAAGCCGACGGTCCGTGGCTGAATCTGACCGTGGCCGGGTTGTTCTGGCAGGTGACCATGGCCCACCTGCTCATCAAATACCTCAACCATACTTTGAAAGGGGATGTATCATGAAGAAGGTGTTTTCCCTGCCGGGAGCGGTCGCGGCGTTCTTCGCGCTGACCGCTTTTTTCCCGGCCGGACCGGCATGGGCGGAAGAAGTCCGGGTGAAAGAGATGGTCATCACGGCCACCCGTACGGAGCACGACAAGCAGGACGTGCCCGCTTCCGTGGATGTGCTGTCCAAGGACAAGCTGCGCGAGATGCCGCATGTGGACATCGCCGATGCCCTGAAGGACATCCCTGGCGTCGAGGTCTTCGACCAGTCCGTGCCCGGAGCCAAGCGCGTCCAGATTCGCGGCGAGAGCGGCGCGCGGGTCATGATCCTTATCGATGGCCAGAAAATTTCGGAACAGAAATCCATGGACGGCGCGGCTCTGCTCATCGACCCCAGCCGTATCGAACGTCTGGAAGTGATCAAGGGCCCCGCCTCCATCCTGTACGGTTCCGAAGCCATCGGCGGCGTGGTCAACATCATCACCAAAAAGGGCGGCCCCAAGCCCGTGAGCGTGGAGGGCAGTTTGGCTTTCGATTCCTCCACCGACGGCTTTACGGAATATCTTTCGGTTTTTGGCGGCGTGGGCGGTTTTTCCTACCGCGCCAGCGGTTCCTATAACGACCAGGGTGACCGCCGCGCACCCGGCGGAACGCTGAGCGACACGTCCTACATGTCCCGCGATACCAGCGTGTTCCTGGGCTACGATCTGGACAAGGCGTCTTTCGGCCTGTCCTATGACGAATACTGGAGCAACGTGAACTCCAGAACTCCCGAAGGCACCGTCGGCGGCCCTCTGAGCAAATTCGACCTGGATCTGCCCGTGTGGGAGCGCAAAAAGCTGAACGGCTACGCCGAACTGCGGGACATGACCTCCTTTCTGCCGCGCATTCGTCTGGACGCCTTCCATCAGGACGTGACCAAAAAGCTGATCAACATCATCGGCGTCAGGCCCAACCCCATGATATCCATGGAGCAGACCCAGTGGACGAAAAACGATCAGGAAAGCTGGGGGGGCACCCTCCAGACGGACATCCTGCCCCATGCGGACCATTATCTGATCCTTGGTTACGATTTGAACGTGGATCAGCTCGACGCCACCACGGATATTGAATCCGTCACGACCCGGCGCATACCGCGCCGGCCTCCGGCGACCACCACCAAAGTGGCCAATTTCGAGTACGAGGCCGAATCCGTCAGCCATGCCCTGTACCTCCAGGACGAATGGACGCTGCCCGCGGACTTCGCCCTGACTCTCGGCGCGCGCCAGACCTGGACCCGCACGGAGCTGGGCGATACCAACAACCCCACGCTGAAAACGAAGAGCCACACGGATTCCCATCCGGTGTTCAGCGCCGGGCTGACCTGGAGCGGTCTGGAGTACACCACGCTGCGCGCCCTTTTCTCCCAGGGTTACCGTTTCCCCAACCTGCAACAGCTCTACATCGGCACGGTGCACGGCGGCGCACAGCCCACCTATCCGAACCCGGATCTGAAACCTGAAACCTCCAACAACTACGAACTCGGCGCGCGCTTCGACGACGGCAATCTGAATCTGGATCTGGCTGTCTTTCTGGCCAGCGCCAAGGACTACATCACCACCAGGACCGTTACCGGCGGCAATCAGTTCGCCAACATAAACAAGGCCGACACGCACGGCGCCGAAGCCTCCGTTTCCTATACCTTCGAGGACGCGGGGCTCACGCCGTACGCCAGCGCCACATGGCTGCGCCGTCATTTCAAGGCCGGGGATTTCAGCACCTGGAAAAGCGGACATCCGGAATTCTCCGGGCGCGCCGGTCTGCGCTATGACCGCGACTTCGAGGAACGCGGCATCAGTGCCTTCGCCGATCTCTATGTCCGGGCCGCTTCGGACGCGCACCTGAAGGCCAGAGATGGTTCGACGGATACCAGCAAGTCCTGGCAGACTTTGAATCTGGCTCTGGGCACCACTTTCGGGGCCGAGCGCCAGCACTTCATCAGCCTGAACCTGCTGAACATCCTGGACAAGGAATACACCACCGCGGCCAACTCCATCGAAGACGCGGGAGCCCACGCCGTGATCAAGGCCGGGTTCACGTTCTGATCATGCAGCCGCTTCCGGGCTTCCGGGATAAGTGTCCGGCCCCGGAAGCGGCTGTTCAAACGCGCAGGCATATCCATGAATGGGTGTGCGCGCCCGCAAGCATCGAGGAGGAGAGATGAACAGCCTGGAATTCACCGTATTCGCGAACAAGGACATCCGGCCGGAAGAACTGGCGGAACTCTTCGGCTCCGTGGGCTGGGGCGAGGCGGCCGCATACTCCATGGCGGACATCGAACGCTCTTTGGCCGCGTATCCGTTCATTGCCCACGCCCGCGACCGGGAAGGAAAACTCGTCGGCTACATCAGCGCTTTCTGCGACGGGTCGTTTTCCGCGTTCATCGGCGAACTGGCCGTTCATCCCTCGGTACAGCGTCAGGGCATCGGTACGGCTTTGCTGGCCAAGGTGGAAGCGTACGCCGGAGATGTCCCCATCCGCATCAATCCCTTTGCCGGGCAGGAAGCATTCTTCAGCAAGCGGGGCTACCGCAGCCCGGCCCGGCCGGTGACGTATCTGTTCAAAAAAAGAAGCGCGGCCTGATTTTGTTCCGCCCCGGGCCCGCAAAACCAATTCCATCCTCAAGAGAGTCCATGACCGACACATACCCCAAACCCTACTGGATGGTCCGCGAACTGGTGACCATCGGCGTGTTCGCGGCGCTGGTCAAAGTTTCCAGCCTGCTTGTGGCCCTGATCGGCGGAGGCATGAACCCCCTCACCCTGATCCTCAAGAACATCCTGTTCACATCGCTTCTGCTGGTCCTGCTGTTCAAAATCCGCAAGCCCGGCACCTTGCTGCTGTTCAACGCGGTCAGCATCATGGTTTCCATGCTGCTCATGGGCGGCGGATTCTTTCTGCTGCCCTCCGTCATTCTGGCCGGATTCGTGGCCGAGGGGCTGATTCTCGTTCTGGGCGGATATGGCCGGGTCTGGGCCGTCATGCTCGGTGTGGCCTGCTTCGATCTGGTATCCAAGGGCCTGTCTTTGGGCATTTCATGGTTTTTCGTGCGGGAGCAGCCGCAGCTTCTGTGGGTGAGCGGCCTCTTCGTCATCATCGGCTATGCCGGAGCGCTTCTGGGTCTTCCGGTGGGATCACGTTTCGTCAGGGAGCTGCGTCATGCGGGTATCATTCATCAGTAGCGGTACGCGCGACGGTTTTGTCCACCGTCTGGACGCGCGGACCAAGATGGGCGTCTCCCTTCTGGGCTCCATCGCCGTGGCCGTGCTCAACCGGCCGGAACCGCTGGGCTTCCTGCTGGGCGCGGCCCTGATCTACGCCTGGACCGTGAAGCGCCCCAAGGTGCTGGCCATCGGACATCTGGCCCTCGCGGCCATGTGGGTCGTGGCTCTGGGCTTTCTGCTGGGCATGCACTTTCTGATGCCCAGCATGGGAGAGGTACAGCTGCGCACGCTGCTGACGCCCTTTCTGCGCACGGCCATCATGCTGAACGTCATCCTGGCCATGGCCCTGTCCACCCGCATCCAGACCGTGCTGTCCACCCTCAAGTCCCTGCGGCTGCCGCAATGCGTGGTCATTCCGGCGGCGGTGATGATCCGGTTCATTCCTTCGTTCATTGCCGACATCCGTCAGATCACCGAAACCCTCAAGACGCGGGGCTACCGGCTCTCTCCTCTCGTCGTTTTGCGCCAGCCCCGCCTGTACACTCGTCTGCTGTTCGTTCCTCTCGTTTTCCGGGCCCTGCGCGCGGCGGACGAACTGGGCATTGCGGCGGAGCTGAAAGGTCTGGGTTACGCCCGGAAAGTCAGGCCCTGCCGGCCTCTGTATTTTACCGGCCGGGACTGGTTTGCCTCGGGCGCGGCTCTGACCTGCGCGGCCGTGGGACTTTTCTGGCAGGCCCGGCTTGGATGGTCCGGGGGAGGCATGTTCTGATGCTTGCTTTCGATCATGTCACCTACACCTATTCCGGAGCCGGGGCTCCGGCCGTGACGGATGTCAGCTTCCGGGTTCGGCCCGGAGAGGCCGTGCTGTGCACCGGCCCCAGCGGCTGCGGCAAATCCACCCTGGTTCGTCTGGCCAACGGCCTGTGTCCGCATTTTTTCAGAGGCGATCTGCGTGGCAAGGTCGTGGTCGACGGCCGGGACACCGCCGATTCCTCCCTGCACGAACTGGCCCGCGCGGCGGGAACCCTTTTTCAGGACCCGGAAAACCAGTTTTTCGCCCTGACGGTGGAGGACGAGCTGGCCTTCGCCCATGAGTGGCGCGACTCTCCCCCCGAGGATACGCTGCGCGCCGTGCAGCGGGCGGCCCGGTCCTTCGGACTGGAGAAGCTGCTGGACGCATCCATTCTGGATCTGTCCGAGGGGCAGAAGCAGAAGGTGGCTCTGGCCTCCATCATCTCATTGGGGCCGAAGGCCATCATTCTGGACGAACCCAGCGCCAACCTCGACCCGGAGGCCACCGCCGCCCTGGCCGAGGCCATTTTGGAGCTGAAAAAATCGGGCATGGCCATTCTCGTGGTGGACCACCGGCTGTACTGGCTGGAAAACGTCGTGGACCGGGTCATGGTCATGGCCGAGGGCCGCATGGTGGCCGAGGGTGAATTCAGCCTGTTCCACGACGACGGCTTCCGGCGGGAGAAAGGCCTGCGCGCCCACCATGTGGCCGACCCGCGCGAAATTCTGCCCAGGGCCGATTCCGCGCCGCCGGTGCTGCATGCCTCGGGGATTTGTTTCGCGCACAGCGGCCGGGCTCCTCTGTTTGAAAACGCATCCTTCACTCTGCCCGCCGGAGTGACCGGCATTCTGGGCGACAACGGGGCGGGGAAAACCACTCTGGCCCGTCTGCTTACAGGGCTGCACACCATGCAGGCGGGCACGCTGCTGCTGCGGGACGAGGCGGTCAGCCCGGACGGCCTGCTGCGCCGGGCCAGCATCGTGCTGCAGAACACCGACCACCAGCTGCACATGCACACGGTGCGTGCGGAACTGGCCATATCCGTGACGCCGGAATCCAAAAACGCCGAGGAGGCGACGAACCGGCGCGTGGACGAACTGCTTGAGCTGTTCAATCTGAAGCACCTAGAAGCGCGGCATCCGCAGTCTTTGTCCGGCGGCGAAAAACAGCGGCTGGTCATCGCCTGCGGCGTGGCCAAGAATCCGGAGATTCTCATCCTGGACGAGCCCACCAGCGGGCTGGACGGCCGCAACATGCGTCTGGTGGCCGACTCCATCCGTACGGCGGCGGAGCAGGGGGCCATAGTGCTGCTCATCAGTCACGATCTGGAACTTCTGGAGCTGACCTGTCACACGGCCCTGCGCCTGCCGCTGTGAACGGCGGAACAAACCGCCGTGCTCCTTTTCCGCCCGGAATGCAGACGACGAAAGGGCGCGCGGGAAATGCGGTCCGTTTCGATGTGCGGCGTAAAGCCGCACATGCGCCACCGGCTCCGGTTCGTTGCGAGGGGTTTCCGGGGGAGCGGGTGGGGCCGAGGAGAGGGTGTACAAAGCCCCTTGGCCGGCCCTCCACAAATGAACAGTCCGGCGCGTCGCCGTCCCGTTGGTGTCGGAATTCAGCATTTTTGAGACTTCATTCTGTTCAAAACATCCACAAGCCCAAGGAGATCACATGAAACCCTTTGAAATTCCTTCTTCCCTTGTCCAGGACGTGACTGCCGCGGTTCAGGAAAATCCGGGCGTCATGCTCCGCGATCTGGCCCAGCGCTTCGGTGTCACCGAGGGTGCCGTGGCTCAGGCCCTGCCCGCCGAAATGCGCGCCTTCGCCCCGGTCGAGGCGTTCGACCGGGTATGGGAAGCCATGGCTTCCTGGCAGGCGGTTACGGTCATCGCCTGCACGCCGGGCATGATCATGGAGTTCAAGGGGACTCTGCCCGGAGGAAAACACGGCCACGGCATGTTCAACCTGCACGCCGAAAATCATCCTTTGGGCGGGCATTTCTTCGTCAAGGATCTGGGGGCCATCTGCTTTCTTTCCAAGCCCTTCTTCGGCCTGGATAGCCACAGCGTGCAGTTCTACAACACCAAGGGTGAAGGCATGTGCGCGGTGTATGTGGGCCGGGAAGGCCGCAAGCTCATCGACGCCGTGCGTGACGCTTATATGGCCCTGAGGGACGCGGTCTGCGTCCGGGAGGAAAAATAATGAAATCTCTCGTGGTCTATTCGTCCCGTACCGGGAATACCGAGAAAGTGGCCCGGGCCATCCATGAGATTCTGCCCGCGCCCTGCGACATTCATTCCGTGGAAACGGCTCCCGACCCCGGCGATTACGATTTCGTGGCCATCGGGTTCTGGGTGGACAAGGGCGAACCCGACGCCAAGGCCAAGGACTACATGAAGCGCGTTCAGGGGCGGAAGGTGGGGCTTTTCGGCACCCTTGGGGCCTGGCCGGATTCGGATCACGCCCGGGAGTGCCTGGACAAGGCCAGAGAGCTGATGGCCGGAAACGAAGTGCTGGGCACCTTTATCTGTCAGGGCCGCATCGACCCGGCCGTGCTCGAAATGATGCGCAAGATGGCTTCGGCCGCGCACCCCATGACGCCCGAACGCCAGGCCCGCATCCGGGAGGCGGAGAAGCACCCCGACGAGGCGGATCTGCTGGCGGCTCAGGCCGCTTTCCGGGACATGGCCGCGCGTCTGGGCACGGGCGGGACGGAGGGTGCGCCATGCGCCCCATGACCGATGAAGAAATAGCCACGCTGGTGCGGCGGAGCAAATGGGCCACCATCTGTTCCGCGTCTTCCGAAGGGGTTCCCTATGCCGTGGAGGCCACGCCGTACAGCGACGGCGGGGACGTCTGCTTCATGATCAATCCCAGAGGCGGCACCTGGAAGAATCTGTGCTCCAATCCGAAGGTACTGCTCAAGTACACCCTGACCAACAGCCGTCTGACCTGGTGGGCCGGGGTCAGCGCCTTCGGAACGGGCCGTTTCGATCCGGACCCGGAGGCCATTTCGCGCGGTTTCCTCCTGCTGGGGGAAGTTATGGGCGAGGACTATTCCGGGGCGGCCAGCCGCCCTTCGCGGCCCGGATTCAGCCCCCTGCTGCGGGTCACGGTGGAGCAGTGGACAGGCCGGTGCAGCGCCGCGCCGGACACCCCGCTGTTCACATCTTCATCGCCGCTCTGAAAAAAACTTGCGGCGTCTCGCACAGATACACGCGAGACGCCGCAGATATTTCTTCATACTTCCGCCGCAATCCATCCCAAAGATCGGGCCTCACGGAAATGCGTCCCGGACTTCAATCCGGCTGCTCCACGTGTTCCGAAAGAAGGCGCTTCTCTCCACTGATTTTCTGAATGGGCGCAATGTTCTGGGTTACTTCCAGAGTGCCGAGATACGCGCCCGAACTGTCCCGCACGGCGAAGTAGCGGATGAGGACGAACTTGTCCCCCAGAGTGATCCAGAAATCTTCGTGGTCTTTTTTTCCCGACTTGAAGGCTTCGACGATGGCCTCCACCACGTGCACGCTGGCCGGGGGATGACAGTTGGACACCTTGCGGCCGATGATGGCCTTGGTGCGCGGAAAGATGCGTTCCGCGCTCTGGGAAAAATATTTCACCGTATCGTCCTTGTCCACGAACGTGATGTCCACGGGCAGAGTATCGAGCAGGTGTGTCAGTTCGGCAGTGGAAAAGACGCCGGTGGGCAGGCGGATATCTCCGGACGCGGGAGCGGTCGGCACGGCCTGCCGGGCATCCGCCGGTTTCCAGAGGGGCGGCGGCGGAATCAGACAAAAGCCCAGCTCGGCCCCTTCCTCGGCGATCCGGGCCCATTCCTCCTGGGTCAGGGTTTCCAGCAGCATGGGGCGCAATATGTTGTCTTCCTTGAAAATCATTTCCCGGATCTTTTCCAGGGCGGTCCGGACGGCCTTATCCAGACCGGCTCTGTCCTGTCCGCCGGTTTCGGCCGCCGCGAGGGCTTCCTTGATCGCGGCCCGGATTTCATCGTCCACGCCCCACATGACCTTGGGCGGAGCGGTGATGCCGTGCGCCTCCAGATAAGGAAACAGGAGATTTTCCTTTTTCATGTAGTGGAGCTCGACCTGCCGCAAATCTCCCAGGGCTTCCCGCAATTCCGGAGGAAGAGCCGTTTCCGCGCCGCCGGAAAACCGCTGCAGCAGGGATTCGATCCGGTCCAGCAGTGCCCCGATGGCCGCATTTTCCTCCGAAAGCACCCAGGCCGGATGACCGGGAGCGAGAACCGCCGGAGCAGAGGGCGCCGGCTGAATGATGCCCGTAAAGGCCGCCGCATGTATATCGCACAGCTTCTGCACTTCCTCCAGAGGCACTCCTTCCGCCATGAGGGCCTGCTCGGCCTCGGAAATTTCGGATGGAGAAACGCCGCTGAAAGCCTGCGCAAAGCGTTCCCGGACTTCGTTTAGATCATGGCCGTCATGGAGCATCCGCAGCAGCTCCTTGATGGTGTTCTTGCGGAATTCCCGGTTATTGATGAGTTCACTCATGGGAGTCCTCCGTGATTTCAAATCCGTGTTCGCGCAGGGTCGCGCGGATCAGACCCAGATCGATACCCTTCAGTCTGGCCCCTTTGGGGATGGTCATGAACCGCCCCGCCGTGGACAGCATGCCGGGCCGGGTAATTTCCGTGAAACCCAGATCCCGCAGAATGTTCACCAGCTCAGGGTATGTGGAGCACAGACCGGCCACCGGAGTATTCAGGTCAAGACGTGGCATGGGCTCCTCCTTGTTTTTCATCCCGCAGTGAAATCTGGGAAAGGCGAGGCTTCAGAACTGTCGACAGTTAGAGGATGCTAATTAACTTCCCCGGAATTGACAAGATCTGCCCTGTCGGCCGCGCGGCCCCGATCCGTCAGAAAAACAAACACACGCATCCGGCGGACCATGATTGCCGGGTGCGTGTGTTTGGGTCGGGGGGAACGGTTATGCGTCAGTTTCTCCGGGCCGTGGGCAAGTCTTCGTACAGCACGGCCACGGCATGCTCCTCGGGATGATGGCCGCTGAACACCGTTCCGAGTATCAGGCCCGCGGCCGAAAAGGCGAAACCGGCCAGAGTCTGGTCAACGCCCGTGCCCAGATACGGCCAGATCAGAGTGGACACCAGTCCCGCTCCCATACTCCACAGTACGCCTGTCCGGGTGGTTCTCTTCCAGAGCATGGTCGCCAGAAAAGGCAGAATGATCGTTGTTGCGGTAAGGCGCAGCGCCCATTGATAGATGGCGATAATGCCCGTGAACTTGAAGGCTACGAACAGGGCGGCGAGCGCGATGATCGCCACGGTTAGACGCGAGACGAACATCATTTGCCGGTTCGTCGCGCCGGGATTGAGAAGACGGCGGTAAAAATCGTGCGTCAGGTTGGAGCTGCCCTGCAGAATGAAGGAGTCGGCGCCGGTCACCAGAGCCGCCAGCAGGGCGCAGTAAATGAGCCCTCCCACTTGGGGAGAAAGCAGCTTCAGGGTGACTGTCGAGAAGATGAGGTCGGGCGGAGTGTCCAGCGGCAGGAACTGGCGGCAGGCCAACCCGATGACGATGGGGCAAAACAGGATGAAAGCGCAGATGACCACGCCCAGGGTGTTCGCTCTCAGGGAGACACTTTCCGATTTCGCCGCGAAGATGCGCTGCCAGGATGACTGCCAGACGAGATAAAACGGCCCCACGGAGAGGAAAAACAAGAAGACCTCCGACGCCCCGTAAGGTCCTGAAAGCGACAGAAACTCCGGCGGCGTCATCTCGATGAGCCGTCCCGCCCCGCCGGCGAAAGAAACGCATGAGGCGGCCAGTATGGTGATACCGGTTATGATCAGGATGGACTGCAGGGCATCGGTAATGATTGTTCCCGGCAGCCCTCCCAGTATGGTGAAGGCGAGAACGAGCACCGCCGAGAGGATCAGCGCCGGAGCCAGATCCATACCGAACACCACCGTCCAGATAGTGGACATGGCGATGTACTGCATGGCCGTTGTCGGAATCGCGTACACCACGGCGGACAGCAGCGACGGGATGATGCCGACCATGGCGCCGTACCGCTGGCCGAAAAGGTCGGCGAGGGTGTAGAGTCTCTGGCGCCGAAGCGCCCGGCCGAAGATCAGAATGAGGATAAGCGTAAAAAGTACCGAAGCGAAGCTGAAGCGGACGTAGCCCGAGGCTCCCACCGTAAAACCGAGTCCCACGGTGCCTATGAACACGGATGCGCCGCACCATGTGCTGATAACCGTGCCGACGATGGGCCAGAAACCCATGTTCCACCCCCCGATGAGGTAATCGTCGGCGCTTTTCACCTTGAAGAAGTAGTAAATACCGATGCCGAACATGACCGCGAAATACACCACCACATAACCGAGATACCAGCTTTGAGCGCTCATGAAATTTCTCCTGTTTACCGGTAAAAAACAGTCTGAACGCAACCGCGAAATTCCGGTGCAAACCGGCGTCTAGTCCACGCTTCCCCAGACCAGCCGGCCGCCGCAGAACGTGGCCAGTATGGGAATATTCCGGATTTGCGACGAAGGAACCGCGCAGGGGTCATCTCCGAACAGAGTGAAGTCGGCCTCTTTTCCCGGCTCGATGGAACCCAGGCTCGCCTCACCAAAACACATGGCGGCGGCGTAGCTGGTGTAGGCGCGCATGGCCTCCAGGGCGCTGACCCGCTGTTCCGGCCCCAATTCCCGGCCGGACTTGGTCATCCGGTTCACTGCGGTGTGGATGGACAGCATGGTCATTTGCGGCAGCACCGGGGTGTCGGCATGAAGAGAGAACGGAAGGTCCAGTTGCACCGCGCTTCCGCAGGGGTCGATACGCGCGGCGCGCTCCGGCCCGAGGAAGATATCCCGGTGGCGGTCTCCCCAGTTCCAGACATGCAGACCGAAGAAAGACGGCCAGAGGCCCGCTTTTTTCATGCGGCGCAACTGGCCGTCCGAGGCCATCTGGCAATGGATGAGCAGATGGCGCGGGTCGGGGCGCGGTTCTCTGCCCTGGGCCTTTTCCACCGCGGCGATAATCGCCTCGATGGCGCCATTGCCGTTGCCGTGCACCAGAACCTGTCTGCCGGCCGCGTGCACGCGGTACACGGCCTCGTCGAGTTCCGCCTGCGAGCCGATAATCGAGGGCCGGTGCTCCGGCCTGTTGTGGTACCCTTCCGGAATGGCCGCGGTGAAAGCCTGAATGGACCCGTCAGCGAAAAGCTTGACTCCTCCCGGCCGGACCATCGGTGTCCCGATCCCATCCATCATGCCCACCGCGGCGACCTTCTCATACTCCGGCCAGATGCAGGAGAGATAAACGCGCAGATTCAGTTTCTTTTCTTTTTCCAGAGAGAGCAGGGCCCGCGCCTCCATGAAGGGGGAAATCCCCCCCAGACCCGATCCGCCGCCGATGGTCGTGGTAAATCCCTGCGCGTTGTAATCGCGGACAGCTTCGCAGAGCATTTCCCTGAAAGATTCCAGGGAAGGAGAAGGCATGAGCTCCATGGCCCTGAAAGCTACATGCTCCGTAATGCGTCCCGTGGGCATGCCGTTTTTGCATTCCACGTCGGGATCGGAAGAAGGCATGCCCGGGTCGATGCCGAGACGACGCAGCATGGGGCTGTTCGCATAAGCCGCATGCACGGAAATGTGCAGAAGGAGCAGCGGCCTGTCCGGACATATGGCATCCAGTTCCGCTTTGTCCGGTCCCCGCTGTTCGGGAATGTCCGTGTCGTCGAAACCATAGCCGACAACAATCTCTTCTTCAGGATGCATCCGCCCCTGCCCGGCCAGCCTGTCCAGCACGGTTTGCAGGCTGTCCGCACTTCCGCAATAAGCGTAATGCTTCCAGGCCGCGCACATGGGCAGATGACTGTGCGTATCGATCAGGCCGGGATAGAGTACGCGCCCGCGTAAATTTACATGACGTGTCTTCCCGCCGGCGATGGCCCGCAATTCATCGCCCTCGCCGACCGCTTCAATACGCCCGTTGCTCACCAGCACCCCGGAACAAACGCTTTGTCCGGCATCCATGGTCACAACTTTACCGCCTGTGAACAGAATTTTCTCGCAAATCTTCATATCACAGTCCTCCAGTACAACATGGTCACAATCCGGAAAAACATTCCTCCTTATTACATGACATGCCTTCAAGACATTTCGCTTTCCATACTGTCTGGTCTTCCAGGGAAACTCATACGATGTTTCCGGTAAGAGTTGCTGCCCATATAAATCAGTCACTCGTAAAATGCTACCCGATCCAAAGAAAAATCCCCTCGCGGACGCTATGTCCACGAAGGGATTTTCTGAAAGACAGCCGGAAAACCTGCACCACTCTGAACCGGGCGCGGCAGTCTCCAGACCGGCGGTCAGGGGCCCGGAAATCCGGTTGGGCCGGGGTGCGGCATTTCCCTGATGAGCCGGGCGTAATCCTCCCGCCAACGGCCCAGATCCAGTCCGGACCGCTCCAGATAGAGAATGAACTGTCCCAGCCGCTTGATGACCTGGTCATCCACCGCGTGTTCCACCCGGCAGGCCGTGGCGCTGGCCACTTCCTGACCGAGCATCAGCACATCCTGGAAAAAGCGTCTCAGAATGAGGTTCCGGTGGGCGATCTCGCGGGCCAGGGGCTCTCCTTGCGGCGTGAGCCGGATGTGACTGTACGGCGAATACTCGATGAGCCCGCGCGCGGACAAAGCCTTGAGGGCGCTGGTTACCGTGGAACGGGACACGTTCTGGGCCGTGGCGATGTCGCTGGCCCGCGCCGCGCCGCCCGCGGCCTCCAGTTTGAAAATGGTCACAAGATAATCTTCCAGCGCTGTCGTCAGGGAAGTGGGTTTTTCCATCGGCATTACACGTATCCTTCCGGTTGGTATATTTGAATCAGTCTGGTCAGGTGTTCCTATATCGAATGCCGCTTCAATGCACCCCCGGGAGATCCCCGGAAAATGGTCCGTTCCGGAATTCTTTCTTCCGGATCTTGCATCCAGGATGAAACGGGCTCATCATGGGCGAATGAACATGCCCCGCCCCGCCGACCACGGCCGTATCGTGACCGGATCAGACGACTGTCTGAACCCGCTGCAACTGCACGAGCTGGAAGAGGAATTCCGCCGCTGGACCGGCGCGTCCAAACGGGCGGACGTCACCGCGGCTCGCAAGCGCGTGCTTCTTATTTTTCTGCTCATCCGGCATACCGGAGCCAAATTGCATGAGGTGCTGGCCTTGAATCCCGATGTGGACATCGACCATGAACGCCTGATGGTGTCCTTTGGACGGCGCGGCGGCGAACAGGGCCGGTCCGTCCCTCTGGCCGGGCCTCTGGCCCGGGAAATTCTGGCTCTGGCCACGGAGGTGGATTTCCGCAAAGGCGTGACGCTGCATGTGGACCCGGCCTTCGTGCGCCGCAAGTTTTACGAGCGGGCTCTGGCCTGCGGGTTTCCCAAGAATCTGGGCAGCCCGGAAATGATCCGCAAGTCGAGGGGGGTGGAACTCATGCAGTCCAACATGCCCCTGCCCGCCGTCCAAGTCTATCTGGGGCATTCCAGCCCCAATCTGACCTCGGCCTACGTGTCTTTCTCCCGGCGGGAAATTCAGGCCATCACCGCCTCCTTTCTGGAGCGGGAAAGCGCCCGCAGAACCAGCGCGCGCAATTCCTTTTTCGGCAAGATCACCCGCATCCGGCACTCGGATATTCAGGCCCTGGTGGAACTGACCACTCCCGAAGGACATGTGGTTTCATCGATTATCACTCAGGAAAGCCTGAACATTCTGGGATTGCAGGAAGGCCGTCTGGCCGCTGTCGAGGTCAAGGCCTCCTGGCTGAGCCTGGAAAAAAGCGACACAGAGCCGCTCTCATCCGCCGAAAACCGCATACCGGGGCTCATCGCCCGCGTCACCTGCGGTGAGCTGACCACGGAATGCGCCGTGGCCATCGGGACGGGCACCGTGCTGTGCGCCCTTGTCACCACCGAAAGCGCCCGGCGGCTCGACCTGCGCCAGGGAGACCGGATCTGGGCCGTGTTCAGCTGCCATGCCGCCGTTGTGCGCGTGGACTGAGCGGCGGGCCCTGACAAACGGAGATGCCATGCCCGCATTGATTCTGATGCTTCTGTTTCTCGGAGCCTGCGCGTCCGGGCCTGTATGTCCTTCCGGGCAAGGCGGAGTCCGGCTGCGGGCTTCCGAAGCCATCCCGGTGAGCCCGGACTGGACGCATCTGGGCGAAATCAAAGTCTCCCTCCGCAGCCCGGTCAGTGGTTCCACCCTGACCACGACCGATTCCATCCGGACTGAAATTTTTTTCCGGCCCGGCCAGGGTGCCCCGGCCATTCTGCTTCTGTCCCGCGTGCGCAAAACCGGGAGCGCAGTGGCGTTTTCCTTTCTGGGCGGCCGCAAAACCAGTTTTGGCTGCCGATACTGGCGCGAAAACACTTTCGGCCTCTTCTCCAACAGCACGGACCCGGAATATCGCCGCTATTTCGATATGCTCCGGGCAAAGAACGTGACTCTTGCTCCGGCCTACCGGGTCCGGGTGCTGGACCGGCTGCCCGTGGAAACGGCCCTTGTCCGCATCATGGAACTCTCTCCGGCCGGGACCGCGTCCACCCTGCCGCCGTTCAGCCGGCTTTACTTTCAGGAGCGGAGGGAGAGAATCGTCCGGCCGTTTTTCAGAGGCTCCGGGCCGAGATGACCGCCGCCAACAGGAAAGAAAAATTCATGCCCCGTCCGGAGTTCCCTGTGGAGAAACTCGCGGGAAAATCCGTGGCGCGTCCGGACCCTCGGAGAGATGCGTGATGTTCGCCACCCCATCCATTCTGCCCCGGCTGCGGACCAGCGGGCTTTTTTCCGAAGCGGATCTGTATCAGGCCCGTTTTGCCGCCATGCTGGTTCCCCGGGAGCATCAAAGCAGGGTCGCTGTCCTGACGGCTCTGCTTTCCCTGGCCCTGCGCGACGGCCATGTCTGTCTGGACCTCGACGGGCAGGATGTCCGGGAGCGCTTCGCCGGTCTGTGTCCGGACGAACCGGAGCCTCTGGCGGCGGCAATCCGGCTGCTGGACACGGACGCCGTGGGCGGCCCCGATGATACTGCCGCGCCCATGATTCTGCACGGGCGTCGCCTCTATTTCCAGCGTTTCTTCCGCGATGAAAGTCTGCTGGCCCGGCGGATTCTGCGTCTGGCCGGTCATCCGCCCCGGCCGGAAAGCCTTCCGCCCGCCCGCCGGGAGCCTGAAGCCGCAGACCTTCCCGACTGGCAGGAGGTGGCCGTCTTTGCCGCCCTGCGCAGCCGGTTCTGCGTCATTTCCGGCGGTCCGGGCACGGGAAAGACGCATATCGTGGCCCGGATCCTGCGCCACACGGCGGCTCTCCACGCCGGAGAACATTTTGTCGTCGCCCTGGCCGCGCCTACAGGCAAGGCCGCCGGGCGCATGAACGAGTCGCTCGGCCGCGCCTTTCCCGGCGGATACCCGCCGGAGCTGGCCGCCTGCCTGACTCGGGACGCCCAGACCGTTCACCGGTTGCTGGGCTGGCGGCCGGGAGGAAGTTTCCGGTACGGCCCGGACAATCCTCTGCCGGTGGACATGCTGGTGGTGGACGAGGTTTCCATGCTGGATATGGAGATGGCCGTCCGGCTGCTGGAAGCCCTGCCGGACCATGCATCGCTGGTGCTTTTAGGCGACCGGGGGCAGCTGGCCTCGGTGGAAGCCGGGGCTGTGCTGGCCAATCTGTGTCCGCCGGGCGACATGAACCGGTTCTCCCGGGAGTTCGCGGCGGATCTGGAGCGCCGCACCGGATACATGGTGCCCGTGGCCGAATGTCCGGCTCCGCTTCTGGATCACATGGTGGAATTGCGCCGCAGCTTCCGCTTCGACGATCGCAGCGGCATCGGCCGCCTGAGCGCTCTGGTCCGGGACGGGCGCACCCGGGAGGTGGAGCGGGTGCTGGAGGATGAACATCCGGATCTGTTCCTGCGGCCCTGCCCGGAGCCGGAGGCCCTGCGCAAGGAGCTCTCTCCCCTTGTCCGGCAAACTTACCTGGAGCTGGGCGCGATGGCGCCGGATCAGGCTTTCGGCCGCTTCGAGAGTCTGCGCCTGCTGTCTCCGGTCCGCCAGGGACCGCGGGGCACCGAGGCTCTGAACGCGCTGGTCAGAAACATTCTCGGTGTGCGGGAGGACTGGTACGCCGGACGGCCGGTCATGATTCTGGAAAACGACTACACGGCCGGGCTTTTCAACGGCGATACGGGGCTTGTTCTGCCCGCGCCGGAAGGACTGCGGGTGTATTTTCCCGGTCAGGAGTGCTTCCGGACCTTTTCTCCGGCCCGTCTGCCCCGGCACGAAACCTGTTACGCCATGACCGTGCATAAAAGTCAGGGCTCGGAGTTCGATCATGCCGTGCTGGTGCTGCCGGAAACGCCCTGTCCCATTCTGAGCCGGGAGCTCCTCTACACGGCCCTGACCCGGGCCAGAAGCCGTTTTACCCTGATCGGCACGGCCCGGCAGGCGGTGCTTGCCACGCAGACGCCGGTCCGCCGCGACTCCGGCCTGGGAGAGCTGCTCTGGCCTGAAAATCCCGGCTGTTAAGAATCCGTTCCGGGCCCTGGAAGCCGCCGCCCCGGCCGGGTTTCAAAAAAGACTCGTCTGCGTGGCCGGAAAAGCCTTCAAAAAACTGGACCCCGGCCCAAGGGGGATATATCTGCCCCGGGGAAGCGGCTCATGTTTGACGGGAGGAGTCCCATGCGGCGGCAGAGTCTGCCTGGCGCTCCCCGTCTCTCCCCAAGTCAACCCCTGCTTCTGCCGCGATGTCCCCGTTGTTTTTAAGACCACCGAGCCTCCCGTGTTTTCACGGGCGGCCGATATCCTTTGCGGAAACAGTGAGGGAAGAGCCTCATGCACGATTTCAAAAAACTGGCGGAAACTCTGGAGCGGACATGCCCGGCCAATGTCGGCTTCGGGCTGTTCTCCGGAGATGACTGGCTCCTTGTGCAGGCCAACGGCAAGCTGGCCGGATTTCTCGAAACGAAGCAGCCTCTTGCGCCCCTGCCTTTTTCCCAGCTGCTCCGGGATGCGGATATCGCGGACATTGTTCCCCATGTTCTGGGCAGCGCTCCGAATACCACCATGAGATTCACGCATCGGGGGAAAAGCTACGCCTTTGTCTGGATGTATGTTTCCCTGGAAGATTCTTCTCAGGCCCAGGCTTTCTATCTCCTGGAACTGCCTCCGGACCCGGTGTACGATCCCAATGAACTCCTCTGGGAGCAGCTGCATGTCATTCTGGACTCCATCCATGACGGTATCTGGATCATCGACGGCAATGGCATCACGGTTCACGTCAACAAAGCTCTGAAGCGCATCGCCGATATCGCCCCGGAGGATGTCATCGGCAAGCACGTGACCGTGCCCATGCGGGAAGGAAAGTTTTCATCCTGCGTCACGCTTCAGGCTCTCAAGGAAAAGCGCTCCGTGACCCTGTTCGACGACTATGCGTCGGGCAAGCGCTGTCTGAATACCAGCACGCCCATTTTCGATCACGACGGAAATGTCTGGAGAGTGGTGGCCTCCATCCGCGACATCACCGAACTCGACATGCTGCAAAGCCGTCTGGCCAAAACGGAACAGGAAATCCGCGCGTACAGGAGACGCCTTGACATGCTGGGGCAGGAAAGCGGCGGCTTTCTCGCCGGAAGCCTGCTCATGCGCAACTGTCTGCATGAGCTGGAAAAAGCGGCCCGGTCCTCGTCGGGAGTGCTGATTCTGGGGGAAACCGGGACCGGGAAGAGCCTGGCGGCCTCCATCATCCATCAGAAGAGTTCACGCGCTTCCGGCCCTTACATCACGGTCAACTGTGCGGCCATCCCGCCGTCTCTCATCGAGTCGGAACTTTTCGGCTACGAAAAGGGCGCTTTTTCCGGCGCGGGACAGCACGGAAAAAAGGGTTACTTCGAGCTGGCCCACACGGGGACGCTGCTGTTGGATGAAATAGGCGAACTGCCCCTGAACATGCAGGCCAAACTGCTGCATGTTCTGGACAATCAGAGCTTTCACCGCGTCGGCGGAGAGAAGAGCATCACCGTCGATGTCAGGGTCATTGCGGCGACCAACCGGCCCCTGGAAAAACTGGTGGAGAGCGGGGAATACCGTGCGGATCTGTACTACAGGCTGCGGGTGCTGAGCGTGCAGCTTCCGCCCCTGCGTCAGCACGCCGAAGACATCGTGGAGCTGACCAACTACTTTCTGGACGACGCCTGTAACCGTCACGGCATCACCAAGGTATTTGCCCCGCAGGTTCTGGCGCATTTCATGTCCTATTCCTGGCCGGGCAATGTGAGGGAACTGCGCGCCACGGTGGATTTTCTGGTGGCCATGAGTGAAAACAAACTGGTGGTGCCCTCCGATCTGCCCCGGCATATTCTGGGGGCGTCGGCGATACCCGACGATGCGGGGCTGGACAATACGCCCCAAACCCTGAAAGCGGCCGTCAGAAATCTGGAATATACGATGGTGCGCAGTGCGCTTCTGGAAACGGGCAGTACGTACAAGGCGGCGGAACGGCTGGGGGTGAGTCAGTCCACGGTCATGCGCAAGGCCCAGCAGTTCGGACTGAAAACCGAGAGATAAGAAAGGGCGGCCTGAGACCGCCCTTTCTTTTTGCCATTTAGGCGCAGACTGTCTTGAAGCTGTTGTCCAGGGCATTGATGATCTCGTCAATGTCGGACTTGGTGCAGATGAGCGCAGGGCTCAGGCACAGGGTGTTGTTCAGTTCCCGGAAGCTGCGGGTGGTCTTGCCGATGATCACGCCCTGCTTCATGCATTCGCCGACGACGCGGGCCGTGACGCTTTCTTCCACGGGCTCCTTGGTGGCGCGGTCCTTGACCAGCTCAAGACCGGCGAACAGGCCCTTGCCGCGCGCATCGCCGATGATGGCGTGCTTGTCCTTGAGCTCGAGCAGCCGGCCCATGAGGTAGTCGCCCATCTTCACCGTGTTTTCCAGCAGGTTTTCCTCTTCAATGATTTCCATGTTCGCCAGGGCGGCGGTAGGTCCGGCGGTGCATCCGCCGAAGGTGCTGATGTCGCGGAAGTAGCTGTCGCGGTCTGCGGGATCGGCGATGAAGTCCTTGAACACCTGCTCCGTGGTCACGGTGCAGGAAATGGCCGCGTAGCCGCTGGCAACGCCCTTGGCCATGGTCACGATATCGGGCTGGACGTTGTAGTGCTGATAGCCGAACCATTTGCCGGTTCTGCCCAGGCCGCAGACCACTTCGTCGATGATCAGCAGCAGGCCGTACTTTTTGCAGATCTCGGTGATTCTTTCAAAATAGCCTTCCGGCGGAGTGATGACGCCGCCGCCGGCGGTAATGGGCTCCAGAATGACGCCGCCGACAGTATCGGGGCCTTCTTTCTGAACCACTTTCTCCAGTTCATCGGCGAATTTCTTGCCGAGATCCGTGCTGTCGGCATACGGCGAACGGTAAACGGAGCAATGGGGCATTTCCACAAAGCCGGGAGTGAAGGGACCGTACTGGTTTTTCCGTTCGAACTGTCCGCAGGCGCTCAGTGTCGAGATGGTCGTTCCGTGATAGTCGCGGTCACGATAGACGATCTTGTACTTCTTGCCGTCGTGCTTGAGCTGGGAAATCTGGCGGACAATCTTGAACGCCTTTTCATTGGCCTCCGAGCCGGAGTTGGAGAAGTACACGCGGGACATGCCGGGCATCTTGCTGATCAGCTTCTCCGCGAAAAGCGCCGTGGGAATGCTGCCGAAGGAGTTGGCGAAATAGCAGAGCTTGGTCAGCTGATCGCTGACGGCCTGGGCGATCTTTTTTCTGCCGTAGCCGACGTTTACGGTCCAGACTCCGCCGGAAACGGCGTCCAGATATTCCTTCCCGGCAATGTCCTTCACGCGCATGCCGTTGCCTTCGACGATGAACAGCGGGTCCGTGTTCTCGTAAATCTTGTGTTGCGTCAGATGGTGCCAGACATGTTTCTTGTCGGCGGCGATGACAGATGCGGAATTGGGCGTTTGCATAGTCTCCTCCTGAGTTGTGGGTGCGCTTTCGCGCAATTTAAGAGTTCTCTCTGACGAGGCCGACAAGCCGGGATACGGTGTCGTTGGCGTCGCCAAGAAGCAGCGTGGTTTTGTCGCTGGTGTAGAGGGGGTTCTCCACTCCCGCGTAGCCGGGCTTTGTGTCGAAGTTGCAGATGATCACATGCCTGGCGGCGTCGGCCATCAGAACGGGCATACCGTAGATGGGTGTTCCTTCCGCATGTCGGGCGGCCGGATTGATGACGTCGTTGGCACCGATGACAACAGCCAGATCGGCTTTCTGGAGGGCCTCGTTGGAAGCGTCCATCTCCATCAGCTTCTCGTAGTCCACATCGGCTTCGGCCAGCAGCACGTTCATGTGTCCGGGCATTCTTCCGGCCACCGGGTGAATGGCGTAGGCGACCGAGGCTCCGCGTTTTTCGAGCGCATCGGCCAGATCGCGGACCTTGTGCTGGGCCTGGGCCAGGGCCATGCCGTAGCCCGGAATGATGACCACGTTCTTCGCCTGCGCCAGAAGCGGCCCGATATCCGTTCCGCCGGCAGGGGAGGAAGAGGACGACTGGGTGCCGGCGGAAGCCAGCGCGGCCAGCAGGCTTTGCACGGTATCATTGGCGTCGCCAAGGAGCAGCGTGGTTTTGTCGCTGGTGTAGAGGGGGTTCTCCACTCCCGCGTAGCCGGGCTTTGTGTCGAAGTTGCAGATGATCACATGCCTGGCGGCGTCGGCCATCAGAACGGGCA
>JAUMXF010000019.1:22952-29482 GCA_030529235.1 Pseudomonadota bacterium
TCAGCAGGCTCTGCACCGTGTCGTTGGCGTCGCCAAGGAGCAGCGTGGCCTTGTCGCTGGTGTAGAGGGGGTTGTCCACGCCCGCGTAACCGGGCTTCGTGTCGAAGTTGCAGATGATCACATGTTTGGCGTCGTCGGCCATCAGGACGGGCATGCCGTAAATGGGCGTTCCTTCCGCATGTCGGGCGGCCGGGTTGATGACGTCGTTGGCACCGACGACAATGGCCAGGTCGGCCTTTTGCAGCGCTTCATTGGCGGCATCCATCTCCATCAGCTTTTCGTAATCCACATCGGCTTCGGCCAGCAGCACGTTCATATGCCCGGGCATTCTTCCGGCCACCGGATGGATGGCGTAGGAGACCGAGGCTCCGCGCTTTTCGAGGGCGTCGGCCAGATCGCGGACCTTGTGCTGGGCCTGGGCCAGGGCCATGCCGTAGCCCGGAATGATGACCACGTTCTTCGCCTGCGCCAGACGTTCGGCCAGAGAATCCTCAGACGGTTTTTCCTCCACAGGAGCGGCCGGGGCGGCCGCGGTGGACACGGACGCGGTCTTGGCCGCCGAAGCCGCCATGGTGGTCTTGCCCAGCAGGATGTCCATCAGCGAACGGTTCATGGCCCTGCACATGATCTGGGTCAGCAGCAGGCCGGACGCGCCCACGATGCCGCCGACGGCCACCAGCAGAGCGTCATTGATGCTCATGCCCGCAATGGCCCCGGCCACTCCGCTCAGGGAGTTCAGCAGGGAGATGGTGATGGGCATGTCCGCCCCACCCACGCGCACGGTAAAAAGAACGCCGAAACCAAGACTGACGAGCAGCATGACCACAGTGTAGAACACCGGCGTTTCGGAACTGCTGGCCATGATGAGAAAAAGAATCAGCAGAAGAAAAGCTATGGTGCCGGTACACAGGGCCGAATGGCGGTTGAAAACTATCGGCCTGGAGCTCAGCACCTGATGCAGCTTGCCCGCCGCGATCAGACTGCCCGACAGGGTGATGGCGCCTATGGACAGAGCCAGACCGGCCGTCATTTTGGTGAAAACCGTCGGCGCCCCCGAGTCCGTCAGCACCAGCAGCGCGACCAGTGCCGAAGCCGCGCCGCCCAGTCCGTTGAGCAGAGCGACCATCTGGGGCATCTGAATCATCTTGACGCGGGCGGCCATCCACAGGCCCAGGCCTGATCCGATCAGCATGGAAATCCAAATCCCCGTCATGGAAAGCGTACCGTCTTTCCACAGGGTGATAATGATCGCCAGACCCATAGCGGCGGCACCCAGGCGATTGCCCTTGATCGCCGTTTTCGGGCTGTTCATCAGATGAATGCCGTACAAAATGGCTGCGGACAGGCCCAGAGCGAGAATTGTATAGATGAAATTGCTCATCAATCTTTCCTTCAATCAATTTGCCTGATGCTTCGGCTCAGGATTTTTTACGGTCAAACATGCTCAGCATTCTGTGGGTAACAAAGAAGCCGCCCGCCACATTCACCATCGCCAGAATGATTGCCAAAGCCCCAAACAGTTCGCTGCCCGTATGTCTGGCCACGGCGAACGCCGTGACAGCACCCAGAATGGTCACACCGGACAGGGCGTTCATCCCCGACATGAGGGGAGTATGCAAAAGGCTCGGCACCTGACTTATGATCTTGTACCCGAGAAGTGTGGACACCACGAAAATGACGATCAGAAAAAAGGGATGCATCGATGCTCCTTCGGAGTTGAACTGACGGGGCCGTCTTTCCAGAGAAAAACGGCCCCGTGAATATTACAGCCCCATTGCCTCACGCGCTCCGGCATGAACGATCTTTTTGTCCTTGGTCGCCAGGGAGGAAGCGACGATGGGATCATTCATATCCAGCACGATCTTGCCGTCCTTGGTGAGGAATTCCAGCAAGTTGTAGATGTTGTGGGCAAACATCCAGGTGGAGCTGGTGGGCAGCATGCCCGGGATGTTCTTGGTGCCGTCGATGGTCACGCCATGCTTGACGACGACCTTGCCCGCTTCGGAAATGGCGCAGTTGCCGCCCTGGTCGATGGCGATGTCCACGATGCTCGATCCGGAGGCCATACCCTTGACCATGTCTTCGGTGACCAGGATGGGCGCGAGCTTTCCGGGGATCAGAGCCGCGGTGATCAGGATGTCCGCGCTCTTGACCACATCGCTGATGCGCTCCCGTTCCTTTTCCAGCCATTCTTCCGGCAGACGCTGGGCATATCCGCCCTCGCCGATGGCGATTTCAGCCGGAACGCCGGTATCGATGGGCTTGGCGCCGACCGACTTGGCCTGCTCAGCGGCTGCGGGACGGATATCAATGGCGCTGACCACCGCGCCAAGGCGCTTGGCCGTGGCCACGGCCTGCAGACCGGCGACTCCGGTGCCGATGACGACAACGTGGGCCGGCTTGATCGCGCCGACCGCCGTGCCGATCATGGGCAGGAACTTCGGCAGACGGTTCGCGGCCATCAGGACGCTCTTGTAGCCCGCCACGGTGCTCATGGAGGTCAGGGCGTCCATGTTCTGGGCGCGGGAAATACGGGGAATGCCGTCCAGTGTGATGCTGATGACGCCTGTCGCGGCCAGCTTCTTCATGGGCTCGTGGTTTACCGGTGCGGCGGGATGCAGGAAGGTGATGAGGTACTGACCGTCCCGAAACATATCCGACTCGTGCTTTTTCAGCTTCTCGTTGAAAAGGGGTTCCTTGACCTTCAAAATGACATCGGCCTTGGCAAAGATGTCCTGAACGTCATCAACGATTTTCGCACCGGCGGCCACATACTCGCTGTCAGGAAAAAAGGCGCCCTGACCCGCATCTTTTTCCACCAGCACGGTTCCGCCTTCGCTGGTGATTTTCCGGACGGTATCCGGGATGGCGGCAACCCGGTCTTCTCCAGGCATGATTTCTTTCGGGACTCCGACAACCATTCCGCTAAATTTCATAAGTACCTCTCCATGCTGAACGTTGTGAAATTCTGTTTCCCTGACGTGCCCATATTCCTCAGGTTCCAGGGAACCGTGCATGAGGGAGGGCTGCGCCGTTGTCTGGACGTTAGAGCACAAAACATGCCTCTTTCGGGCACTTGTGAAAAGTTACCCACACGAAGGATAAAGACGCGCCCGGGTCTGTCCACGTCCGCACAAAAGACTCGGCGTCTGATTTTTTGTAACCCAAAAACAACTTGAGCGCAGCCCGGTATATTCTCGGACCGCCGAAAAGAGTATGCCCGCGCACCCGGTCTTCCGGGAGGTTGCGGGCATACGGTACAGAACTTTATGAAAAGGCTATTTCCATTCTTCCTTGCCGCAAGCCTTCAGGAACGCATTGATGGCGTCCTTGCCACCGACAAAGTCGGCCATTTCCGGCCATACGTTATCAACGGCCAGCTTTTTCCATGCTTCCTCGTCTTCCAGCTGGGAGACCTGGATGCCCAGCTTGATCAGATCTTCCTTGGCCTTGCCGGATTCTTCGATCTGATACTTCAGAACGGCTTCCTGAGCGGCCTTGCCCGCATCGACCATGAGCTGCTGCTGTTCGGGAGTCATCTTCTTGAAGACGCGTTCACTGATGATCAGCGGCTGCAACTGGTAGGTGTAGTGGACTTCCGTGATGTACTTCTGCTTGGCTTCCTGGAACTTCATGGCCCTGAAGCCGATGTAGCCGTAGCACTGTCCGTCCACAACGCCCTGCTGCAGGGAGGTGAACGTCTCCGCCCAGGAGATGGGAGCCGGGCTCGCCCCCCACGCCTTGTAGGTCGCCAGCAGCACGGCGCTCTGCGGGACCCTGAATTTCAGACCCTTCACATCGTCGATTTTGGTGATGGGCTTCTTGGAGTTGGAGAGGTATCTGAAATCCGTGTAAGTCCAGGTCAGAATTCTGAAACCGCCTTTGACGGCGTAGCTGTTCATCAGCTCCGAAGGAGCTCCGTTCGTGGCGGCTACAACTTCATCCAGATTGTTGAAGAGGTAGGGCAGGGTCAGAATGCCCAGGTTTTTCACGAACGGCACGGTGTTGGCGATGCCGACGAGGCTCAGGTCCAGAGTGCCTTTACGGACATTGTGGATGGTCTCGGTCTCGTCGCCAAGGGAACCGGAGAAGAAGAGCTGTACTTTGATTTCACCGTTGGATTTCTCCTCCACATATTTTTTGAACTCGTGCCCGACCACGCCCATCTCGGAATCTTCCGGATCGCCGAGAGCCATTTTCAGAGTCATGGGAGCGGCTCCGGCCAAACCGGAAAGTCCGAGAAAGAACAAGACACTCAGACACACAGCAAGACGTTTCATGGCAATCTCCTCTGGTTGACAGGTTTTGAGAGGAAACTCCTCCCGGATTATCATTCCGCCACATTCAGCATGCTTGGCAGCCATGTCACCAGGTCAGGGAAAACAATCAGCACCACGATGACAAGGATATTGACAAACACAAAGGGCAGCGCCTTGAGCGCCACACGCTCGAGAGACACGTGAGCGATGCCTGAAGCTATGAACATGTTCTCGCCGAGAGGAGGTGTGGAGAAACCAACTCCGCAGCAGCAGACGAGGATAACGCCGAAATGAATGGGATCAACGCCGTAAGCCTGCATGATCGGGAGCAGAACAGGCGTCACGAGCAGGATGATGGCCAGAGTCTCCATGAACATCCCAAGAAAGATGAGCAGCAGGACGACCATGAACCAGACGACATACGGCTGCTTGGTAAATTCGAGGATCCAGTTGGCAATCTCAATGGGAATTCTGTACTCGGTCAGGATTCTTCCAAAAGCGTAAGCAGTGAAGACAATGACCAGAACACGCCCTGTCAGCCAGGATGTCGTCTTCAGAGAGTTCATGAAGCCGGGCAGGGTAAGTTCCCGGTGAACGAAAAAACCGATGAACAGCGTATAAAATATGGCCACGACGGCGGCTTCCGTGGGTGTGAATATACCCGCGTAAATACCTCCAAGAATGATTACCGGGGCCAGAATGGACCAGATGCCGTCTCTGACGGCCCGCAGCAATGCTCCCATGGACCATTCCAGTCCCTTGGTCTTGAGATTGCGGCACATGAAGACGTGCATGAGGCTGAGCCCCATTGCGATTATCATTCCCGGGATGACTCCGCCCATGAACATCTTGGAGATGCTCTGCTGTCCCGCAACGCCGTAGATGACCATGGGGATGCTCGGCGGGATGATGATGCCGACACCGCCGGCGGTAGCCGTGGCGGCGGCCGCGTAACCACCGTCGTATCCGCGGCGCATCATGGCCGGAATCATCAGCATGCCCACGGCAGCGGTTGTCGCTGGCCCGGAGCCGGAAATGGCACCGAAAAATACACAGGACAGGGCGGTGGACACAGCCAGCCCCCCGGGAATGGGCCCGACAATATTTTCCGCGATACGGACCAGTCTGCGGGAAATACCGGAACACTCCATCAGGGAACCGGCCAGAACAAAACAGGGAAGAGCCATTAATGGAAAAGAGGTCAGCGACGAGGCGGCCATCTGAATCATGACGCCCAGGTCGGTCCCGACCATATAGAATGCCGCCATGGCGGCGATGCCCAGGGCAACCATGATCGGGCTGCCCAGAAGCAGCAGCACGGTAAATACGGCAAACAGGACAACGGCTATTTCGTTTGGAGACATGGCGCTCATGCTTTTTCCTCTTCTTCCGTCAACAGGGTCGTGGCGCTCTCTTCCAGAGCGGCTTGATCAGGGTCGGCAATCTCTTTTTTCAGGATGAACTTGATGACGTTGACCTGGATGATGCGAATGGCCATCAGGATAAAGCTGAGCGGAAACACCAGAAATACCTTGCTCAAGTCCCAATCCAGCGCCGGAGTGTAGTAGGGAAATTCCACGAGGTCCTGATAGGCTAAGTAACCGTACCAGGCCATGATCAGGGCGAAAACCAGCCAGATGATATCACTGAGCAACATGCAGTACGTAGCGACCCACGAGGGAAATTTTGCAAACTGAAGAGCGACCCGGTTCAAGGCACAGAGGCGTGTGGCGTAACAAGCCCCGAAAAGAATGAACCAGAGGAAGGCGTATCGGGATACCTCTTCCGACCAGGCCAGCGGATGGTTCAGCGCTCTCATTATGATCTGCAAGAAGAGCGTAATGACGAAAAAAACCAGCAGTACCTGGCAGATATAGCTTTCAAAATGATCCAGTATCGCAAGACACACTTTTTTCAGCATAAACTTCCCCTATGCCATATGATTGTAAAATGATTTTCCATGTACAGGCTCCCTTGATATTTAAAGCAACCTATTCCCTTTAGTGACTTGGAAAACGGGATGTTTCTGAAAAATATACTGCCCTTGATGATCGGCATGATCGTCCAAATTCAAAATCAATCTACAGGATACAGGAGCTTCCGCCAGAAATCTCGGGAGAAGAACTTGAAGGAAAAGAGAAATGGTGGGGGATGAGGCGGCGACGCAGAGCGACACATGATGGATAGTTCGTATAGTGGAAATAGCTCAAAGCCGGGTGTGTTCAGGCTCGGGCGCATCATCTCCATCCTCCGGGGTCGGCCTGCATCTTC
>JAUMXF010000134.1:0-3066 GCA_030529235.1 Pseudomonadota bacterium
CTGTCATTTAGTAAAGCGAAAACTATGCAGAGTGCTCCAGGTCGTCCGGATATATCCCTTTTTTGAAGGCATCATACCATATTCCCCGTATTCTCGTCGATATATCGAGTTTCTGCAATATCTGCATGGTGAAATCGACAGAGGCCAGTCCGCTTGCGGTGATGATATTCTCTCCTGTGACGGCTGGAGAGTCGATATAATCTTCCTCGCTCTCGTAATGATGAACCATCTTTTTGATATAGTTGAGAGAATTGCTTGTGTGTTTTCTGTTTTTCAGGAGTCCCGCTTTTGCCAGGACGGTTGTGGCGGCGCATATTGCCGCAATGAGAATATTTTTCTCGTTCAGTTGCAGGAGGATCTGATTTATTTCCTTCTCGGGGTACCCTTGTTCCCACATGTATCCTCCAGGGATGATGAAAATGAGTACCTCGTCCGGGTCGATCCCGCTTAATGTCTTGTCCGGAGTGACTTTCAGTCCACCCATTGAAGTCACCGGCGCATCATCAAAACCGACACTGATGGTTTCGTGCCCGCCCAATCTGCGCAGTTCCGGCAGGATATGTCCGATTTCCCAGTCCGCATAGCCATTGAACAGCAGCACATGAGGCTTTTTCATTATTTTCCTCCCAGTATTCAGCTTCCTGAAGCATCCCGGATAGCCGCATGCAGCCGCCGCACGCGTTCCCGGATGTCCGGAGCTTCCACGATTTCCGTGACCAGGGCGAAGCAGCGCGCGCCGTGGGCGGCCACATCCCTCAGATTGTGCTCCTTGATGCCCCCGATGGCCACGAAGGGGATATCCATCTCCCGGACCACGAAATCCAGATAGCCAAGCCCCACCGGAGCACAGACGTCGTCCTTGGTCTGGGTGGCGAAAATGGGCCCCACACCGATATAGTCGGCTCCGGCCTTTTTGGCGGCGCGGGCTTCTTCCGGGGCATGCGTGGACAGACCGATGGCCATGTTTTCGCCGACCAGCCGACGCACGGCCGCCACGGGCAGATCCTCCTGCCCCACATGTACGCCGTCGGCTTCCACCAGCATGGCCAGATCAATGTCGTCATTGATGATGAAGGCGGCTCCGGCCTTGCGGGTCAAGTCGCGCAGGACCAGACATTCCTCCAGTTTTTTTCCCATCTTTTTAGTTTTCTCGCGGTATTGAACCAGCCGGACGCCCGCGTCCAGCATGGCCTGGACGACTTCCTCGTTGGAGCGGCCCAGAGAAAACTTTTCGGCGGTCAGCCCGTAAAGGCCGCCCTGCCGGATGAAACGCACAACCAGCTCGCGTCCGGAAATCATAACGCCTCCTGAAATCGGTTCAGAAAATGATGCAGCACCACGTCGGCCTGCATGGCCGCAGCCATGCCCACGCCGGGTGAAAGAGGCGGCGTGGCGGCGGAACAGGCTGTGGAGTGATCACCCACCACTACGCAATTGGGGCCGAAAGCGCGCGGCCGCATGGCTCCGGCCAGTCCCGCGCCACCCATGCCCGAGGCGCCCACCACCAGGCAGCCGGTGGGAACAAGGGTTTCCATGATCAGTTTCTTCACATCCGGCAGGTCCACGGCTTCCACTACGGCCTGACAGGAGCCGAATAACTCCCGCATGTTCGTGGCGTCCACGGCCAGGGTATGGATGGCGATGTCGGCGTCGGGATCAATGGCCAGCAGATTGTCGCGCAGGGCCTCCACCTTGAGGAGCCCGATCTGAGCCAGTCTGTAGAACTGCCGGTTCAGATTGGAGGCGTCCACTGTGTCCGGATCGGCCAGCACCAGCCGCGAAAATCCGGAGCGTACCAGATGGGCGGCGCAGTTGGAGCCAAGCCCTCCCGCGCCGATGACACCCACACGCACGCCTGCCGCGAATTCCGGCCATCCGGCTCCCTGATAGCGCCGCAGCCCCTGCCGGAAGGCGTTCATGCCGTGGCCTCCAAGGGCTCCCAGTCCTTGAACACGGGCTGGTATCCTCTGGACCGGAGCATGCGGCAGACCTCGTCCACGCTGCGGCCGTCGGATATCTCGAACTGTCCCGTATCGCCGGGCTTGGCGTGGCCGCCCACGGCGGTGCTCACTCCGGCGGACATGCGGGTCACGCCCAGAGGCAGGATGTTGTCCCGGAAATCCGGAGCCTCCCTGGTGGAGATGGTCACGGACAGGCGCGGCAGGAAAATCCGCAGAGCGGTCATGGCCTGGACCAGGTCGCGGTCCGAAACCACGCAGGACGGCTGGAAGCTTCCGGCGTGCGGACGCATGCGGGGCAGGGACACGGCCACGTCCACATCCGGGTAGCGTTTGAGCAGCCAGTCCGCGTGCATGCCGGTGAGATAGATTTCCCGCCGCCAGTCGGCCAGGCCCAGCAGCGCGCCGATATTGACGATACGCATGCCCGCTTCGGCCGCGCGCTGGGGCGTATCCAGACGGAAGGCATAGTCGCGTTTGGGGCCGGCCGGATGCAGATCCGCGTACAGAACCGGGTCGTAGGTTTCCTGAAACACCGTCAGACCATCCACTCCGACCTGAATGAGCCGCCTGTAGTCTTCCGTTTTCATGGGGAAGACTTCCACGGCGATGGACGGAAAAAGCGGGCGCAGGATCCGCGCGCATTCCGCCAGATATTCCACGCCCGCCTTGTGCGGAGCCTCGCCGGTGAGCAGCAGGATCTGCTTCAGGCCGGTTCTGGCGATGGCTTCGCCTTCGGCCCGGACCTCGTCCAGGGTCAGCATGCTGCGGCCGATATGGTTTTTGGCCGCGAATCCGCAGTAGCGGCAATGGTTGGCACAGTGGTTGGAGACGTAAAGGGGCGTGAACAGGCTCACGGTGCGGCCGAAATGGCGCAGGGTCAGATCGTGGGCGCGGGCGGCCATGCTTTCCAGATGTTCTCCGCCGGCCGCCGGGGACAGCAGGGACAGAAAATCCCCGGGACTGACATGTTCCTGCCGCAGGGCGCGTTCCACGTCGTGCCCCGTGGCGGCGGCAAGCCGTTCTTCCAGGGGGTCGGCCAACAGTTCCTCGACAACAGAACGAAAACTCATGCCGCACCTCCCGTTTCGCCCAGAAAGCCGGTCAG
>JAUMXF010000134.1:3076-3859 GCA_030529235.1 Pseudomonadota bacterium
GAAGATGCCCGGGCGTGGGCGGCCACGGAGCCAAGCCCGGCCAGACAGGCTTCCCGTCCGGCGGAGACGGCCCGGCCGAAGGCCCGGGCCATGACGACAGGATCGGCCGCCGTGGCGATGGCCGTGTTCACCAGGCAGGCTGCCGCGCCCATTTCCATGGCCTGGCAGGCCTGGCTCGGCGTTCCGATGCCCGCGTCCACGATGACGGGCAGCTCCATTTCCTCGATGAGGATGCGGATCATCTCCTCGGTCCGGAGGCCGCGATTGGTGCCGATGGGCGCGCCCAGAGGCATGACGGCGGCGGCTCCGGCACTGGCCAGGGAGCGGGCCACATAGAGGTCCGGGTTCATGTACGGCAGAACCACGAAACCTTCCTTGGCCAGGATTTCCGTGGCTCTGGCCGTCTCGTAGCCGTCGGGCAGCAGATAGCGGCTGTCGGAGATGACTTCTATTTTGATCCAGTCGCCGCAGCCCATGGCCCTGGCCAGCCGGGCGATACGTACGGCCTCTTCGGCGTTGCGCGCCCCGGAGGTGTTGGGCAGCAGGGTCATGTGACCGGGAATGTGGCGCATGACGTTGTCGGCTTTTTTGTCCATGTCCACCCGGCGCAGGGCCACGGTGATGATCTGGGAGCCCGAAGCCGCGCAGACCTCGGGGATGAGGGCATCGTCTCCGTATTTGCCCGTGCCGATGAGCAGGCGGCTGGTCAGACGCTTGCCACCCAGTTCAAAAATATCGTTCTCCATGGGAAATTCCTTTTTGTTTGGCGTGAAAATCATGAAA
>JAUMXF010000020.1 GCA_030529235.1 Pseudomonadota bacterium
GGGCCTGCGAGCGGCCGGAGAAGACACGGAGCAGGCGGTGGCCTGGGGCGAACTGCGGCGTGAACTGGAAGACGCCGGGGCCGTGCGTGCGGAAGAACGCCCCAGACGTCCCCCCCGCAAACGCGCGGCGCGCAAGGCCCGCCAGTGAGCTCCGATCCGCCCGTCAGGGAAACCGCCGAAATCCCGGAAGCGGTCACACCGGACGAAACTCCGGGGGCGGATCTGCGCCGCCTTCTGCCCACTTTTCCCACCTGTCCGGGCGTATATCTGATGAAAAACGCCGCGGGTAAAATCATCTATGTGGGCAAGGCCAAGCACCTGCGCCGCCGTCTGGCCTCGTACTTTCGCCGTGAGGACCGTCTGCCGCCGAAGGTCCGGGTGATGATGCCCAAGGTGCGCAAGATCGACTTTCTGTGCACGGCCACGGAGAAGGAAGCTCTGCTTCTGGAAGCGAGCCTCATCAAGAAACACCGGCCCCGCTACAACATCGTCCTCAGAGACGACAAACAGTACATTCTGTTTTCCCTGTCCAGAAACCATCCCTTCCCGGCCCTGCGCCTGACCCGTAAGGTGTCGCGGGACGGGTCGGTCTACTTCGGCCCTTTCACCTCGGCTCTGTCCGCCCGGGAAACCAAGCGCGTCATCGACCGCCTCTTCCCGCTGCGAAAATGCCGGGACACGGTCATGGCCAACCGGGTCCGGCCCTGCCTTCAGTACCATATCGGGCGCTGCCTGGGACCGTGCTGCCTGCCTGTATCCGAAGAGGAATACCGGGCCGTGGCCCGACAGGTAGAGCTTTTCCTGTCAGGCAAGTCGGCCGAACTGCTGAGCGGCCTGCATGCTGAAATGACCGAGGCCGCCGGGCGGCTGGATTTCGAGCAGGCCGCGCGGCTGCGGGACAGCATCAAGGCCCTGCAGGACACGGTGGAACGGCAGGCCGCCGTGCTGCCCACCGGACGCGATCTGGACGCCGTGGGTGTTTACGGCCGCGAATCGGGCGTCAGTCTGGGCATTGTCTTTGTGCGCCAGGGGCGGATCATCGACGGCCAGACCTTCTGGTTCGCCGGGGCCTCCGTGGATACGCCGGAGGAGGAAACGGCCCTGGTCTGCGCCTTTCTCACCCAGTTCTACACCCCGGAGCGGTTCATTCCGTCCCGTGTGATCACGGCTCTGGGCGTAAGCGATCCGGCTCTGGAAGAAGCCCTCTCGGACATGCGCGGAGGCAGGACCGTGGCAGCCAAGGCCCGGGGCGAACAGGAGCGGCGTCTTGTGGACATCGCCACGGCCAACGCCCGCGCCGACCACATCCGGCGGGACCGCGACATGGATCTGGCCGGGGCTCTGGGCATTGACGGTCCCGTCCGCCGCATCGAATGCGTGGACGCCTCGCATATTCAGGGCGAAGGCATGCGCGCGGGCATGGTGGTGTTCGTGGACGGCCGGGAAGAAAAAAACGCCTACCGCCTCTACACCTTTCCCGAGCTGGAGGGCAGCGGCGACGACTATCTGGCGCTGGCCTCCTTCGCCGCCCGGAGGATGGCTTCCGGCCCGCCGTGGCCGGACCTGCTGCTGGTGGACGGCGGGCGGGGACAGCTCGGCGCCGTGGAGCGGGCCCTGCGCGAGCATGGCGGCGAAGGACTTTTCGCTCTGGCCGCTCTGGCCAAAGGCGAAACCCGCCGGGCCGGAGAACTGGGAGACATGGTCTTCCGGCCGGGCCGGAAAAATCCGCTGGCCATTCGCGGTGGCAGCCCGGAACTTCTCTTTCTACAGCATGTCCGGGACACGGCCCACCGCTACGTCATTTCCCGCCTGCGGCGGCACAAGCGCACGGCCCAGCTCAGTTCGGAGCTGGACCGCCTGCCGGGTATCGGCCCCAGAACGGCCCGTCTGCTGTGGGAGCGCTTCGGAAGTCTGGAAAAAATGCTTGAGGCCAGCGTGGACGACCTGGCCGCTCTGCCCGGCTTCGGCCCCAGAAAAGCGGCGGCAGCGCACCAGGCGTTGCAAGGGCTGCGACCGGAAAAATAACGGCCCCGGCAAGCAATGCGCCTGTCAGCGCGAAATCCGGGCGCAAAACCGCATCCGCACGAAAAAAACGCTTCCGGCGGAACTGCAATTCCCTGTAATTCTTTCCACACGAGTCCACCATGTCCGGATATATTCTGGCCGCCGCGGCGATCATTCTCGTATGTCTGCTTCTGAGCAAGCTCTCCGGCAGGATGGGCGTCCGCTGTTCATTCTGCTTGGAATGCTGGTCGGTTCCGACGGGCTGCTGAAAATACATTTCGACGATTTCATCGTTTCCGGAAACATCTGCACGATAGCCCTCATCTTCATCATCTTCTACGGCGGATTCGGAACAAACTGGAATCATGCCCGCCATGTCGCCGTCAAAGCCACACTGCTTTCATCTCTTGGAGTCATCCTTACCGCCGTATTGACGGGAGGATTCTGCCATTATGTTCTCGGCATCGGAATGCTTGAAAGCATTCTTGTGGGCGCCATCATCAGTTCGACGGACGCGGCCTCCGTATTCAGCATCCTGCGTTCGAAAAAACTCAGCCTGAAATACGGGACCTCGTCTCTGCTTGAAGTGGAAAGCGGCAGCAACGACCCTTTTTCCTACATGATGACAGTCATCGTGCTGTCGGCCATGAAGGGAAATTTCGACGGCACAAATCTGCTGATGATGATCGTGCAGCAGGTTTTCCTTGGCGTGGCTTTCGGAGCGGCGGCCGGATTGCTCTCCGCAAAGATGCTCTCCCGCTTCCGGATGAGCGCGGAAGGGTTCGACACCATTTTCGTGTTCGGAGTGACGCTCATCGCTTACGCCGGAGCGGACTACACGGGCGGCAACGGCTACCTGAGCGTGTATATTCTGGGCATCATCCTGGGCAACCAGCCCATTCAGAACAAAAAGAACCTGGTCCACTTCTTCGACGGCGTGACGGGGCTCATGCAGATCCTGGTGTTCTTCCTGCTCGGGCTTCTGTCTTTTCCCTCGCAACTGCCGCAGATATTTTTTCCCGCCCTCTGCATAGCCCTCTTTCTTACTTTCATCGCGCGGCCCATGGCCATCTTTCTGCTGCTCTCGCCATTTCGGTGCCCGGCAAAACAGCAGCTTCTGGTCTCCTGGGCGGGCCTCAGAGGAGCGGCGTCCATCGTATTCGCCATCATGGCCACCGTGGACAGCGCGCACATACATAACGATGTCTTCCACATTACGTTCCTGATAGTTCTTTTCTCCATATTCACGCAAGGATCTCTCATTCCGTTCATGGCAAACAAGCTCGGCATGATCGATTTTGACTCCAACGTCATGAAAACATTCAACGACTATTCCGAAGAGATCCAGCTCCAGTTCATACAGATATCCATATTCAGGGATCATCCCTGGGCGGATATGCAGATAAAGGACATGAACATCATTCCTGATCTGCTCATCGTCATGATCCTGCGCGACGGCAAAAGAATCATTCCCAATGGAAATACCCGCATCATGCCCGGTGATACGGTCATCATCACGGCAATGTCCGCGAACACGGACAGCACTTTCCTGCTGACGGAGATGAAGATAGACAGTGACAGCGAGTGGATAAATCAACCACTGGAAGAAATAAATCTGGGAAGGGAATGCCTGATCATTGCCATAAAGCGCAAAAACGCAATCGTCATCCCGCGCGGCAAGACTTCCATCAGGAAAGACGACGTACTGATCACCTGCAAGGCGCTGCTGTAGAACGACGCGATTTTCCGGCTCGGCCGGATCAGTCCGCCGCAGGGAAAAAGACGTGCCCGATGCGGGTGAAACGCGTGGGGCTCTCCGGCTTTCCGGCCCGGAGCAGCACGTCGTGAACCGCCCGCATGCCCCGCTCCCCAAGGCAGGTCCGCTCGCGCTTGGTGCCGGTATCGGCGAGCAGCCAGGTGGGATAATCGCGGCAATCTCCGTCGTCGAACGGAACCATCAGCCCGCTCATATCCGCAGCCAGAAGCCCCACGGAGAAAGGCCGCAGGGAATACCGGCAAAGCAGGAAGAGCCCGGCGGCAAAACGTCTTTTTTCAAGGGCGGGCACGAACAGGTCAAAAAGAATGTCCTGAGCCGAGGTCATGATGTACAGGGCCGAGCCCGCCTTGAGAGCCAGCCGTCCCAGCACTCCGATGGCACAGCCCCGGCAGCTTCCGGGCATGGATGTCCGGAGACGCTCCAGGTAGCGGCAGTCGTGATTGAAGCGGCCCGAAGGACAGTCCATGGGCTTCATGCAGAACCCCAGACCCACCACGGTTCCTGGCCCGCCGGTAAAATGCCCCGGCCACTCGGACACGGGCACCATGCTTCCCGCCAGAGCGAGCCGGCCGGATTTCACCACCGCCCGCGCCGTTCTCAGCGGATGCGGCAGGGCCACATGGCGGATGAACCGCCAGCCGTATTCCCGGAAAAGACTCTGTACGCAAAAGGCCCACATACCCACCTCGTAATGCACCCCATATCCCAAGACGGAAAATTCCGGTCTTCCCGTGTTCATTTTCCGGCATACCTGCCGGGCACAGGCGGATCGAATCCTAAAAAAGCATGCTTCCAATCCAGGCCGGAACAACCTGCAAGGTGAAATTGTCCCAGCCATGCGGCGAAAGAGCTTCCACCACAGTCGCCGCCAGAGCGACAGCCAGAACGCTCCAACAGTAGGAGGAAAAAGAGAATCCGGGAGAAAAGCCCAGCCACGCGGTCAAAGACAACGCCGAAGCCAGAAACACCGCCGCCGACCCTTCCAGGCTGCGCACGGCATGCACTCCGGTCATGGCCGGAACACGGTACTGGCGGCGGCCGAAACGCGTCCCCACGGGCTCGGCCACGGCGTCTCCAAGACCGGTCACAAGATACCCGAACACGGCTGTATCCGGAAAAAAGATGTTGACGGCCAGCCCGCCCAGCAGCGTGGCCGCATAGGGCACGACCACATAATGCGTACGCCGCGGGGCGTCCTTCTCCCGAGCCAGGGCCTCGTACCAGGGATGTCCCAGTCCCCGCCACAGAGCGAAAGCCAGCACCAGGCTGGTCATGCCCCCGAACAGACACACTCCGGGGAGCCCCCAAATCCGGTGTGAGGCCACCACGGTTCCGAAGATGAGAAAATGAAAAAGCTTGCGCGTGTAGCCGGTTTTCCAGCCGCACGAAGCCTTCATGTGTCCGGCCAGATGCAGACAGAATGCGGCCCACAGCAGCGCGGGCGGCCCGGCCAGCAGCAGGGTTTGCACAGAGGGCACATTGGAGCGGAAAAAATCCTCAAGCAGATGGACGGATGCGATCATGGCAGATTCCCGGAATTGCATGATGCCGACGCGGGCGGAAGACAATTCTCTGCGAAGAGCACAGTGCACGAAAAACGGCGCTTCAGGTGAAGCAAATAGCCCGCCGCTTCATCCCAGTGCAACACTTTTGGACAATGCTCACATAAATTTCACAACGTCCGCACAAAAGCGACGGATATCCCGGCAAGATGTCCGAAAAAATCCGCTGCAACACCCCAAGAACTATTAACTTACAGCCATTTGGTTTTCGATAAACGGACTTTCCAGAGCGGATTGGTGCCCTAAGAGTCAAGGCTCCCGCCCAAAATACCGGGAAGCAGAGCCGACATCTCTGCGGAGCCCCTTCGGGAGGCAAGGATACAATGGATCAGGAGAATCAACTGAAGACGGGATGGAGAGTAAGGCCCGAAACCCAGTCGAGCCCGGCTCAATCCGTGTGGATTGTTCGGGCTCGACGGTTTTGATGTCTGGAGCGGGAAACGGGATTTGAACCCGCGACTTCAACCTTGGCAAGGTTGCACTCTACCACTGAGTTACTCCCGCATTGATGCTGGAGGCGGCATCCAGATTTGAACTGGAGAATGGAGGTTTTGCAGACCTCTGCCTTACCACTTGGCTATGCCGCCTTTTGTGGAGCGGGAAACGGGATTTGAACCCGCGACTTCAACCTTGGCAAGGTTGCACTCTACCACTGAGTTACTCCCGCTCAACAGGAAGCTGTGTCTATAAAGACCCACACCGACTGTCAATCAAAAAAATACCCTGCCCTTCATCCGGGATGGAGCGAACATGCGAGGAAATCCGCATCAAGCCTTTACTTTTTCCCAGGCACCGCATAGAAATCCACACTCGAACGAACAAGGCCCGAAGGAGGACATGTATGGAAGCCAAAGACCTTGAGTTCTTCAGAGAATACCTCACGCAGATGATCGACGATATTCAGCGGCAAGGCGAGGCGACCATCGAGGATATGTCGGAAAATGTGGAGTATTACTCCGACCCCGCCGACAGAGCTTCCGCCGAGTCGGACCGGACCTTCACCCTGCGTCTGCGGGACCGGGACCGGAAACTGGTCAAGAAAATCAACGAGGCCCTGGACAGGATAGACGACGGTTCTTTCGGCGTGTGCGAAGACTGCGGGGAAGATATCGGCATTCCGCGCCTCAAGGCCCGGCCGGTGACGACGCTGTGCATCGAATGCAAAAGCCGCCGGGAAGAGGAAGAACGGCTGCGCGGCGACTAGGGCGCGGCGGACATCTTTTTACAGGCGCGCTCCGACCGGGGCGCGCTTTTTTCGTCCGGCCCGCCGGACAGACATCTTTCAGAAAGCCCTTTCACTGTCCCTCAATTTGCCACCAGACGGTCTCTTTGGTATCTCGTCACACATGCTCCCGGTTCCACCGGGAACATGACCGGGCCAAAATCCATCGGAAGATGATTCTGTTTTCCAAGCCAATATTCTGGAAGCCGGATGCCCCGCATCCGTCCCGGCCGAACCGCAGCCGCGCATTTGCCGGAGGTCCGTGCGCAAGGAGACATGCCCATGCCCCCTTCCCCTCATCATTGGCGTTTTTTCCGCATTGGCGGGTTTGACCAGGTCAGGCTCGAAACGGCCCAGGATCTGCTCCATCTGGACGAGCTGGACCAGAAACTCTGGGCGGCCTTAAGCTGCCCGGTTCACGGCCTGGAATTCGATCCGCGCACTCTGACCATGCTCGACACTGACGACGACGGCCGGGTCCGGGCTCCCGAAGTTCTGGGAGCCGTAAGATGGACCGCCTCCACGCTCAAAAACATGGACGGCCTCATCGCCGGACATTCCTATCTGTCCCTGGCCGACATCGACGACTCCCATCCCGAAGGCCGCGCCCTGCTGGCTTCGGCCCGCCATATCCTGAAGTATCTGGACAAACCCGACGCCACGCGGATCACCATCGAGGATCTGGACAGCACCCAGGAGCTTCTCCAGAACTCCCTGCTGAATGGAGATGGCGTGGTCATTCCGGCCAGCGCGGACAATCCCGAGCTGAAAATCCTGATCGAAGAAGTGATGTCCGCCATGGGTACGGTCATGGACCGCAGCGGACAGGAAGGCATTTCCTCGGAGCAGGCCGCCGCATTCTTCGACGAGGCCGCCCAGTATGTTGCATGGCGGCATGAAGCCCGGCTCAGAGCCGAAAGCGTTCTGCCTTTCGGAGACAACACTCCGGCTGCGGCCGAGGCGTTTTTCGCCCTGCGCCCCAAAATCGACGACTTTTTCACCCGCTGCGGGCTGGCCGCTTTCGATTCCAGAGCCGAAGAACCACTCAACCCGTCCTTGGGCACATACGAAACCCTGGCCGCTCAGGAGCTTGAGACCACTGGCGATCTGGCCCGCTTTCCGCTGGCCAAGGTCAAAGCGGACCGGACCCTGCCCCTGAAAACCGGACTGAACCCCGCCTGGGAAGCCCCCATGAGCGTTCTGAGAGAAACGGCGCTCATCCCCATGTTCGGTGATGAGGAATATCTGAGCATCGAAAAGTGGCAGCAGGTCAAGGCGGCTTTCGCCGACCACGAGGTCTGGCTGGCGGAAAAAGCCGGAGCCAGAGTGGAAGGGATCGGACTGGAGCGCCTGCAATCCATTCTCTCCAGCCCGGCCCGCATGGAGCTGGAGGCCCTCATTGCCAGAGATCTGGAGCTGAGCGAACAGGTGGACAGCTTCGACAAGGTGGCCCGGCTGACCTACTTCACCCGCGACCTGATGGTACTGCTGAACAACTTCGTCACGTTCTACGATTTCTACTCGCAGAAGCGCAAAGCCATCTTTCAGGCGGGGACCCTGTATCTGGACGGCCGGGCCTGCGAACTGTGCGTGCGGGTGGACGACATGGACGCGCACCAGGTTCTGGCCACCCTGAGCCGGGCGTATCTGGTTTACTGCCAATGCCGGAGGCGCAACAGCGAGGAGCGGATGACCATCGCCGCGGCCTTCACCAACGGCGACTCCGACAACCTGATGGTGGGCCGCAACGGCATTTTCTACGACAGAAACGGCGATGACTGGGACGCCACCATCGTCAAAGTCATCGAGCACCCCATCAGCGTGCGGCAGGCCTTCTGGTCGCCATACAAGCGAGTGGGCCGCATGATCGGCGAGCAGATCGAAAAATTCGCCGCGGCCAAAGACAAGGCCGTCGAGGAGAGTGCCGGCGCCAAGGTGGCGACCCTGGGCGCTCCGGCAGCCGAACCGGGCAAGGCTCCCACGCCCTTCGACGTGGGCAAGTTCGCCGGTATTTTCGCCGCCATCGGCCTCGCTCTGGGGGCCATCGGTACGGCCCTGGCCGCCGTACTGAGCGGATTTCTCTCCCTGTCGCTGTGGCAGATGCCGCTGGCCGTGGGAGGGATACTGCTGGTCATCTCCGGGCCGTCCATGCTCATCGCCTACATGAAGCTGCGGCAGCGGAATCTGGGCCCCATTCTCGATGCCGGAGGCTGGGCCGTGAACAGCAAGGCCAAAATCAACATTCCTTTTGGAACCACGTTGACCAAGGTGGCCGCACTGCCTCCGGGGGCCGAACGTTCCCTGCGCGATCCCTTCGCCGAAAAGAGAACGCCCTGGAAGCGCTGGGTGGCGCTGGTCATCCTGATCGTGATCCTGAGTCTGGCCTGGGACAAGGGATATATCCAGCAGTTGAGCGAGAAGCTGAAGTCATCCGTACAGACCCAGGAACCGGCTCCCCAGCCCGAGGAAAAGCCCGCGCAGCCGGCGGTGGAAAAGGCAGTCCCCGAACCCGCCACACCGGCCGCTCCGGAGGAAAAACCAGCTGCACAGTAGAACTGAAACGGCCCGGATCATCCGGGCCGTTTCAGTTTTAAATGTTATCGGCTTTGAGTGTGGCAATGCGTAACCAACTTGAGGCATGCTTAATGGAGCGAGGGATACTCGTGTCTATTTACGCTCCAATATCTTTTTGAATTTGCTCCCGCTTCCCGAAAGTACCGCATTCAGATTCTTGCCAAACCCGACTTACCTCCGCCATGGAAAATAGCGGCTTATGGCCTCCCAAAAATACCTCAGGCCGCGCGCTGCGAACAGGCCCAGCACCGTCAGCAAAGCGGTATTGGTCTTCAGCGCCTGGAAGAATGACTCCCAAAAGTATCTCTTGGCCCGCTGGTAGTCTTCTTCCACCCGCGTCGCCTGCTCTTTCGGGTCATTTTCTTTCACAGGCACAAGGCTGTCTTCTTTTTTCACCGCTCACTTCCTCCGCGTAAAAGCCCGCACCAGCTCCTCCAGCCGATCCTCGCCGCACTCCGCTCCGGCATAGCGCAGAGCCACGTATTCCCGCACCACAGGTTCCGCCGCCTCGGCCAGATGAGGATGCCGCGCCGTAAAGCGGGCCAGATGAGTCAGCGGACCGTCGCTTCGAGTTGCCGGTACGCCCAGAGCAGCGCACGCGGACAGAAAACGCAGATACAGCTCCCGCGTTCTGTCCCGCCTGGAGGCCGGACGCCGCAGGGAGTTCCAGATCACGGCGGCCAGAAAAAATCCAAATCCCAGAGCCACGGCCGTAATCACGCGTCCCATGCCGCCGGCAGAAAGACCCAGCCGTTCCCACAGGCCGCGCTGCCGCTCGTAGTTGAATCCGAGCATCCACTGATTCCAGGAGTTGTTGGCCGCGTCCCACCCCAGACGGAAAAAACGGAACACACTGGAAAACATCTTCACGCCTCCGGCCGGGAGCAAACCCTCCGCCCGGGGTGCAAACTGTCCGGACCCGCCGGTCAGGCGCTGCGGCGCGATGACGGAGGTGGGGTCCACCCGTTCCCAGCCGCCATCCATCCATACCTCGACCCACGCATGGGCCTCGGACTGGCGAACCAGCAGGTAGCCACCCATGGGGTTGACCTCGCCGCCCTGATAACCCACCACGATGCGGGCCGGTATGCCCGCCGCGCGCATCACAAAGGCCATGGCCGAGGCGTAATGCTCGCAGTACCCCGTGCGGGCCGCGAAAAGAAAATGATCGACAATGTCGTTTTCTCCCGTCGTTCCGGGGCTCAGGGTGTAGGAAAAGCCCCCCTCGCGCAGCAGATGCAGAAATTCCGCGACGGCTTCCCGCGCCGGTTTTCCGTCCCACTGCCTAGCCAGCTCCCGGCTGCGCGGATTGCCGCCGGGCAGTTTCACGGCCCACGCTCCGGGCGGTGCCGAACGGTCCGGCCCGGGCGCCACGGCCATGGTGTAGCGCACCCTAAACCGCAGAGGGATCTGGGCCTCCAGCACCTGGCCTTCGCCGAGCGTGATGCCCCGGCGGGAAACGGGCGCAGGCAGGTCCAGAGCGAAAATCCATTTCCCGCTGTGCGGCTCAAGGGTGACCGTATACTCGCTTCCCTCGTTTCCGGGTACGGACTCCACCGGCCGGAAAGGCCGTTTCCGCGACCACACCCGGCCATCAAAGCTGTCCAGCACCTGGCCGCGCCAGTACAGGGTTTCCACAGGCGGCACGGGACCCGCAAAGTCCACCCGGAAAGCCACTTCGCCGGACAGGGCCAGATCGCTCACGGAACCGGGATCCAGCGTGTCGCTGAAACCGCTCACGCCCTTGCCCCTGTCGTTGTAAACTCCCCACAGCACACCCTGAAGACGCGGGAAAAAGATGAAAAGAAAGATGGCCAGAGGCAGAGCCTGAAGCAGTATCTTCACGCCGCGGCGCAGGGCCGGGCCGGGCGAGGCATCCCCGGAGTGCAGATAGGCCAAGGCTCCGGTAACGGCCGCCACGGAGAAAAACATGTAGGCGGTCATGGGCAGCGACTCGGAGTAAAGCACATTGGTCACCACCACGAAGTAGGAAAGGAAGGAAAGAGCCAGCACATCCCGCAGGGATTTGCTCTCCACCGCCTTGAGCCCGAGCATGAGCATGAGCAGGGTCACGCCCGCATCCTCGCCGAAAGACCGCCCGTATGTGCTGAGCACCATGCCCAGGCAATACAGGGCCAGCACGATCAGCAGCCATCTGGGCGGTGTGGGCCAGGAACGGAACTGCATGCCCAGTGCATAACCCCAGGCCGAAAAGAGAAATATGCTGACGAACGGAGAAATGTGGAACAGATGAGGAACAAAGGCGATGGCCGCGGCAGCCAGTACGGTCCGGAAACGGCCGCGGTCGCAACCCGTGATGCTGTTCATGCTTCCTCCGGCATCAGAGCCAGCGCTTCCAGGCAGGTATGCGCATGAGCCGCGCCCGCGCCGGGAGCGATGTCCCCGCCGGGCAAACGCAAGGCGTAGCGGCGGCCTTCGCGTTCGGCTTCCAGCACCAGACCGGCCAGACGACTGATGCGTTCCTCGTAGCCGAATCCGGCCAGGGCGTTCCAGTCGAGAAAGACAGTGCGCGCCGCTCTGGCCTGAAACTCCTTGGAGAAGAGTCCCATGCCGCGCGCCGACGCCTTCCAGGAAATGCGGGAAAGATGATCGCCGGGCTGATACGGCCGGATTTCCGATACCTCGCCGGACGAATCCGCCGCCCGGCCAGGCCCTTCATCACCCTGTCCGCTCAGCAGCTGCCGGATCCGGAGATCCGGAGGCAAAGGCTTCGGATACACCAGTCCGGACACGGACAGCTGAAGAGGGCTCCAGGCCCTGAACAGCCCCAGCGGATAACGTGTGCTGATGGTCAGCCGCCCCAGAGGCAGGCGCCCCCGCTTGAGAGCCGGCAGATGCAGGGAAACATCGCTTTCACCGAGGGCCTCCAGAGAAAAACGGATGGACGCGGCCCCGACCCGGGCGGTCAGCATCCCGCGCGGCCGTCCCCCGGCCCGGAAAAGAATGCGCAGCCGGGCTTCCTCGCCGCAAAAGGCCGGAAGCAGGCGCACATCCTCCACGCGCAGCCCGGCCATGTTGGCGTAGGCGTGAACGGCCGAGACAAGGGCCATGCTCCCCAGCAGGAAGGTCAGCAGAAAGGCCAGATTGTTGGTGTAGTTGATGGCCGCCACCAGCATGGCCAGCAGAAAAAAACCAAACACCATCCCCGAACGGGTCGGCAGAATGTAAATGCGCCGCCGGGTCAGGGATACGGGCAGCGATACCGGCCGCCGGTTCTGAAACGGATTCTTCATTATGCGTGGAGTGTATTCAAAAGACTCCGGCCGTGCCGGCAATAAATTTGTCCCAACTTCGATGCATCCGACGCCTCAGACAGAAACAACACTATCTTCCGGCATAGCCAGAGGCAACGCCGCGGCACTCTTCAAATGCCGAAACGCATTGGACCAGATAAGGATACGCGGAGCGCATCACAAAATAACGGCCCAGGCTAGTTTTCCGTGTCGTAGCGGCTGAAAGCCAGAGAGTAGAAGGCCTTCCCCTTGGTCCGGGAGCGCAGTTCCGTGGCGAAGCCGAAGAGCTGGCGCATGGGAGCCAGGGCCATGATTTCCGATCCGCCCTCCGAAGAACGCACATCCAGAATGCGCGCGTTCTTGATGCCCAGAAGATTCACGCATTCACCGACATACTCGGCGGGCGTGCGCAGCTCCACGCTCATGATGGGTTCAAGGCGGACAGGCGAAGCCGCCGACAGGGCCCGCTGCATGGCATCCAGAGCGGCCATGCGCACCCCGAGTTCCGTCAGGCCACCCTCGAAAGGCTCCACGGCTTCCACGCGGACGCGGGTGTCGGTCATGACGCACCCGCCCACTCCGGCCTGCAGGGCATCCTCGGCAGCGCGCACGGCAACCACGGTCTGCGCGCCCGCAGACAGTTCCGTCGTCACGGCGCTGCCTTCCCCGCGCCGGGCCGGGCACACCGAAACCCGGACCAGCCCGCTATGACGCTGATCGCCGATCATCCGAGAACAGACGCCCTCGCCCGAAGCCTCCTCCCGCACTGTCTCCATGAAGATGACCTGCGGATTGCCGTGGCGGAAAGGCACGCCGCTTTCCCGCCGCAGCCGCTCCAGCACCACTTCCAGATGCAGCTCTCCCAGGCCGGACACAATAAGCTGGTCTGTTTCCTGATCCGTGAAGGAACGCAGCGTGGGGTCTTCCACCGCATATCTCTCAAGCAGCATCTGAAGCTTTTCCGTATCGCTGGCGCTGCCCGGCACCAGCGCCACGTTCAGAACAGGCTGGAGCACTTCGATATTTTCCAGCTGCAAGGCGGACTTGCCGGAGAAAAGAGTGTCTCCGGTGCGGCAATCCTTGAGTCCGGTAGCCAGAACGATCTCTCCCGCTCCCGCCTCGGCGACGGGTTCGTGGCGGTTGGCGTGCACCGTATAGAGTTTGTGGATCTTTTCGAATCCGCCCAGCCGGGAGTTGTACACGGCGCTATTCTCGCCGATCCGGCCGCCATAGACCCGCAGAAAATTCTTTTTGTGCGCGCCTTCGAAGAGCACCTTGAAGACGAAACCCACAAATCTGTCTCCGGCCACATCCGCTTCCCGCAGGCGCTCCTGGACCGCCGCATGGGAAAAGGACTCGTCCGGGGCGGGCAGAAACCGCGCCACCCCGTCCATGAGAGGCTGCACGCCTGTGTTCCTGAGAGCGCTGCCGCAATAGACAGGCACCCCCCGGCCGGAAAGAGTGACCCGGCGCACGGCGGACAGCAGTTCATCCATGCCGGGTTCTTCTTCGGCCAGATATTTTTCCATGATCGCGTCATCGAGCTCGGCCAGAGCCTCGATGCAGGCCATGCGCCGGGCGGCCAGATAATCCCGGTCCGGAGCATCCTCCTCCCGCACCGTCTCGCCCTGGTCACCGGGATCGAAAACCAGCATGCGGCCGCGCAGCACATCGAGTACCGCGCCTTCCTCCACGCCGGGAACAGGCACGGTCAGCGGCAGCGGCGTCACGCCGAAACGGGCGGCCATATCAGCCGTCACGGCCTGATAATCCGCTCCGGGGCGGTCGATCTTGTTCACAAACACCAGCTTGGGCAGATTATACTTCTCGGCCTGCCGCCATACTGTCTCGCTCTGGGATTCGATGCCGTTCACGGCGCAGAAGACCATCACCGCGCCGTCGCACACGCGCAGGGCGCGCTCCACCTCCACGTTGAAATCCACGTGTCCCGGCGTGTCGATGATGTTGATGCGGCAGTCCCGCCACTCGATGGTGGTGCAGGCCGAAGTGATGGTGATGCCCCGCTTCTGCTCTTCCTCAAGGTAGTCCATGGTGGCGTTGCCGTCATGAACCTCGCCCAGCCTGTGAATCTTCCGGGCGTAGAAAAGCAGGCGTTCGGTCAGGGTGGTCTTGCCCGCGTCGATGTGGGCGATGATGCCTATATTGCGAAAACCGGCGCGTTTTTTCATGGCGGCTCAGCGAAAAAGTACGGAGGTATGGCGGAAGGCTTCCGGCGTGAGCACATCCCACGGCCAGCAGCCCAGAAATTTCTCGTCCATGACCACCGGAGCATCCCCGGCTTCGCCGCCATAGACGATATACGGATGGGAATGGGGCTGCGGCGCGGTCTGGGCGGCAACCTGAGCATAAGCCAAGGTATATTCGGATTCGGGCAGCCGCACGGCCACACCGTACCGGGCCGGATCCGGACGCAGGACGCGGGGAAAATCAAGTCCGGTTCCGGCCAGATCGACAGCCACTCCCCGGCCCGAGGCGGCCAGCGCGTTCAGAACGCCCTGCGGGTCGCGCGTGAAAAGCTGGTCCACGGACAGCAGATCGAAACCCAAAAAAAGCGGCTCCGTCACCGGCCCGCCAATATATGCGACCAGTACGCCGACTTTCGCCACCAGAGCCTGCACCATCGCCGAAAAAATGGCTGTGGGCGGAAAGCGGCGCTGATCCACGGTGAAAAACGCCCAGTCCAAGGGCTCACTGCACACCTGGCGTTCCACGTGGCCGAAGCGACGGCATTCGGACACCGGCTCGATACCGGTCTGGGCCAGCGCATAGGCAAAGGCCACGGCGTTCTTGATGATGGACTTCTGGACGGCCGGGCAATGCTCATAAGCTTCACCCAGACGCTCGTCGCTGATATCGGGGACAAAACCGTGCCGGGTCAGTTCTTCTTCAATCATATTATTTATTGCAAGGCTTGATCTTCAAAACCACACATAATCTGAACGGGTCCAGGAACGAGTCCCTGGCGGGATGCGGGCAGAGCCCCGCGAAAAAATCTGCCGCCTCCGCACTCACAGTTCCGCAGCCACCAGCGCGCCCATTTCCGCACAGCCGACCTTCCGTCCCTGCCCTGTGAAAATATCGCCGGTGCGGAACCCCCTGGACAGCACGGACCGGACCGCCCTTTCAATGCATGAGGCTTCTTCTTCCAGCCTGAAGGCATGACGGAACATCATGGCTGCGGACAGAATCATGCCCAGAGGATTGGCCAGGTCGCGGCCCGCGATGTCCGGAGCCGAACCGTGCACGGGTTCGAACAGGGACGGCCCGCCTTCACCCAGCGAAGCCGAAGGTAACATGCCGATGGAGCCGGTGATGGCGGCCGCCTCGTCGGACAGGATGTCACCGAAAAGATTTCCCGTGACCAGCACGTCGAACTGCGCCGGATCGCGAATGAGCTGCATGGCCGCATTGTCCACGTACATGTGCGACAGTTCCACGTCCGGGTACCTGGCCGCCGTGCGGATGACCACCTCCCGCCACAGCCGGGACACGTCCAGCACATTGGCCTTGTCCACGGAGCACAGCCGGCCCCGCCGCTTGCTGGCGATACCGCAGGCCACACGCACGACGCGTTCGATTTCCGGCTCGGTATAGATCATCGTGTTGAAGACGGCCCGTCCACCCTGTTCCATCCTTTCCCCGCGCGGCTCGCCGAAATATATGCCTCCAGTGAGCTCACGCACCACCAGCAGGTCGATGCCCCGGGCCGTGATGTCCGGCCGCAGGCATGAGGCCCCGGCCAACTCGGGAAAAAGAATCGCCGGCCGCAGGTTGGCGAAGAGCCCCAGAGCCTTGCGGATGCCGAGTAACCCCCGCTCCGGACGGACGGCCGGACCCAGAGCGTCCCATTCGGGCCCGCCCACGGCTCCCAGAAGCACGGCATCGGCGGCCTTGCAGGCGGCAATGGTGGACGCGGGCAGAGGATCGCCCGTGGCGTCGATGGCCGCTCCGCCCAGCAAAGCGGTTTCCGTGGTCACGCCATGGCCAAATTTACGGGCCGTTTTCTCCAGCACAGCCACGGCCTGAGTCATGACCTCCGGTCCGATACCGTCTCCGGGGATGATGCAGATGCGCATGTTCACGACACTATCCTTATCAAAAAAAACCAAACAGCAGACAGTCCGCCAGACAAAGTCAACCGGCCAGCCTGCGCCGCACATAGGCCACAAGCCCTCCTCCGGACAGCATGTCCATCATGAACTCCGGGACCGGGGCAAAGGCGATGCGTTCTCCTGTGCCCAAATTTTCAATGGTTCCGGCGGAAACGTCGATGCTCAGCTCATCGCCATCGCCGATGCGGCTTATATCCGCGCCAAGCTCCAGCAGCAGCAACCCCATGTTGAAGGCGTTGCGATAAAATATCCGCGCGTAGCTCCTGGCCAGTACCACCGGAATGCCCGCCCCCAGAATGGCCAGTGGCGCATGTTCACGGGACGACCCGCAGCCGAAGTTTTCCCCGGCCACCAGAATGTCGCCCGGTTGCACGCGCCTGACCCATCCCGGCTCCAGCCCCTCGAAACAATTTTTGCCCAGCTCCGCCGGATCGGCCGTGACCAGAAATCTGGCCGGGATGATGGCGTCCGTGTCGATGTGATCGCCCACCAGATGGCTTCTGCCCTGAAAAATCATGATCGACCTCCGTAACTCTCCCGGCGCGCAGGGAAAACACCGTTCCGACAGCCGGCTACCGTCCGGACCAGGTCGCCCGGCCCGGACATCATCCGAGTTTCGTCGGATGAGTGATACAGCCCGTCACGGCGGTAGCCGCGGCCACGGCCGGACCGGCCAGATACACTTCCGCGTCCAAACTGCCCATCCGGCCCCGGAAATTGCGGTTGGTGGTGGACAGACAGCGCTCGCCGCCAGCCAGGATACCCATGTGCCCGCCCAGACACGGTCCGCAGGTGGGTGGGCCGATGATGGCCCCGGCGTCCAGAAAAATGCGCAAAAGCCCCTCGTCCATGGCCCGGGAATACGCGCCCGGAGAGGCGGGGATGACGATGAGGCGCACGCCCTTCGCCACCTTGTGCCCCCGGATGACCCGCGCTGCTTCGCGCAGATCGCCGATGCGGCCGTTGGTGCACGATCCGATGACCACCTGATCCACCCGCACGCCGGACACCTCGTCCACGGGCCGCACATTGTCCGGCAGATGCGGGCAGGCTACCAGCGGCGGCAGACCGTTCACATCAAAGGCCAGTTCCCGGACATAGGCCGCGCCCGCGTCGGCAGCCAGCGGAGTGTCTCCCGTCCGCCCATGACTCCGGCAATAATCCAGAGTTTTTGTGTCGGCGGCGAAAAGCCCGGCCTTGGCTCCGGCCTCGATGGCCATATTGGCCATGGTCATGCGCCCTTCCACATTCAGGGCGTCGATGGCCTCGCCACCGAATTCCAAAGCCCTGTACAGCGCCCCGGCCACGCCGATTTCGCCGATGGTCAGAAGAATCAGATCCTTGCCGCCCACATATTCGGGCAGTCTGCCCGTGAAATTGACGCGGATGGTCTCCGGGACCTTGAACCAGGTTTCCCCCAGGGCCATGGCCGCCGCGATGTCGGTGCTGCCAAGCCCCGTGGCAAAAGCGCCCAGACCGCCGTAGGTGCATGTATGGCTGTCCGCGCCGACGATGATGTCGCCCGGACCCACCAGCCCGTACTCCGGCAGTATGGCGTGCTCCACGCCGGAGTCGCCGCCCTCGTAATAATGGACAATGCCCATTTCGCGGGCGAACTCGCGCACCAGCCGGACCTGTTCGGCGGAATCTATATCCTTGTTGGGCGTGAAATGGTCGCAGACCAGCGCCACGCGCTCCGGGTCGAACACCCGCCCGGCGCCCATCTCGCGCAGAGATTTGATGGCCAGAGGAGCGGTGATGTCATTGGCCAGCACCAGAGACACCCGGCAGCGCACGATCTGGCCGTCGGCAGTGACGGCTTCCTCCGTATGCCGTTGCAGAATTTTCCGGGCTAGAGTCTGGCGCATGTGTTCTCTTCCTCTTTCTTGGCCAGACGGTTCAGGGCGTTCAGGTAGGCCTTGGCGCTGGCCTGGATGATATCCGCATCGGAAGCCCGGCCCACGGAAGTCTTTCCGTTTTCCTCTATCTTGACGGTCACCTCACCCTGGGCGTCGGTACCGCCGGTGATGGCGTTGACCGCGTAGCGGATGAGCTTCGGCCGCCGCCCCACCACCCTGGCGATGGTATTGAACACGGCGTCCACCGGGCCGGTGCCGAAATCGGAAATGACCCGCTCCTCCCCGTCCACATACATTTTGATGACCGCGTTGGGGATGGCCATGTTGCCGCTGACGGCACTCAGGTACTCCAGCCGGTACTTGTCGGGAATGCGGAAGATTTCATCCAGAATCACGGCCTCCAGATCCTCCACGAAAATTTCCTTCTTGCGGTCGGCCAGCTTCTTCATGGCCGCGAACACGATGTCCACCTGACCGGCTTCCAGACGGTAGCCCAAGTCCTCCAGACGCCTGACCAAAGCCGCCCGTCCGGAATGCTTGCCCAGCACCATGTCCTCGTCCTGACGGCCCACGGACTGCGGCGTCATGATTTCATAGGTTTCACGGTTCTTGAGCATGCCGTCCTGATGAATGCCTGATTCGTGAGCAAAGGCGTTGACGCCGATGATGGGCTTGCAGGGCGGGATGGGCTGCCCGATGATCAGAGAAAGGAGCCTGCCGGATGGAAAGAGCTGCTCTTTTCTGATGCCGGAGGCCAGCCGGTAGAAATCCCGGCGCACCTCCAGGGCCATGACCACCTCTTCCAGGGCCGCGTTGCCCGCCCGCTCGCCGACGCCGGTCAGGGTCACCTCCGCCTGACGCGCCCCGGCTTTGAGCGCGGCCAGGGTATTGGCCGTGGCCAGCCCCAGATCGTTATGGCAATGCACGGAAAATACGGCCTTGTGGCTGCCTTCCACGTTTTCCAGCAGATAGGCGATAAGTTCCGCGAACTCCTGGGGCTGAGTGTAGCCCACGGTATCGGGAATATTCACTGTGGTCGCCCCGGCGGCAATGGCCCGCTCCAGAACGCGGCGCAGAAAGTCGCGGTCCGAACGGGAAGCGTCCTCGGCGGAAAATTCCACGTTGGAGGTTCTGGCGGCAGCGTAACGGACGGCGGCCTCGGCCATCTCCAGCACCTGATGAGGCTTTTTGCGCAGCTTGTGGCGCATGTGAATGTCCGAGGTGGCCACGAAGGTATGCAGGCGGCCATGAGGATTGTGCCGGACAGCCTCCCAGGCGCGGTCGATGTCTTCGGGCAGCGCCCGGCACAGGGCCGCCACCTGACAGTTCTTCACGGTTGCGGCGATATCGCGGACGGATTCGAAATCTCCCTGGCTGGCGGCCGGGAACCCGGCCTCGATGACGTCCACGCCGAGAATTTCCAGCTGCCGGGCCAGACGGATTTTCTCGTTGCGGTTCATGGTTGCGCCCGGAGACTGCTCACCATCACGCAATGTGGTGTCGAAGAAGAACACCTTGTCCATATTTTCTCCGCTTTCCGAAACCATAATCGATTCCAGAAAAGTTACAACATTGCCCGGGGAAAAGGACGCTGGAAGGTCTACGGCATTTTCTGGGAAGAATCCCGGAGCAGGGACCGCCCTCGCAGGGGAAGGATGAAGTAGGTGTGGAACAGGCCGGAAAAGATGTAGCCGACGAAAAAGAGAAAGCCGAGCAGCTTGGGCTCCGAGGCCACCAGCACAAACAGCAGCAGCGCCGTGACCGTGGCGCTGAAACGGTGCGCGCGGAGCATTTCGCCATCCTTGAAGGACGCGTAACGCACGTTGCTGACCATCAGGATGGAAACGAGGAAAGCCAGGGCCAGCGTGACGCCGGGCAGCCATACGGCCATGTTCTCCGGAATGTAGGAGGAGAAGAAGACAAAAGAGGCCAGAGTGCAGGCCGCAGCGGGAATGGGCAGGCCGATGAAGAATTTCTTGCTGATCTTGCCCGTCTGGACGTTGAATCTGGCCAGGCGGAGGGCTCCGCAGGCAATGACCAGAAACGAGGCCATGATGCCCAGGCGGCCGAAGGCGTGCGTCTGCCACTGGTAGATCATGAGGGCCGGAGCCGCGCCGAAAGCCACCAGATCGGCCAGAGAATCGAGCTGCACGCCGAAATCCGAAGCGGAATTGGTCAGCCGGGCCAGTTTGCCGTCCAGTCCGTCAAAAACGCAGCTGACGATGACGGCCAGGGCCGCCATCTCGAAACGCCCGTCAATGGACCACAGCATGCCCAGAAAGCCCGACAGCAGGCTGGCCATGGTCATCATGTTGGGCAGAAGATAATAACCCCGGTGTCTGGGTTTGGGCAGTTCCATTGCGCGGCGCCTGGTTACTGTTTGCGGGCCAGGATGGTCTGTCCGGCGAAGACCTTTTCTCCGACGCGGACAGCTGGCGCATAGCCAGCGGGAAGATACAGGTCAACTCTGGAGCCGAACTTGATCAGGCCGAAACGCTGCCCGCGCGCCAGTTCGTCTCCTTCCTCGCCCCAGCAGATGATCCGCCGCGCGATGAGCCCCGCGATCTGGACCATGGTCCACTGCTTGCCGTCATGGTCTTCGATCAGCATGGCGTTGCGCTCGTTGTCCGCGGACGCCTTGTCAAAGGAAGCGTTCAGAAACTTCCCGCCGAAATAGGAAATCCGGGCGATGCGTCCGGCCACGGGCATGCGGTTCACATGCACATTGAAGACGTTCATGAACACGCACACGGCCGTGCGCTCCTCACCGGTCAGGGGATCAGGCATGGGCTCGATCTTGATGATCCTGCCGTCGGCCGGAGAAACAGCCGCGCCCGCATCCTGGGGTATCACGCGCTCGGGGTCGCGAAAAAAGTTGAGCACCAGAAAAAGGGCCGCCAGCAAAAGGACGGCCATGGGCCAGCACCCGATCAGGGCGAAAGTCAGGGTGGCCACGGTGGTCAGAAAAATAAAGGGCATGCCCTCAAGAGACAGGCCGATGCTCGGCTTGTGCATGGTCGCTCCTTACGGTTTGAATGTGGATGGGACAAAACCGCCGCAGACGCCGGGGCCTTCGCGACCACGCGTCTTGACGCGTCGTCGGGGCCGGGATGGATTCCGGAAGCTGGCGTTTTTTCACGCAAGGACTATTTTCCCGGCCGCTCCCCGGAATATTGCTTCTTCCATTCATCGAGAAACAGGATGGCCGTCTCCAGACGGTCCAGCGGGCCGTTCTGGGCCCGCACGGCCCAGACCAGATCCGCAAAAGGCACTGACGGCGAAAGGCCGAGCTTCAGCAGCAGCGCGTCCAGTTCGCCGCGCAGTTCTTCCGGGATTTCTTCCGGCCAGGCCGAAGAGCGGGGAGCGGCCATGAGCGGAGCCATGTGTTCCAAAAGCGCCGCCATGCGGTGGGTATAGGTGTGTTCGGCCAGCACCCGCGCCCGGCTCCGGGCGGCCGCCTCGGCCCGCAGCTCCGGCCGGAAACGGTAGTGCTCGATGGCGGCCAGCAGGCCGTCCATGTTCTCGAACAGAACCAGCTCATCCGGCCCGAAGAGCCCGTCCATGAGGCTTCTGCGGTCCACCAGTTGAAAGGCTCCGCAGGCGGCCAGCTCGAAGGTGCGCGGGTTGACGAAGTCCCCGTCGCCCACCAGCGCGCCCGGCCGCACGGAGGAGTGCAGATTGATGTTAATGGACGAAGCATTGAAAATCCGCACCACCTCGTCCGTCTCGATGCGCTCCCCACCGCGCTGAAGGTGGCCGGCCAGCACCGCTTCTTCGTCCCAGTCGTTGCCCCAGATGCGCAGGTCGTAACGCGCGAGCTGCCGGAAAGCCAGGCGGCGGTTGGGATAGCCCGCGCCCACGAAGGACAGTTCGCTCCCGTAGCGGGCGCGCTCCCCGTCCGTGAGATTCAGGGGACGGTGCACGGAAGGGTCGGCGGCCAGAGGCAGGTACAGCGAATTGGGCTGTCCCACGGCGGCCAGCTTGTCCGGGAAATCCCCCTTCTGGATCACGGCGAAAACGTCGTACAGAGGCGCGAACGCTTTCCAGTAGGTGAAAAGTTCGTGATCCTCCACAAACCACATGGCCGTGGTTACGCCGTCTCGCCGCAGCCGCTTCAGGGCCTGCCGGGACAGCGGAGCCTGGGCCAGAGCCAGAACCATATCCGGGGAAAAGGCTTCCACCTTGGCCAATACGGCCTGAGAGACCACCTGCAGAAAACTGTTTTCCAGATGATCCAGACGGTCCAGCCCCACGCGCAGACCCTTCAGGGCCTCAAAGGCGGAGTAAAAGGCCGGGGCCTCGAAATATTCCACCAGATGCCCCAGCCCGCGCAGGGCATTGCCGCAGTACCGGCCGATGGGCAGAGAGCCACCGTACATGGGCAGAACGATCAGAATCCGCCTGGAATCCGCCATCGTCCCGGTCCCGCCTGTTTCACACATCCAGCAGACTCGCGCCGGTCATTTCATCGGGTTTGGGCAGGCCCAGCACGGCCAGCACCGTGGGAGCCACGTCAGCCAGCCGTCCGTCGCGCACCCGCACCCGCTCCGGCCCGCAATAGACGAAGGGCACCGGATTCAGGCTGTGGGAGGTCTTCATGTTACCGGCCTCGTCCAGCATGTCCTCGGCGTTGCCGTGATCGGCCGTGACCAGAAGCGTTCCGCCCAGACTCCGCACCTTGTCCATGACCAGCCCCAGGCATTCATCCACCGCCTCGCAGGCCCGAACCGCCGCGGGAATGACGCCCGTGTGGCCGACCATGTCCAGATTGGCGAAATTGCAGACAATGAACGCATATTGCCCCGAGTCGAGCGCGCTCAGCAAAGTCGCCGTTACCTGACGCACGCTCATCTCCGGCTTCTGATCGTAGGTGGCCACATCCCGCGGTGAAGGCAGAAGCTGCCGGTCCTCACCCTCAAAGGGCGTTTCCCGGCCGCCGTTGAAAAAGTAGGTCACATGGGCGTATTTTTCCGTCTCCGCCGTGCGCAGCTGCCGCAAGCCGCGCTCAGCCAGCACCTGCCCCAGAATGCGGTCCATGCCCGCCGGAGGAAAGAGCACCGGCAGGTCAAAGGCGTTATCATAAAGAGTCATGGTCGCGCAGGCGCACAGATCAGGTTTCCGGCCCCGCTCGAAACCCGTAAATTCTTCGGCGGTCAGCGCACGGACCATTTCCCGCGCCCGGTCAGCCCGGAAATTGAAAAACAATACGCCGTCTCCGTCTCCCACCAGACCGGAGGGCGCGCCATCACGCAGGATCACCCGCGGCTTCACGAACTCGTCGCTCTCTCCGGCGGCGTACGCCTCCTCCACGGCCTGCACGGCACTCGAAGCGGCGGGGCCCATCCCCCGGGTCAGGGCGTCGTAGGCCAACTGCACCCGCTCCCAGCGCTGATCCCGGTCCATGGCGTAATACCGCCCCGATACCGTGGCGATGCGTCCGCTGCCCATCTTTGCGAGCGATTCCTCCAGGGTCCGGATGTACCCCAGCCCGCTTCGCGGCGGCGTATCCCGGCCGTCCAGAAAGGCGTGTATGCAGATGTCGCGCACGCCTTCGCCGGCCAGGATGCGTACCAGCGCATCCAGATGCGTCTGCATGCTGTGCACGCCGCCGTCGGACACCAGACCCAGAAGATGCGCGCGGCCCGTTCTTTCCCTGACGCTTCGGGCCAGACGCAGCAGTTCCGTGTTCCGGGCCAGTTCACCGCTTTCAATGGCCATGTCGATACGCATGATGTCCTGATAGACGATACGCCCCGCCCCGAGATTCAGATGTCCCACCTCGGAATTGCCCATGAGCCCGTCGGGCAGCCCCACATCCCGGCCCATGCACTTGAGCTCTCCATGAGGGCATTCCCTGAACAGGCGGTCCATGTTGGGTGTCCGGGCCAGACTGACCGCGTTGCCCGGCCCCGGCGCGGCCTTGCCCCACCCGTCCAGAATCAGCAGCACGCACGGAGCGCTCATGGCCGCGCCTCACTGTCTTCGATGGTCAGGGAAAATCTGGATGCCTTGGAGTAGAGCCCCTCCATGTTGAACAGGGACCGCACCTCATCCTGAAAAATATGCACAATCACGTCGTTTCCATCCAGAAGTACCCACTGCCCCTGAGTCATACCTTCCACGCCCAGGATTTCCCACCTGCGTTCGCGGAAACGCTCCATGAGCTCCTCGCCGAGAGCCTGGGCATGCCTGGCTGAGCGGGCCGTAGCAAAAATCATGGCCTCGGTCAGGCCCGACACACCCCGCAGATCCAACGCATTGATGGCCGTCCCCTTCTTATCCGCCAGCCAGGCCGCGATCAGACCGATTTTTTCTTCCATGGCTGTCTGTCACACTCCTTCAATATGATCCGCACGCGCCCCATTTAGGGCAAATCCGCTTGCAGAGCAATGGTATGCCTGATGATAGGCCGCATACATCCGGTCAATGCCAAAGGCCCGCACGCTCTCCCGGCCGTTCCGGACCAGATGTGCGGCGAGTTCCGGCTCCCGGCGCAGCCGGTTCAGTTGTTCGGCCAGTCGTTGCGGTCTGCCATTCTCAAAAACCAGACCATTTTCGCCATCCCTGACCAGTTCGAGATTGGAGGCCAGATCGGAACACACCACCGGCACTCCGGCGGCCCAGCCTTCCTTGATCACCCCACTCGATCCTTCTCCGTGGGCCGATGGCACCACCAGTATGTCCAGATGTGGCATGATTTCCGAACTTTCCACCCATCCCTTCCAGACAATCCGCTCCTCAAGCCCCAGCCGTGCCGCGAGCTCCCGCAAGGAGAGCCCGAGCTTGCCCTCGCCGGCAATCCATATTTCAGGGGGATCTTCCATCGAAGCCAGAGCGCGAAGAAACTGGGCATGCCCCTTCTGGGGAGAAAGGGCGCCGATAATGCCAAGGCGTCCATTGTTGGCCCGGCGCGGCAGACTGGTGAACCGATCCAGCGGGATGGAGCTTGGGATGACCATCGTGCGCCCGATACCCGCCGCCGCAACCCGTTCTTCCACTTCTCGGCTGACGCAAACCACCAGGTGCCCCAGACGATATTTCCATCTGCTCCAGCCGTCTCCCAGAGCATAGGAAATCCGCCGGGTATGGATCAACACAAGGCCACGGCGTAAAAAAGCACAGACAGCGCCCAGAGAGGCCGCGCGGGCGTCATGGGTATGCAGGATCTCGCGGGGAAGCAGATTTTTGAGCAGGAAGACAGCGTTTCGCGGATGAAAATCGAACCGGCGGGGCAAAACCAGCGTGGGCAGACCGCGCTTTCCGGCCTCCAGAAGAACAGGCGCTCCGGCCGGAGCCGCCACGCGCACATCGTAACCCTGCCGGAGCTGCTCTTCGGCCAGATACAGGACCTGCCGCTGCCCGCCCCGGTATTCCATGCCCAGATCCAGATGCATGACGCGAAGCGGCGGCGCATTCTCCATAACGGCGGGCCGCCTCTTATCCCCGAAGCGGCTGGCCGTGGGCCTTACGGTCGGCCACGAGCATCCGGCGCAGTTCCGCGCTCACAGGCCCCGGCCGCCCGTTTCCGATGACCCGTCCATTATAGCGCACCACGCCCACGGCGTCGATGCTGGTGCCGAGCAGAATGATCTCGCGGCAATCATACAACTCGTCCTCGAGTACTGGGCGGCTCGTCACCGGCATGATCTCCCCGGCCAAACGCATGGCCCTGAGCAGAGTGGTTCCGGGAAGAGCGTTACGCAGTTCCGGCACCACCAGCGTCCCCTCGCCGTCCACCAGCACCGCGTTTTCCGTGGAACCCTCGGCCAGAAAGCCCTCGTCGTCAAAACACAGGGGGAATTCCGCGCCCTGCTCCACAGCGTCTTTTTTCATCAGCACATTGGGCAGATAATTCACGCTCTTGATCCGGGACATCCAGCCCTGCTTGGCCGGGATGCGTGTCCGCACGGCGCTGACTCCGGCAGTCCAGAAATCTTCGGATTTGGGCGCCGAACGTCTGGCCACGATATACAGGCTCGGAGCCGGGCATTCGCGGATATCCAGAGCGAATCCTCCAGGACCGCGTCCCACCAGCACCATCACATTCCCCGCATCTGCCTGACCAGCCAGACAGACCTGGCGGATGAGTTTGTCCAGCTCCGCCATCGTCACCGGCGATTCAAGCCCGATGGCCCGGGCTGAACGCTGCAAACGGTCAAGGTGTTCAGCCAGCTGGTAGATGGCCCCGTCCTCGAAACGCAAAGCCTCGAAAATCCCGTCTCCCCGATGCACCAGATGATCATCCAGCGGGATGAGCATAAGCCGGGGATTGGTGAAGATCGCCCCCAACCGGTGGTCGTAAAAGGCCAGGATGTTTTCCTCACCGGGGCGGGGCAGGGACAGCACCCGTTCCCAGAACAGCTCTTCGGATCCCAATTCGGCCATGGCCATCTCCTCCATAAGCGACAACGCCCCGTTGGCCGGGGCGTTTCGAAACAGACTGCATTTCCGCGCGGTTCTCCATCAGTGGACGGAGGATTACGGCACGCGCAGCAGATTTCTTTCCAGCAGGGCTTCGGCTATTTGTACCGCGTTCAGGGCGGCGCCCTTGCGGATGTTGTCAGCCACAATAAACATGTTCAGGCCGTTGGCGATACTCTCGTCCTCGCGGATGCGCCCCACGAAAATATCGTCCTCCCCCGCGGCCACAACGGGCATGGGATAAATTTTCTCGCCGGGATTGTCGTACACGCGGATGCCCGGAGCCTGGGACAAAATGGCTCTGGCTTCCTGCGGGCTCAGCTTTTTTTCCGTCTCGATGTTCACGCTCTCGCTGTGTCCATAGAAAACGGGTACCCGAACCGTGGTCGCGGTCACCCGGACGGTGTCGTTGCCCAAAATTTTCGTGGTCTCCAGCACCATCTTCATTTCTTCCTTAGTGTACTCGTTGTCCAGAAAGACGTCGATCTGAGGCAGACAGTTAAAGGCGATGCGATACGGGTAAACCTCACTGGCCGTCTCCTGCCCGTTGAAAAGCTGCCGCACCTGGGACTCCAGCTCGGCAATGGCCTTCTGTCCCGTTCCCGACACGGCCTGATAGGTGGAAACCACCACCCGCCTGATGCGCGCGGCATCGTGCAGGGGCTTGAGTACCGCCACCATCTGAATGGTGGAACAGTTGGGATTGGCAATGATGCCCTTGTGCCAGGTCAGATCATCCGGATTGACCTCGGGCACCACCAGCGGCACGGCCGGGTCCATGCGCCAGGCGCTGGAGTTATCCACCACCACACATCCCGCCTTGACGGCGCACGGCGCGAACTTCTCCGAAGTGCTGCCGCCTGCGGAAAAAATAGCCAAGTCTACGCCAGCAAAGGAATCTTCCGTCAGTTCCTGCACAGTCAGGGAACGAGAGCCGAATTCCACGGGCGTTCCTGCCGAGCGGGAAGAAGCCAGGGCGCGCACTTCCGCATGGGGAAAATCGCGCCGGACCAGCGTATCGAGCATCTCCCGCCCCACGGCGCCTGTCGCGCCCACCACGGCCACCACCGGTTTCCTGGCCATCACTCCCTCCAGTAAATGAGCGTTTTCAGCAATCCGAATGCGTATCCCGCACGGTAAAATCCTTCCAGATCTCCAGACAGGTATCGGCCCTGTTCAGCGTGTACAGATGCACTCCGGGCGCGCCGCGGTCAAGCAGATCCCGAATCTGCGCCTTGGCAAACCCAAGCCCCAGACCACGCACTCCGCTGTCGCCGTAGACATGCTGAACGTGTTCCAGATCGCGCATGTACCCTTCCGGAACGGAAGCCCCGCAAAAACCGAGCATGCGCTTCAGGGCCGCCAGATTTCGCACCGGCAGTACCCCTGGAATGATAGGGACGGTCACTCCCGCCGACCGGGCCTGATCCACAAAGTGGAAATAGGCGTCGTTATCGAAGAAAAGCTGGGTGATGACGAAATCCGCTCCGCACTGGACCTTGTGCCGCAACCACGCGATATCACGCTCCATGGATGACGCTTCCGGATGCTTCTCCGGATATCCGGCCACACCAACGCAAAACCGGGGGAAGTCATCGTGGATGAAACGCACCAAATCACTACCGTGCCGGAACTCCTCGCTGTCAGGAAGGAAAGTGGTTTGGCCGCGCGGAGGATCCCCCCGCAGAGCCAGAATATTTTCACACCCGGAATCCGCCACGTCTTCCAGAAAGGAGCTGAGCCCGGTGCGATGTGCACCGACACAGGTCAGATGCAGCAGCGGCTCCAGCATGTATTCCTGTTTCAGCCGGGCCGCTATTTCCAGCGTGTTATGCCGGGTGCTGCCGCCAGCCCCGTAGGTCACGGAACAAAAAACAGGCGCCAGAACCTTGAGTTCCCGGACAACATCAAAAAAAACAGGCCACTGCGCCCGGTCTTTGGGAGGAAAAAACTCCAGCGACAGAAATGGCTCCCGTCGCCGGAGCAGTTCGGCAATACGCACAGTTACTTTCCGTTAATGTCATTGTTGTTTTGCTGACCGCCTCTTCAGACTCAAGCTCATGGAGCACACACAGAACTATATAACATCGCCGATGGAGAATATGGGCAGATACATACTGACCACCAATCCACCCACCACGACGCCCAGAAATACAATCATCAGTGGTTCAATGAGCGAGGTCAGCGTCTCCACTGCAACATCCACTTCATCGTCATAAAAATCTGCAATTTTGGCCAGCATGGAATCCAGAGAACCCGTTGTTTCACCGATGGAAATCATGTGAATGACCATGGGCGGGAACACGCCCGTGTCTTCCAATGGCTCAGCCAGGGTCTGGCCTTCGGCAATGGACTTCCTGGCCTCGAGCACGCCCAGCTCCACTGTTTTATTGCCCGATGTCTTGGCGACGATATCCAATGCACTCAGGATGGGCACACCACTTGACACCATGGTGGAAAATGTCCGGCTGAACTTGGCCACGGCAGCTTTGCGCAACAATGGACCAAAGACAGGTAGAAACAGTATCCAACGGTCTACCAGTATCTTTCCCTGTTCCCATTTATA
>JAUMXF010000021.1 GCA_030529235.1 Pseudomonadota bacterium
CTCAACGCCCGGAAATCGAGCAAGGTCACACCGCAGATGTTCGAATACGCGCTCATCGAGAAAGCCAAGAAGCACCGGCAGCATATCGTTCTGCCCGAAGGCAACGACGAGCGCATCCTGCGCGCGGCAGACATTCTGCTGCGCCGGGGAGTGGCGGACCTGACCATTCTGGGCGACGCCAAGACCATTTCGTCCATGACCTCCCAGATGGGGCTGAATCTGACCGGAGCCAATATCGTCTCCCCGGCTGCTTCTGCGGACTACGAAGACTACGTGTCCACTTTTCTGGAAATGCGGAAGAAAAAGGGCATGTCCAGAGAGCTGGCGCAGGACAGCATGGTCGATCCCACCTATTTCGGCACCATGATGGTCTACAAAGGGCAGGCCGACGGCATGGTTTCCGGGGCCGTCAACACCACTGCCCACACCATCCGTCCGGCCTTTCAGATCATCAAGACGAGGCAGGGAGCGTCCATCGTGTCCAGCGTGTTTCTGATGTGCCTGAAGGACCGGGTTCTGGTTTTCGGCGACTGCGCCGTCAATCCCAATCCGACAGCGGCTCAGCTGGCCGAGATAGCCATCAGTTCCGCGGAAACGGCGCGCATTTTCGGCGTGGAGCCGCGAGTGGCCATGCTGTCCTACTCCACCGGCGATTCCGGTGCGGGCGGCGATGTGGATCTGGTGGTGGAAGCCACCCGGCTGGCGCGGGAACAGGCCCCGGATCTGAAGCTGGAAGGACCCTTGCAGTATGACGCGGCCATCGATCCCGAAGTGGCCAGCAAGAAACTGCCCGACAGCGAAGTGGCCGGCAGGGCCACGGTTTTCGTCTTCCCGGATCTGAACACCGGCAACAACACGTACAAGGCGGTGCAGCGCGCGGCCAATGCCGTGGCCATCGGCCCGGTCCTTCAGGGGCTCAACAAGCCCGTGAACGATCTGAGCCGGGGATGCACCGTGCCCGATATCGTCAACACCGTGGCCATCACGGCCATACAGGCCCAGGCCGAAAAAGGCCTGATCTGAGCAACAATTCAAAGGAGTAGCGAGAGTGAACATTCTGGTCATCAACTCGGGCAGTTCGTCCATCAAATATCAGCTCATCGACATGACCACCGAGAAGGCCCTGTGTTCCGGCCTGGTGGAGCGCATCGGCGAGGGCATGGGCGCGCTGACGCACAAGATCAATCCGGGCACCGACGCGGAAAAGAAATTTTCCTTCGAGCAGGATTTTCCGACCCATGTGGAAGGCATGGAACGTGTGGTGGAACTCATCACCGACGCGGAAAAGGGCGTCATCGCCTCCACCAGCGACATTCACGCCGTGGGACACCGGGTGCTGCTGGGCGGTGAAGAAATCAAGGAGCCCGTGCGGGTGAATGATTGGGTCAAGGGCGTCATCCGCGACTATATTCCTCTGGGGCCCCTGCATAACGCGGCCAATCTGGCCGGCATCGAAGTGGCCATGAAGCTTTTTCCCCACGCTCCGTCCGTGGCCGTGTTCGATACGGAATTTCACCAGACCATGCCCGAGAAGGCCTATCTGTATCCGCTGCCGTACGAGCTGTACAAGGAACTGCGTCTGCGCCGGTACGGCTTTCACGGCACCTCGCATGCCTATGTTACCCGGAAGGCGGCGGAATTTCTGGGCAAACCCGTAAACGAGGTCAATCTCATCACCTGCCATCTGGGCAATGGCTGCTCCATGGCCGCCGTGCAGAACGGCTGCTGTGTGGACACCACCATGGGCATTACGCCTCTGGAGGGCCTGATGATGGGCACCCGCTGCGGCGACATCGACCCGGCGCTGGTGCCTTTCCTGATGGAGAAAAAGGGTTGGGGACCGGCCGAAATGGACACGGTCATGAACAAAAAGAGCGGGCTGAAGGGCATCTGCGGCATGAACGACATGCGCGATGTCCATTCCGCCCGCGAGAAGGGCGACGCCAAGGCACAGCTGGCTTTTGACATGTTTGTCTACCGCATCCGCAAGTATGTCGGAGCATTCGCCGTGGTCCTCGGACGGATCGACGCTGTGGTCTTTACCGCCGGTATCGGTGAAAACGACGATTTCGTGCGGGCGGAAGTCTGCCGCGACATGCCCCTGCTGGGTCTTGAAATCGATGCCCAGGCCAACGCCAAACGCTCGGGAGAGATCCGCGCTATCAGTACATCGGCATCCAGAATACCTGTACTGATCGTTCCGACCAACGAGGAACTGGCCATTGCTCAGGCCACCCAGTCCGTCCTGAAGTAATAATTCTGCTTCCGCCGCCCAGATTCAATCCCCTTCCGGATACTTCTCCGGAAGGGTTTTTTTGTGGCGTGCGGAAGTGTTCTGCAAAGATACAAGATAGAGCTTTCCCTCTAAACCATGTGTTTTTTCCGCCACTCATAGATTATTTTTCTATTCTCACGGCGTATAGTAAGAAATTTATCATTCAATAGAGGGTTTGTGAAAGTAAAGTCACTCCTGATGTGCATTCCGCGTGATTCCTTTCTCTCAAGTGCGGAATATATAAGTGCCTCTGCACAATCAATAAGTTCTCCAACCTCAATTGTTCTCATGAGTGTATGGCTGCATTGGGCGCTTACACGTTCTTCGTGTTGTTTTTTTAAGCGAGAAATATAAATCAATCCAGCATTTAAAAGTGTTTCTGATCGAACATTATATGGGCCAGCCGCTGCGTATTCAGTGACAATTTGTTGCAGTGTCGCATTAGATTCTTTCCAGTCGTGATGAGTTTTTCGTCCCATGAAAGAGCTATAAAAATCAATACGTTCTTTAACCCAGGAGTTTTCTGCTGCATTCTTTGACTCTTTGGCTGCGGGGCAGGATCTCCCCGCATGCTGTCCTGCGATCCAACCATATACGGCAGCGCCTCCAATATCAGCCCGAAAATTGCCCACCATGTCTCCGGCCCCATACAGTCCCTTTATGCTGGCCTCACCATTTACATCCACATCAAGTCCCCGGCCGATAAGATGTGGTTCGTATTGCATAAATTCCACTGCATGTTTGGCAGGATCGATGCCTTCTTTGTCCATATAATCCAAAAGCCCGGTAAGCCCTTCACTCTTCATGCCCCAACGCATGAACTCAAGATCATTGGGACTTGTGCCGGAGCAATCCAGATAAGAAGGGCCACGGCCGTTTTTCATCACATCAGTGAATGCCGAATTCCATACGTCCGCAGTGATGTCGCCAAGCTCTTTGGTGGGTTCAGTCACAAAGGGGCCGAGTAATTTCCCATCAGGATAACGGTACAGGCCTATCCAAGTGGATTTTCCACATCGTGCGAAGTATTTTGGCCCGGCGTGACGGTTAGGCATTTCAAGATTCACCAGTTTGGCTCCAATGCGCCATGCCTGGGCTTGGGCCGCTCCAGTACAACTGGGACAGAATGCAGTGTTGAACATTTTTGTTGGAGTCCCAGCTGGAGTATAGAGGCGGTTCGCCGTTCCGGTAGCAAAAACAATTTTTTTAGCGTTAATAACTACAAAAGAGGGTTCTTCTGTGCTTACATCCAAAAGCAGTGCCCCAATTACATGGCCGTTTTCAGTGATTACATCCACCGCTGGCAGGTGATTTATAATCTGTACGCCGGCTTTTTTGGCTGCTGCATTTAGGGCCGGCGTCTGATTGTGGCCGTCATATTTCAACCAAATACGGGGACGCCCCGGGTAGGCGTGCCCCATAAACTCCCAATCACCATGCGGGCGCATTTTTATACCAAACTCTTCCCACAATTTCACCACTCCGAAGCTTTCTTCCAAAAATCTCTTGGTCAGTTTGGGGTCGTGAAAGCCTCCTACAAGACTATCAGCAACTTCGCGCATGATAACGTTGATATCATCGCCATGTTTTTCAGGCAAATAACATAAAAAATGATCGTTTCCGGTAGCACCGCTGCCGCTGCGCTTGGTGTTAGCCTTGTCAGCCAGTGTTACACGCACTCCTATTTTAGCTGCGCCTATGGCTGCCATAAGGCCTCCGATTCCTCCTCCAATCACCAAAACATCAGTTTCCAGATTCTTATTTATAGGTATCATTTTTTCCTCCTAAGGCTTCAATGTATTTGCATCCACGTGCAGCAACATATATTGCATAGGTATTTCTAGACATACTGCTTCTTGTTTACAGTCAAGTACACAAGAGTTACAGTGCCAACACTCATCTGGAAAGGCTATACGCGGAGTTTTATCCTTTTTCATATTGAAAAGAAAAACCTGGGTTGGGCAAATATCAGCACAAATACCACAGCCAATACATTTTTTCTGGTCGATTACTGGAGGCATATATTTCTCCTCAGTTATAAGAAGTTAAAGATACCCAAGGAGGGTTCCCACAATCAGCACGCTGGCCGCAGTTGCCGCCACCCAAGCAAAAGACAGAATGAAACCTGGTTTTGTCCAGTCAAGCATACGGTAATACCCTGTTTGCAAAGTAATCAGCGGCACTGGGTCAATGGGTAGAATCAAGGCTGCAGAGGCAGTGAAACCAATAGGTATGGCCAAAATGGCCGAAGCTATTCCGAGTTGTTGTGAAAGAGCGATGACTGCTGGAATAAATACCGCTACCAGAGCCACATTGTTGGGTACGACCAAATGTACCCAGACGGTGAACAGGCCTGCTACACAGATGAGGAGCCACAACGGCATTTCGGCCATCGGCCCCAGAACAATGGAGCCGAGCCAAGTGGCTGCACCGGTTTTCCACATGGCCATCCCCAGTGAGCAGCCTGCTCCATTCAACAGAAGAACCTCCCAGCCTATCCGATCTCGGGCGAAATTCCAGTCTAGCAAGTTAATGCCCGGCATGAAAAATACAGTTCCCCCCATGACAGCCATGACGGGAAGCGGAGTTTTATGCAGTGGTTCAGAAAGCCACATAGCAATATTGATGATAGCCAGCAGAAGAAAGATGCGTTCATTACGCCGCATGGGTCCGAGATTTTCATAACGTTGACGCACTATATCCAAACCGGAAAGCACATCCATTTCGGGAGGAAAAATCTTAATAATTATATACCACGATAGTGGTGCAAGAATAAATACTACTGGTATGCCTATCATAGACCAATCAAGAAAAGTAATATGAGTTCCAGTTGTATCGGCCAAAAACTGTATGGTCATCATGTTCATACCAGCACCCATTGGGGTACCCATACCTCCGATGAGACATCCCATGGCCACGCCAATCATCATTGCCCGTCCAAAATTGCTCTTAAGTGGCGCACATTTGTTTTCCTGTAACAGCAACAAGGCAATGGGAGTGAGCATCGCCACAACCGGAATATCAGCGATGAACATAGATAGAAAAGCTCCCCCCATCATGAAAAAAAAGATCAAACGAGTAGGAGAACCCTTGGCCTGAAGTGAGAACCACAAGGCCAAGCGTTCGGAAAGTCCGCTTTTCTCAAAAGCCAGGGCAAAGCAGAACATACCGAACACAAAGAATACAACTGGGTTGGCAAAGTTCTGCAAAGCCATCGGCAACGGTGCAATTCCCACAACTCCCTGGATCACCGTAAAAAACATTGAGGCTACTGCAATAGGAACAATTTGAGTTACCCATGAAACTACAGCTACACTAGTGAGTACAAGAGCGTTTTTTCCTTCTGGGCTTAAACCTTCTGGTTCAGGACATAAATAAACTCCAGCCAGATACAGCAAAAAAATGTAGGTTAGATTTAAAAATTTTAATTTTCCCCCTGTCAAAAAAGATGACGATCTTGCATGCGCCATGGCCTCCTCCTTCCGATGTCGCACAAATTTTAAAACTATGCCTAGCTAAAGGGCCAAAGATCGGTTATCAGGCAGACAACAATGGAAATAAGCCAACTACTAAGCCAATCAGGAGCTTCCAATACAGAAATTCCAAAAACTCTCAGCCAAGCTGACTTCTGATTAATGTAATAGGGAAAATAGAAATATAACATTTGTTACAGATGATTTTAAAGAATGATCCTGAAAATATTCGAGGAGCAATAGGCATATTCAAAAAATCAGAAAAACATCTTATTTGCTTCAGAAACTGTCTTTTAGCTGACAATGAGAACGGAACTACTGTATGTCCTGTACGATGAATTCCAATCCTGATAAAAAATACTATGTTGTTGCTGATCCGTTACCTCCGTTGCCAGAAGAATTATTGCGCTTGGGGATAACTTGTCATAAGCAACAAGGGACTATGATTATTCCAAGAAATAACTGTATTGATGGTTTATATTATTTGAAAAGCGGGGGAGTTCGTGTTTTAAGGCCAAGTATATCAGGATCTAGACGTGTTCTATTTATCGTTACTTCTGGACATTTTTTCTTTGAAGCGCACTATTTTTATGCTCCAGAATATTTTTCATTGGCAGAAGTCATCAGAGACGCATGTATTATATTCTTTCCACATGCAATATCTCAAAAACTTTTGGAAAAAAATATATACTTTCGCACCAAGATATTTGAAAGCCTTTCCTGCAAAGCTCTACTTATGGGAACAGAACTCATGTCCGGATCATACTGTAATCCTCAGGAACACATACTTAACATACTCAGAAAGCTGCATGGCGAATATACTCACGAGGGATTGGAAATAAGACTCACTCAGGATGAATTGGCTGAACTTGCAGGACTGCACAGAGTATCGATCAACCGCACATTGCAACGATTGTCAGATAGTGGAAGGGTAAAAATTATGCGTGGTCGAATTATTGTTGTCTCGTCTGAATTTAATAGCTGATTATGAGGCTAAATTCCAAACGATGTACATGAAATTGCAGAAAGAAATGAAAACGAATTCTTACAGATTTTATCCTGAAAAGAATGGCGTGGCAATACCTCCAGAAAAAAGTAGCGTTTATAAGTATAATTTCCGAGAATGATGAACCCGGAGATTTTGCATGAAAATGTTTCGCTTTTCCGACAGCCAGTTTTTGGCAATTTTGAAACAGGCTGAGGATGGAGTCCTCGTAAGCGAGCTTTGCCGTGAGCACGGTATGAGCAGTGTCACATTTTACAAGTGGCGGGCGAAGTATGGTGGCATGGACACCTCGCTGATGGCGCGGATGAAATAGCTGGAGAAGGAAAACGCCCGTCTGAAACGGATGTACGCCGATGTCCAACTCCGCCACGACGTGCTGAAAGAGGCGCTCACAAAAAAGTGGTGAGCCGTCTCAATGTGTTGGGATGGCCAAAATAGCTGTGCTGCACTCTGGCTTGAGCGTCCGACGAGCATGCAAGACCTTTTACATCTCCCGATGAGCTATGCGAACAAGTAAATTCGATTTGCGGGAAGACTTTGCTGACGGGACATTTCGGAGGACTTCTGAGCTCCCGATTCCAGGGCGGAAGATTTAAGGGATAAATAGGCAAGGCAATGCTGTTTTGAAATGGAGTTGATTCAGGGAATGGCGACAGCGAGTAATTTGCACCACTTTCATTCATTGGACCGGCTTTCACAGCCGAAGCGGCGGCACAGGGTCTGAACCACGTCTTCGATAATCCAGGCCGGTGTGGAAGCTCCGGCTGTCAGGCCCATGCGGGAATACCTGGCCAGTTCCTCCAGCGGCAGTTCGTCGGCCGTTTCCACGTGCGTGGCGAACACGCCGCATTCTTGCGCGATCTGCGCCAGACGGCGGGTATTGCCGCTGTTTTTTCCTCCGACCACAATCATGGCTTCAATGCTGCCGGCCAGCAGGCGGACCTCCTCCTGCCTGTCCTTGGTGGCGTTGCAGATGGTGTCCAGCACCGTGATGTCCGGTGAAAGATTGGCGCACAGCCAGTCCCGTATTTCCATGAAAACATCCCTGTCCTGGGTCGTCTGCGCGGCCAGAAAGTAGGACTTGTCCGGCAGGAACCGCACGGCCGTGAGCTCGTCCTGATTCTCGAAGACCGTGTGTTCCGGCGCGTAGCTGATGAGCCCGCGCACTTCCGGATGGTCGCGTTCCCCGAAAAGCAGCAGATGCTTGCCCTGTTCGGCCTGCCGATGAATGAGAATCTGTGCTTTTTTCACCTTGGGACAGGTGGCGTCGATGAGCACGATCTTCCGATCCAGCAGTTCCGCCTGAGTGTCCTTGGGGATGCCGTGGGCGCGGATCACGACCACATCGCCGGGCTGGAGGTCTTCGGCATTTCCGGCCTGGAGCACTCCCTGAGTCTGATAGCGTTCCAGAACCTGTGGATTGTGGATGAGCGGTCCGAGCGTGCGGATTCGCCCCTGGGAGGGCGGATCGGCCAGAGCCCCGTCAAGTTTGTGCAGGGCCATGTCCACGCCCATACAGAATCCGGCCGTGCGCGCGATGATCAGCTCCATTGCTCCTCCCGCCCGTGAAAGTGTTTGTCCAGCGTATCGAAAACCTGATCCCAGGTGGTGCAGAACACGATGTCCCGCCGTATCTCCCGCGCACCAGGCAGCCCTCTCAGAAATCTGGGCACCAGCGTGCGCATCTTGAGCAGTCCCGGCCGGTCCATGCCGTATTCGGCATACAGCTGGCAGAGTCTGCGCACCAGCGCCAGAGTCTGACCGGGGGTTTTGGGCTCCGGGACCTCGCTCCGGCGCAGGGAGAGGTAGCGGGAGAAAATTTCAGGGTCATTCAGGGCCCCGCGGGCGAACATCACGCCGTCCACACCGGTCTGGTCTACGCAGCGCGCGGCGTCTTCAGCAGAGAACAGATCGCCGCTGGCGATGACGGGAATGCCGACCACATTTTTGAGGCGCTCCAGATGCTTCCAGTCCGCGTTGCCGGTGAATCCCTGCGATCCGAAACGCGGATGCATGGCGATCCAGCCCGCACCCAGAGCTTCGAGTTCCGCGCCCAGGCGCAGATAGACCGGCTGGTTCCAGCCCAGGCGAATCTTGAAGCCCATGCCGCCGGGAGGCGCGGCCTTGATCAGCGCTCCGGCCAGGCGCGGCAGATGTTCGGGTTCCCGTAACAGAGCCGCGCCGCTGCCTGTTTTGACCACCTTGCGTACGGAGCAGCCGCAGTTGAGATCAAAATGCGTGTAGCCCGCTTCGCGCAGGCGTTCAACGGCCCGCACCAGAAACGATTCCTCCGAACCGAACAGCTGCACGGCCAGAGGATCATCCGCCGGACAGGTCCGGAGCAGGTCCGCCGTACCGGGACTTTCATAGAGCAGCCCTTTGGCGCTGACCATTTCCGTGACGGCCACGGCGCAGCCGTGTTCGCGGCAGAGCAGACGGAAGGGCAGATCGGAGAATCCGGCCAGAGGCGCAAGCCAGGGTTTGTCGGGGTCGATGGGAAAGGCATTCATGTCAGGAAGAGCCGAAGAGGGGGGCGTGAAGCGGCCGGAGCGGATCAGAGTTTGGGCTGGTCAAGAATGAGCTCCACTTCATCTTCACTCAGCCCCGTGGACTGGGCCAGAGCCTGGATGGAATGGCCCCGCTTGAAACCGCTCAGGATGGTCTGGCGCAGGAATTGCGGCGATTTGGTGAAGGTTTCGGCCTGTTCCAGAAGCCGCCGCATTTCTTCGGCCCGGTATTGCAGTTTCTCTTCCAGTGCGGCCAGTTCTTCCTGGCGACTGGCGAAAGACGACACAATTTCCTTTTCCAGCCGGGCGTTGAAGTCCAGCTTGCGCAGAAACTCCTGCTGCCGGTCTTGCAGGGTGTGCATCAGACTTTCGGATTTCTTCAGCTTGACGAAGAAGACGGCGGCCAGAAGCAGCAGCAGAACTTCGATCAGCGTGGAGCCGGCCAGTATCCAGTAGGGGATGTCCATCAGACTGTGGTGTCGATCAGGAGACCCTGATCCCGTTCGGGTTTGCCGTCCGGCGTCTGGCCGGAGCGCCGTTCCCCAGCGCGTGGTTCCGCGTTCTGGTCATCGTCATGAATTCTGCCATCCGTGTCGCAGGCCCGGGCTTTGCGTACCCGCTTCCTGTTTTTCCGCTGGCGGCGCAGCATCAGCTCCCCGGCCAGGGCCTGCTGCACCTCCGGGTGGGCAATCTGGGCCATCTGGATACGCTGCGCCTCCGGTATCTGGGCGATCAGGGTGGAGAGGTCGAGATTGCTGACCATCATTGCACCGCGTACTCTTCAAAAAGGATGGATGAAACCTGTCCGCTTTGCAGGGACTGGTTGAGCACCGCTACGATATCGGCCTTGATTTTATCCGAATTTGCCGGGTTGCTCAGAAAGGCGAGGGGCTTGTTTCTCAGATAGCGATAGACGCCGTCACGCAGAATGATATTTTTTTCGCGCATTTCCAGAGTGAGCGTCTGGTTGGCTTCAGGGACGCCGAATCGGCAGGTCAGCAGGCGGACCTGGCCGGCCTGACTATGCTCCACCTGAAAAGAGTCGAAAGCGAATACGGGTGCGGGAAGATCAGGCAGTGGATCCGGAAATCCTCTGGGCTGCAGCGAAACCGGAAACTCCTGCTCCGGTCTGGGGGGCGGCGGAATCGGAGCGGCGGGCTGCGGGACTGGTTCCTCCGGGGATGGAAGAAAAAATGCCACGCTGCCTACTCCGACTAGAAGCAGCACACTGGCCGCGACCAGCACCCTGGAGTTCTTCCAGAAGGGCCGCGCCACAGGCTGGACGGTTTCTTCCTCCTGAGGCGCGGGGAGGGATTGGGGAGCGGTCTCTTCCTTGTCCTCGAATTCGAGAAAGAGCGCGTCGTCCAGATCCAGTTCGACCTTTTGCAGGCCTTTGGGAATATCCTCCCGCAGCCCGCCGCGATCCAGGTTGACCTTGGAGTCTTCGGGGGAAGAGGGCTGGGCGAGGAGGACGGGAAGAATCATGGCGGGAGGGGAGCCGGCGTTTCAGGCACGCCGGCCGGAATCATTCGAAAATTTTGTGGATCTTCTGGCCGAGGGTTTCCGCCGTGAAGGGTTTGACGATATAGTTGGAAACTTTGGCCTGCACCGCCTCGATGATATTCTCCTGCTGGGCCTCCGCCGTGACCATGAGGAAGGGCAGGTCGGCGAATTCTTCGCTGGCGCGGACCTTGCGGAGCAGCTCGATGCCGGTCATCTGCGGCATGTTCCAGTCGGAGACGATGAAATCCACCTGGTCCTTGTTCAGGATCTCCCAGGCTGCGGCGCCGTCGTCGGCCTCAACGATATTGTTGAAGCCCAACTGTTTGAGGATGTTTTTGATAATCCGGCGCATGGTGGAAAAATCGTCCACGACGAGCACCCGCATATTGGTGTTGATGGCCATGTATTCCTCCGCATTGGCGTTTGGCGGGGTGTGGTTCTCAGATCGTTTCCCCGTGTTGCTGCCGGAACATTTTCCTGAGCTTGGCCAGGGCCTGGGAGTGGAGCTGGGAGACCCTGCCTTCGGTGATATCCAGGGCGGCAGCCACTTCCTTCATGTTCAGCTCTTCGGTGTAGTACAAACTGAGCACCAGCCGTTCCCGTTCGTTCAGTTTATCGATGAGATGGGCCAGCTTGTCAATGATGTCATGGACAAGGACCGTCGTGGCCGGGTCGTTCCGGGGCTGGTTTTCACCGGGTTCCAGGCCCTGCTCCTGAACGGCCTCTAAGCTCAGTACGAGCTGGGAGTTGAGGGCCTCCAGAGTGCTTTCCAGGTCGTGACGGTCCTGTCCGGTGATTTCCTCCAGCTCGGAGCGGCTGGGTGTCTGACCATTCGCCTGTTCAAACTCGCGGATGGTCCGCTCCAGCTTCTTGACCTTCTGGCGCAGCCCCCTGGAAAACCAGTCCATGCGCCGCAGCTCATCCAGCATGGCTCCCCGGATGCGGCTGTCGGCGAAGGTCTCGAAGCGTACGCCCGGGCCGGACCGGAACTTGCCCATGGCCTCCATGAGTCCCAGGGCTCCGGCGCTCATCAGGTCCGACAGCTCGACGTGTCCCGGCAGCTTGGCCTTGAGCCCCAGAGCCACGGCCTTGATGCGCGGGGCGAAGGTGCGGGCGATTTCTTCTTTCCGCGAGGAGTCCAGCCCGGCGTACGGCGCTTCGGGCGGGCTATTCCGCAAAGAGGAGCTTCTTCCAGAAGAACTTGATGTTCCCATCGAGATGTTCCTGCGGTTTCCAGCGCGACAGTTTGCGCGCGACGGCGTCCACGGCCCGGCATGCATCCCCTTCCGGGAACAGGTCGCAGAAAGGCCGCTGCCGGATCACGGCCTGCCGCACGTTCGGGTCAAGGGGTATGGAGCCCAGCAGATTGAGGGACACGCCGCCCAGAAAATGATCGCAGGCGTTGTGCAGTTTGGCGAAGATATCCTTGGCCGCCCGCTCGCTCCGGGCCATGTTGACCAGCACGTGGAAGCGTTCCATGCCATGGCGGACCTTCAGCACCTTGATCAGGGCGTAGGCATCCGTCAGGGAAGTGGGTTCGGGCGTGAGCACGAGCAGACGCTCCTGAGCGGCCAGATTGAAATAGAGCACATTGTCGTTGATGCCCGCGCCTGTGTCCACAATCAGAAAATCGATCCGGTCCTCCAGCACGTCCATGGCTTCCAGAAGTTCCAGTTTCTGGCCGGTGGACAGGGACAGCATCTCGCTGACACCGCTGGATGCGGGCAGAATGGAGAACCCGTAATCCGTGGGATACAAAATGTCGCTCAAGGACATCCCTTCGTGGAAAACATGGAACAGGTTGCGTTCCGGAGTCAGGCCCAGCATGACATCGATATTGGCGAGGCCCAGATCGGCGTCCAGAATGACGCACCGGTGTCCCAGGCGTTCCAGGCACAGGGCCAGATTGATGGAGATATTGGTCTTGCCGACGCCGCCTTTGCCGGAGGCGACGGAGAGAACGATGGGAAGAGAGGCGCTCATGCGTGGCTGTCCTGGTTGGTCTCGGGTTTCGCGGCGGGCAGTTCGCGCCGCAGCAGCAGTTTCCAGATGTCCTGTTCCCTGGGTTCGACCAGAGAATTCTTCAGTTCCGATCCCACGGAAAAAAGGGATACCGGCAATTTCGTGACCACGGCCTGATTGAGTATCTCTCCGAAGCTACAGGCTTCGTCGAGCTTCGTCCAGATGACGCTGGCGTTCATGTCCGTACGCATGCCGCTTATCAGGGCGTCCACCTGGGCCGTGCTGTACAGCGGACTCAGTACCAGATGCGCGTGGGCTGCGGGAATGTGGCCCGCGGATGCCTCGTGGAGCCATCTGTCCAGTTTCTGGTCTCCGGGCAGGCCGGGAAGGTCGATGAAGACCAGGTCGTGGTGTGCGGTTCTGCTCTCCAGCTGGCTCCACTGATCGGGGCTGTCCAGTTCCATGTAGGACAGTCCCGACAGATCGGTGTAATGGCGCAAATAGAGCCGTCCCTTGCCCTGGGCTTTGTCCGCGTTGACGATCATCACCCGCGCGCGGCGGTCTTTCTTGGCCGCCAAGGCCAGACGCAGGGCCGTGCTGGTCTTGCCGCTGCCCGACGGGCCCGCCAGAAAATGAAATTTATGCTCCCAGTCTGTGGACATCCAGGGCCGGATGCCGACCATTCCGCTCAGAATCGAAAGGACGGGGGCGTCCGCCGCGCGCCGGAATTTCTTCCACAGGTCGAGCAGGACCTCGGAGCGCACGCCCTCCCGTTCCAGATATTCGAAGACCAGCTGCTGTTTGGGAGTAAGCAGGTCCACGTCCATCTGCGGCTTGAGCAGTCCCATGAGCTGCCGCCGCAACTGGTGCCATTCCTCGCGCAGACTGGCTTCCTCGGCCAGGGGCGCGGGCTGCACTGGTGCGGGCGGTTCGGGCTGCGGAGCCGGAATGTCCAGGGCGGCCATGATCTCATACACCGTCCGGCCCTCGCGGGTGTGTTTCTGGTTGCTGAGGATAATGGCCTCGGGACCGAGTTCCGTCTTGATCCGGGCCATGATCTCCTTGGTGCTGGTGCCGGTGAAGGTTTTGACCTGCATATCAGATTTCCACCATGGCTACGGATTCGAGCCGGATGTCCGAAGGAATTTCCGCCTGCGACACGACGGGCATGGTCGGCAGAAAACGGGACAGCAGCTGGGCCAGATGCTGGCGGATCAGCGGAGAGGTGAGCAGCACGGGCTGTCCCTCGGCCGCGACGCCTTTTTCCGCGGCCTTGTTGATGGACTGGATGATCTTGTGGGCCAGGCCGGGCTCCATGGCCAGATACGAGCCGCTCTCGGTGCGCTTGATGCTCTCCTGAAAGATATTTTCCACGGCCGGAGCAAGAGAGATGATCGGCAGCAGGCTGGAGGGGCCGAGATAGGGCCTGATGATGGTCCGGGCCAACCGCTGGCGCACGAATTCCGTCAGCTGGTCGGCGTCCTTCATGGACGGGCCGTAGTCGGCCAGGCATTCCACGATGGACAGCAGGTCGCGGATGGAAACCCCTTCCCGGACCAGATTCTGGAGCACCTTCTGCACCACGCCCAGGGGAAGGATGCCCGGCACCAGCTCTTCCACGGCCTTGGGCGCCCGCTGGGACAGATTGTCCAGCAGGGTCTGCACTTCCTGGCGGCCGAGAAATTCGTGCAGGTTCTGTTTGAAGACCTCGGTCAGATGCGTGGCGATGACCGTGGACGGGTCCACTACCGTGTATCCGGCCATGACCGCCTCGTCCTTCTTGACTTCCGGAATCCACAGAGCCGGAAGGTTGAATGCGGGCTCCAGGGTTTCGATGCCCTTGATGTCGTGACGCGCATCTCCCGGGTCCATGGCCAGATAGTGATCGATCATGATTTCGGCCGAGGCCACGCGGTTTCCCTTTATCTGCACCACATATTCGCCGGGCTTGAGCTGAAGGTTGTCGCGCAGATGCAGGGACGGGACGATGACGCCCATGTCCAGGGCGAACTGCCGCCGGATGGAACGGATGCGGGCCAGCAGGTTGCCGTCCTGTTCCTCGTCCACCAGAGGGATGAGCCCGTAGCCTACTTCCAGTTCCATGAGATCCAGAGGCAGAAGACTCTGCACCTCTTCGGGGCTGTCCGCGGCGGCATCCTTCTTTCTGGGCTCCTCGTCACTTTTGCTTTCGGCCTTGATGCGCTCGGCCACAACGGACACGCCGAAGAGCGCGGCCGAGAGCATCAGAAAGGCCACCGTGGGCATGCCCGGCACCACGGAAAAGAGAAGCAGTACAGCGGAAACCAGCTTCAGCGCCTTGGGATGGTTGGTCATCTGACCGATGAATTCTTCGCCCATGCGCGCTTCGGCCGCAGCCCGGCTGACGATGATGCCGGCCGAGGTGGAGGTGATGAGGGACGGAATGGTGGAGACAAGGCCGTCGCCTATGGTCAGCAGGGAAAAGGTCTGGGCTGCTTCCATCCAGCCCATGTCCTTCTGCAGGACGCCGATGAAAATGCCGCCGACAATGTTGATGAACGTGATGAACAGGCCCGCGTTCACGTCACCGGAGACAAATTTTCCCGCGCCGTCCATGGCGCCGTAGAAATCGGCCTCCCGGCGCAGGTTTTCGCGCTGTTTGACGGCCTGGCGTTCGTCGATGAGCCCGGCGTTGAGGTCCGCCTCGATGGCCATCTGCTTGCCGGGCATGGCGTCCAGAGTGAACCGCGCGGCCACTTCCGCGATACGGGTGGTGCCGGCCACGATGACGATCTTGTTCAGGATGAACAGGATTAGAAATATGACTGCGCCGATGGCGAAGTTCCCCCCGACCACGAACTCTCCGAAGGCCTGAATGACCTTGCCCGCGGCCGAGGTGCCCTGATCCCCGTGCAGGAGGATGAGGCGGGTGGAGGCCACGTTCAGAGCCAGCCGCAGCAGGGTGGTGACCAGCAGCACCGACGGAAAAATGGAGAATTCCAGCGGCGAGGTCATGAACATGGACGTGATCAGGATGACCAGAGAAAAAGAAATGGAAAAGGCCAGCAGCACATCCAAAACGATGGTCGGCAGGGGAACCAGCATCACGAAGAGGATCAGCACGACGCCTCCGGCCAGGAGAAAATCTCCCTGCCGGGTGAAACGCTTGTAGTTGATGGTCAGGTTCTGAATTGGAGCCGCCATTATTTTGACTTCCTTCGATATGCGGATTGCCGGGCGCTATTGCCGGCGCGGCCGGACTTTGTACACCTGCGCCAGGATGGCGGCCACCGCCTGGTAAAACTCCTCGGGGATGGTGTCGCCCACTTCGACCACTTTATACAAGGCCCGTGCCAGGGGCTTGTTCTCCCGCACGGGCACGCTGTTCTGCCGGGCGATCTCCTTGATCCGTTCGGCCACGGCTCCGGCCCCTTTGGCCAGAATCATGGGTGCCGGGGCTTCGGAGGCGTTGTAGCGGATGGCGATGGCCAGATGGGTGGGGTTGGTGATGACCACGTCCGCGCGGGGCACATCCTGCATCATGCGGCGCTGCATGACGGCCATCATCTTCTGGCGCTGTTTGCTCTTGATGGTCTGGTCGCCTTCGGCCTGCTTGTGCTCGTCCTTTACCTCGCCTTTGGTCATCCTCAGATTCTTTTCGTATTCCCAGCGCGTGTAAAACAGATCCGCAACACCGATGACGATCATGGGAGCCAGGGCGTACTGAAGCATGGATGCCCCCGACTGCAGCACATAGGCCGCGATGCTGTCCGGATTCTGGTAGAAAAGCGGAATGGCCTCGCCGAAGGCCTGCCGAAGGACGATGTATGGTCCAAGGGCTACGGCGGCGGCCATGAGGATGCTTTTGGCCAGGCGGACCAGGGCCTGCTTGCTGAGCATGATCCGCTTTACGCCCGAGAGCACGTTGAAGGTGCTGAATTTCGGCTTGAAGACCTTGGGAGCCCAGAGCTTGCCCACCTGCAGGCGAACGGTGACGAAGGCGGCCACGGAGATGACCAGCAAGAGCGGAAGCAGCATGACGGTCAGGCTTTGCAGGCAGTCCTGAAACAGCGTGTAGACGGCGGCGGGGGTCGGGTCGAAGCGGAGATCCACGCGGAGGAACGTGTCCATGAGGCGTTCCAGTTCGGCGTGGATGGTGTCCAGATACAGACGCAGCACCAGAAGTCCGGCCAGGAGCGTGACGGGTTTGGGCAGCTCCTGGCTTTTGGGGACGTTGCCTTCCTTTCTGGCCTTGTCGCGCCGCTTGGGCGTGGCTTGTTCGGTGCGGCTCGGATCGTGGGCCATGTCAGCGCATCAGGTTGATCAGCTGGGTGAACAGGGCGGGCATGCGGGAGATGAAGCCTTCCACATACAGGGAAATGATTTCGAAGATGATGCCCAGAAAAAGAAAGCCGATGCCGATCTTGATGGGAAAGCCGATGATCAGCACGTTCATCTGCGGCGCGGCGCGGGAAACCAGAGCCAGGGCCAGATCGGTCAGCAGGATGGCGGCCAGGGCCGGGGCACCGATCTGGATGGCCAGCAGAAAAATCTGGCCGGAGAGCAGAAATATCTGGGAGGCCAGTCCGTGGGAGACGTTCATGCCACCCGGCGGAATGAAGTTGAAGGATTTAAGCAGGCCGTCCAGCAGGTAGAGATGGCCGTTGAAGGTCAGAAACGTCAGCAAACTGACCATGTACAGAAAATGGGCGGTAACGGCCTCGGATACGCCGGAATCCGGGTCCACGGCGTTGACCATGGCAAAACCCATCTGAAAGCCGATGAGTTGGCCGCCGGTCTGGATGGCCGCGAAGAGAAAGCGGATGGCCAGACCAAGGACAAGTCCCAGAATGAGCTCCGAGGCGAGCATGAGGGCCAGACCGAATGGATGGGCGGGGAGTTCATGTCCGGCCAGGGGCAGCCTGGGCCACAGGGCAAAAGTGAGGGTCAGGCACAGGGCCGCCTTGACCGGGGCGGGCAGTGTCTGGCCGCCGAAAAAGGGCATGAGAAACAGGACCAGGCTGACGCGCATCAGCGCGAACAGGAAAGTCAGAATGACATGCGGGTCCAGAGCGAAGAGGTCCATGGCCCGGCAAAAGCAAAACCCGGACCAGCCGGCCGATGTTCCCTTCCGCGTCGATGGAAACCTTCTCCTCCGGTATCCGGAGCACTCGGAACAGACCGGGCCGGATTCAGAAACGTGTCTGAAATCCGGCCCGGTAAATGGGGACAGAACTTTTAAGCAGTCAATTCATTTCATTCGTGATCTGTCCTACTCCACGTCCCAGGTGGAGCCCTGGGGCGTGTCCTGAATGGTCACGCCCTGGGCCAGCAGTTCGTCTCGGATGGCATCGGAGCGGGCGAAGTCCCTGGCTGAGCGGGCGGCCAGACGTTCGGCCAGACGGGCTTCGATATTTACCGGGTCGATGTTGCGCCGTCTGATCCGGATTTCCTTCAGCTGGAGGAGAAATTCCTGGCTGTCCATGTGGAAAAGCCCCAGCACTCCGCCCCAGCGCTTGAGCAGGCGCAGAGAGTGGCGGAGCTGATCCCGCCCGGCTCCGGACTTTCTGAGGGCCTTGTCCTCCAGAATGCGGTTCATGCTTTTAAGCAGCACGAAAACATGCCCCAGAGCGGCGGCCGTGTTCATGTCGTCGGCCATGGCCTCGTCCCACTTCACTTCCAGGGCCGTGATCTCCACCACGATTTCCGGGGGCAGGGGAGTGGAAGTCCAGGATTCGCCCTGTATGTGAGTCTCGGCCGCGGCTTTGGTCAGATAGATGCGCTTCAGGGCGCGTTCGGCTTCCTCCAGAGCCTCGGCCGTGTAGTCCAGCGGGCTGCGGTAATGCTTGGAGATGAGGAAAAAGCGCAGGGTTTCCGGCAGACAGGTGCCGAGTATGTCCCGGATGGTCACGAAATTGTTCAGCGATTTGGACATCTTTTCCGAGTCGATCTGCACGAATCCGTTGTGCACCCAGTAGCGCACGAAGGTCTGGTCCGTGGCCGCCTCGGTCTGGGCCCGTTCGTTTTCGTGGTGCGGGAAGGACAGATCCTGTCCGCCGCCGTGGATGTCGAAGGGCAGAGGCAGGTAGCGGCCGCTCATGGCCGAACATTCGATATGCCATCCCGGCCTGCCGGGTCCCCAGGGACTCGACCAGGACGGCTCGCCGGGCTTGGCGCCCTTCCACAGGGCGAAATCCAGTGGGTCCTCCTTGGCGTCGCCGGGTTCCACCCGGGCTCCGGCCACCAGCTCCTCGATGTTGCGGCCCGAAAGCTGGCCGTAGCGGGAGTAGGAGCGGACCCGGAAATAAACGTCGCCGCCGGGCGTGGCGTAGGCGTGGCCCTTCTGGATGAGCTCCTCGCACAGACGGATCATCTCCGGGATGTGCTCCGTGGCCTTGGGTTCGATGTCCGCGCGGAGGATGCCGAGCCTGTCCATGTCTTCGTAGAAGGCGTCGATATAGGTCCGGGCGATGGTTTCGGCGTCGGTCCCCTCGCGGTGGGCGCGGTTTATGATCTTGTCGTCCACGTCGGTGAAGTTGCGGACAAAGGTCACTTCCAGACCGAGGTAGCGGAGATAGCGGACCAGCACGTCGAAGACCACGGCCGAGCGGGCGTGGCCGATATGACAGTAGTCGTAGGCGGTGATGCCGCACACGTACATGGACACCCTGCCCGGATTGACGGGCACGAACTCTTCCTTCTTTCTGGTGAGGCTGTTGTAGATCTGCATATATGCGTCCTCGCGGTTTCGCGGGTCAGTGTTCTGTTCGGGATGGAGAGAAAAATTCCAGCACGGCCCGCAGACGGCGGATCAGATGTCCTGCCGGCAGGAGGACCATCAGCACGGCCAGTTCCGGCCCCGACTCGCATCCTGTGAGGGCCAGCCGGACGGGATGGTAGAGGGCGCGGCCTTTCACTCCGGCCGTTTCGCCCGTCCGGCGAAGCATGGCGGCGGCCTGATCCCTGTCCAGCCGCATTTCGGGATCGACGGGAGCGAGCAGAGCCTCCAGAGCGCCCAGAACGGGGCGGCCGGCGGCCAGCTCCGTCAGGACTTGGGGCGTGTAGGCGACCTCCCGGGCGGTGAAATGCGGCACCAGAGCCCGCAGCTCGTCCGGGGCGGCCGCATTTTCGCGCAGTCCGGCCGCAAGTTCCTCCTGGATTTCCGGGCTCAGAGCGTGCCACGGATCGTCATCGGGCAGGCGTATGCTCCGCACCAGTTCGGCGGGGGGCAGGGTCCGGAAGAAGCGCGCACTCAAGGCCCGCAGCTCGTCCATGTTCATGACGGCATTTCCCCGGCCCAGAGCGTAAGGCTGGAAGGCCCGGGCGGCTTCTTCCAGGGAAAGGAAGAGGCGTTTGGAGGGCAGGGCCCCGGACAGTCCGGCCAGATACTGGACCACGGCCTGGGGTTGCAGCCCCATGTCCCGGCACTGGGGGACACTGGCCGCTCCGGCGCGCTTGGACAGCTTTTTGCCTTCCGCATCCACCAGAAGTCCGTGATGGGCGAAGGCGGGCTGGGCGTATCCAAAGGCCCGGTAGAGCAGAATCTGGCGGGCGGTGTTGACCAGATGGTCCTCGCCGCGCAGGACGAGATTCACGCCCATGTCCATATCGTCCACCACCACGGCCAGATTGTAGCTGGGCCAGCCGTTCGAGCGCAGCAGCACGAAATCTCCGAATGCGCCGGGCGGAATGCTCATGGGCCCCTTGATCAGATCCGTGAAGGTTATATCCTCCGTGGCCGTGTTGTGAAAGCGGATCGTATGGGGCTCGTCGCTGTCCAGACGTTTTTGTCTCTGCGCCGGATCAAGTTCCCGGCAGCGTCCGGCATAGCGCGGAGGCAGGCCGTTCCGGACGGCGGCCTCACGGTCGCGTTCCAGTTCGGCCTCGGTGCAGAAGCAAGGATAGGCCAGGTTCCTGTCCAGCAGTTTTTTTACGGCTTCGGCGTAAAGGGGCAGCCGCAGACTCTGGTGACGGACGGGTTCATCCGGCGCAAGCCCGAGCCAGGCCAGGGACCACAGGATGTCCGCTTCGGCGGCGAAGCTGGAGCGCTCCCGGTCCGTGTCTTCCAGCCGCAGCAGAAACCTGCCGCCGCTCTGGCGGGCCAGCAGAAAATTCAGGATGGCCGTGCGGGCATTGCCCAGATGCAGGGCTCCGGTGGGACTGGGTGCGAAACGGGTGACCCAGGGGCCGCCGGTATTGAAATTGATCATGGCAGCGCCCCCGTGACCACGGCCACGGCCTTGATGCCTTCCTTGCGGCCGGTAAAGCCCAGATGCTCCTCGGTGGTCGCCTTGACGTTGACCTGATTGTCGCCGAGTTCCATGAGCCGGGCCACATTGGAGCGGATGGCCGCCTTGTGCGGCTCAAGGCGCGGGATCTGGGCGATGATGGTCAGGTCCGCGTGGAAAATCCGCAGTCCGGCCTCTCTGGCCATGTCCATGACCCGGGACAGCAGCACGCCCGAGGCCATGTTGTCGAGGGCCGGGTCCGTGTCCGGAAAATACCGGCCGATGTCTCCCAGCCCCAGACAGCCGAGAATGGCGTCGCACAGGGCGTGCAGAAGCACGTCGCCGTCGGAATGGGCGCGGACCGTGGGCCCCCCGGCGATGGGAATGCCGCCCAGCACCAGAGGGCGGCCGCCGCCGTAGGCGTGCACATCGTATCCGAAGCCCGTGCAGGGGCGGAGCGGGGCGGCGGGCTGGTCCAGCATGCGCAGATCCTCCGGCGTGGTGATTTTGATGTTTTGCTCCTCGCCGGGCACCAAGCGGACCGGAAGCCCGGCGTTTTCCACCAGACTCGCGTCGTCCGTGGCATCCACGCCTTCGAGCAGGGCCTTTTCATGGGCCATGCGCAGAGTCCCGACGGGAAAGAACTGCGGTGTCTGGGCGGCGGCCAGGCGGGCGCGGTCCGGAGTGCTCCGGACCAGATCGCCGTCGCATTCCTTGATGGTGTCCTTCACGGGGATGGCGGGGATGACGCCGTGCGCGTCTCCGGTCAGCCCGTCCAGCAGCCGCTGCAACAGACGGGCGGAGAAGAAGGGTCTCGCGCTGTCATGGACAAATACATGGGAACAGGAGGAGGGCAGGGCCGCAAGCCCCAGACGGACCGAATCCTGACGGCGTTCTCCCCCGGCCACGGCGAGCACGGGCACGCCGGACGGATCTGCGGCCTTGAGAGCGCTCAGCTCTTCCACGCACCTGGTCAGCTCCATCTCGGGGAAAACGGCCACAATGCCGGACAGGCCGGGCATGGCGGAAAAAGTGCGGACGCTTCGCCAATACAGGGGCGCGCCCTCAAAGGACAGAAACTGCTTGCGCACGCCGCCTGTCTCCCGGAACAGCCGCGCGCCCTGACCAGCGGCCAGAAGAATGGTCCAGACATTTTTCATTTTTCAGTTCGCGGACCGCGAGCCTTCCGTTTTCCCGAGGGCGGAGATATTCGCGGCGAGCCGCGGATTTTCCGGGAAAAGAAAAGGCGAAAAGCTTTGAACAAGTACGGAGCCGGACGATAAGCCGGATTCTGTGCCTGTTTCCAGGCGGCTGTCATTCCTCTAGGGCGGCGGTTGCCCGCCGTCTCCAGCAACCTACCCGAAGGGTCCTGGCCGGGCCGGCCACCTTCCTATTTGGTCTTGCACCGGATGGGGTTTGCCTAGCTTGCCGCGTCGCCGCGGCAACTGGTGGGCTCTTACCCCGCCTTTTCACCCTTGCCCCGGCGGACCGGGGCGGTCTGTTTCTGTGGCACTGTCCCGGGGTCGCCCCCGCTGGGTGTTACCCAGCATCCTGCCCTGTGGTGTCCGGACTTTCCTCCCCCGGCCTTGCGGCCGGCAGCGACAGCCTGTCCGGCTCCGTGAAAAAACGAGGCTTCAGCCTCACCCGGTTTCCCGCCGGGCTATCTGCGGGCGGAAGTCTACTCGGCCTCTTCGCTTTCGGCTCCGGAGAAATGGCGCTCCCAGTAAATGATGCGCAGGCAGTTGGGGCAGCTCAGAATCTGTTCGCCCTTCTGCAGATCGATGTAGGTCTGGGGCGGGATGACGATATTGCATCCCTTGCATACGCCTTCGCTCACCGGCACGATGACCGGATTGGCGATGCGGTCGCGGATGAAGTTGTACCGGCTGAGAATGGGTGCGGGCACGGCTTCCGAGGCGCGGCTTTTGTCCTTGCCAAGGCTTTCCAGCCGGGCGCGGCTTGCGGTCAGCTCCTGGTCGAGGGTGGACTGTTGGGCGGTGATGCTTTCACCCAGAGCGTCGATGTCGACCTGCAGAGCGTCCCGGCGTCCTTCCAGATCAGTCAGATCGGCCAGAAGAGTGGCCTGCTCCTCTTCGCGGCCCCTGTTCATTTTCTCCAGATTATCCATCTCACGCATCATGGCGTGATATTCTTTGGTGTTTTCCACCAGCATGAGTTTGTTTTTGCTCTTCTTTATCTTCTGGGCGTCGTTTTCGATTTCGGTCTCGAGTCTGCCCTTCTGCTCCATGAGCACGCTGATCTTTTCCCGGATCACGTCCTGCTGCTGGAGAAGATAGGACTGTTTCTCCTGCAGTTCACGCAACTGCCGGGGAGCTTCCTCCAGCACGCGCTCCAGGCCGATCATTTCCGAATCCACTTTCTGCAGCACCACCAGCTGCTCGATCTGGTCAATATAAATGCTCAAGGTATCATCCTCCTCAAAAAAATCGTGTTGGGCCGGGCGCTATTTCAGGCAAAAGGATCGCGGCCCGGAAGAAAAACGACCCGGACATCTCCGGCGAGGCGTGCGGCCAGGTCTTCGCTCCAGACCTGCATCATGCCTTCCTCGAGCTGGAAATGCCCGACATCGAGGGTCAGGCCCAGCGAGCGGATGGCCTGGGCCTGATGGTATTTCAGATCTCCGCTCAGATATACCTGAGCGCCGAGGGTAAAGGCCGGGCCGGCCAGGTCGGCTCCCGAGCCCGGACAGTAGGCCACGGTCGAAATCCGGTCGGGTGGAGAGCCGATGCTCCGCCAGCCGCAAGGAAGCAGGACCGAGACGGCGCGTTCAAATTCTTCCCAAGTCAGGGGCTCGGGAAGATGCCCGATGCACCCAAATCCGAATTTCCGCGAGGGAAAAGCCAGAGGCATCTCGTGCGCGGGTTGTCCGGCGCGGTCCGCATTCCGAAAGCGGGGCAAATCTTCCGGCCAGACTTCGTATTCCAGAAAATCGCCGTCCGCCCGCATGCGCATGCCTGGCATGTTATTTTCCAGGCCGGGTTTGGGCACACGGACCAGAACCGGAGTTTCGCGGCGGGTGACTTCCAGTATCCGCATGTTCTGGAGTCCCAGAGCGTGCCCGAACCAGTTGACCGGACCGTCCGGATTGGCGTCCAGTGACGTATGAGCGCTGTAGAGCCACAGGCCGTTTTTCATCGTGCGGGAAAGAACGTCGTGATAGCCGTCCAGGCGGTCGGGCAGCCGGGGAGAAAGGGTCAGAGGATGGTGGCACAGTACGAACTGTGCCCCGTGGTCCACAGCCTGACGGACTGTCTCCGGTTCCGGGTCCAGGGCCACGCACATGACGCGGATGTCCTCGGCGGCGGAAGCGACCTGCACTCCGCTTTTGTCCCAGGACGCGGCCAGACGGGGCGGGGCCGTGGTTTCGATCAGAGCGATCAGATTCTGGACGAGCATGTGGCTCCGCTTGGTCGTGAAATATTTTGATGCGAGGGGACCGGTGGCAACCAATAAAGGGGTAAATCTAGTAACCTGCACCGGTGATGTCAATGAGCCCCGCACACGACGCCGGAGCGGGGGCATCCACAAAGCGGTCGAACGACACTGGCAATTACGAGGAGCAGGGGAGTGCGGTGGCCTCTCAGCCCCACGTTTGGCAGGTTCTCTTGATATCGGCCGGATTGAGGCCAGCTCACGTATGGACCTGGGATGATCTACAGCGGATGCCTGCGGGAGCGGGTCAGGATTTCGCCCGGAGTCTGCCCGAACCGAGTCCGGAACGCGGCGATGAAATGGCTCATGTTTGTGTAGCCGGTCATGGCCGCCACGGCTCCCACCGTCGTGTCCGTATCCCGCAACAGGGTCCGGGCGCGCTCCAGACGTTCGGCGCGGGCGGCCTGGAAGACGGTGCAGCCGAACAGGGCGCGAAAGCCGCGTTTGAGCTTCATTTCGTTCAGGCCGGTTTGCCGGGCCAGTTCCCGGATGCCCGGCTGTTCGTCCGTAGTCTCCCGCAGAATGCGCCGGGCTTCGTGCAGGCGTTCCACATCGCTCGAACTCAGGGACACGGCCGCACGCGGTTTTTCCAGACGGCCCAGGAATACGGAAAGCATATCCAGAGCCCGGCTTTCCAGAAAGAGTCGGCGGGACGGGCCGGACAGGGAGCAGTGCAGGATCTGCCGGGCCGCGTTGCGGGTCCGGGTATCGGCGGACAGACGGCTTAGAACGTGCATTCCGCCACGCCTGTCCAGACCCTCGCGCAGGTTTTTGTCCACGGCCGTGCCATCCAGATATTCCTGCAGCAGCTCGGTCTGTACATGCAGATTGACCACCTGATGCGGCGCTCCGCGGTCCAGAAATATCTCCCCGGCGCAGTCGTCGCCCCGGCAGACCATGTCGCACGGAGTATCCACCGTCACCTGGCGCTGGCCGCCGCCCCGGCTGACATGCCACCGTGCGCGGCCGGACAGGACCGTGGAGAAGGTGACCACGCCCTCGCCCATGGTGAATGGCGCAGCGTGCGGCTCGGGCAGGGAAAAGTCGCAGACGAAAATCGAGAGTCCGGGACGCGGGTGCTCCATGCCGAACCGCAGGCCCTGAAAGGCATGGTCAACGCGCACGGCGTAGGGGCGCAGGGTGGATTTCGCGGCGGGCTCCAGAGACGAAAATACGGCCGCGCCGGAAGAGACATCCGCCGGAAACCCGGCCGGACCGGATGAAGTATGCATTAGGTCAGGCTAATAAAAATATCCCATCCTGGCAAGGCGGACAGCTCTTCAGACCAGAGGGCCTCCCGATTACTTTCCCGCATCTATTCGTCACCACAAGGAAAAACAGAGTAAAAAAACGTATTTTTTGTTTCGGGATGTTTTTTGTTCCGTTTGGGGTGTCCATTTTTCTGGAGCAAATGTATGGGGCGTCGAAACATTTCTGAATGCCAGCCCGGAGAAATTTTTCCGGCCAATAAGGAGATGCGATGGACATGCCCCCAGTGCCCTTCCGGCCTCTGGAAGAGATGCTCATGACGGAAGTTGCCGCACACGCGGTGCGTTACGGCGTGCGGCTTGGAGTTTTCGACGTGCTGGACGACTGGGCGTCCGCCGAAGAAGTGGCGAGGCGGTCGGACTGGAGAACGGACGGTACGGAGGCTCTTCTGGAGCTTTTCCGCGTTTTCGGATTGCTGGAAGCCGGTCCGCGCGGGTACCGCAACACGCCGCTGGCCAGGACATGGCTGACGCGGACTTCGCCTTTTTTCCAGGGAGATTATCTGGATTATCACGCCGATTTCTGCGGCATGATTTTTTCCGCCCTGCCGGAACTGCTGGCCGGAAACCTGCGCTGCTGGGAAGGTGCTGACGCGGACTGGAACAATCCCCGGACCGTGCTGGGCACGGCCCAGTGCGCGCGGCAGGGTTTTCTGCAGGAAACGGCGGACTTCATCGCCGGACTGCCGGACTTTCAGCACTTGCGCCGGATGTGCGATCTGGGTGGGGGCTTGGGTGAATATTCTCTGGAACTGCTGCGGAAAAACGCGGAATTACACGCCGATATGATTGATTTGCCCGCCGTGGCGGAGCAGGCCCGCGTGAATGCCGAGAAAAACGGCCTGGGCGCGCGCTTTACGGCCATCGGCGCGGATGCGCGGAACATGGATTTTCCGGACGAACGCTGGGATCTGCTTCTGACCGCACATGTGCTGTACGCCTTTGCCGGAAACCTGCCCGGAATTCTGGGCGCCATTCACGGAGCTTTGCGCCCCGGCGGATGGTTTGTGGCCGCGCATCTGCATCCACAGGCCGAACTGCCCGAGCGGGTTCTGGCAGCCATGGCCTGCATCACGCGGCTGGCCGGTTTTCCGGCTCATGCGCTGTCCAGGGAGGAACTGGTTCCGGCCCTGGAACAGGTTGGTTTTCGGAATATTCGTGTGGAATTTAGGGGAGACGGGCGGCGCACGCTTCTTGTGGCCGCGCGGAAACAGCAGGGAGGGGCGGCATGAGAACTCTGTGCATGATGGTTGCGGTTCTGCTGACGTTTCATGGCGCGGTTCTGGCCGGACAGAACGCGAGCCGGGAGCTTGTTCTGGAGCCGGTACTGGTCACGGCGGAAAAAACCGAGTCCGACCTGCAACAGGTGCCGCAGAGCGTCACGGCCTTCACCGCCGGACGCATCGAGGACGCGGGCATTGCCTCATTCCGGGACTTCGCCCGGCGTACGCCCAATCTGCAGGTGGCGAACTGGGGCATACGCGGCAATTCCTATGTCTTTGTCCGGGGTGTGGGCGCGGTGAACAATGAACCGGCGGTGTCCTTTTCCGTGGATGACGTGGCGGTCGGAGACTCCCGCGTGTTCGACAGCGGATTGTACGACATCGAACGCATCGAGGTGCTGCGCGGTCCGCAGGGCACGTTGTACGGCCGCAACAGTCTGGCCGGGGCCATCAACATCGTGACCAGAAAGCCGGACAATACCGGCGGAGCCCGCCTGGAGCAGACTCTGGGCGATTACAATTCCCTGAAAACCACCGGCAGCCTGCGCGCGCCCCTAGTGGCGGACCACCTTTTTCTGGGACTGGCCGGAACGCGGGAGAGCCGGGATGGCTACACGCAAAACGACTATCTGGATCGCGACGTGGACTCGCGGGAAAACCTGAACGGCCGCATGCATCTGCGCTGGCTGCCCACGGATTCGCTGGACCTGACCTGGAGCCTGGACGGGGAAACCCTGCGGGACGGCGCTTTTCCCTTGGGACCCCTGTCGAAAGTGCGCAGCGACCCGTACCATGTGGCCTATGATTTCGAGGGCGCGCACCATCGGGACACAGCCGGGACATCCCTGCGCGCGGTCTGGGACGCGCCCTGGTTCAGGCTGACCTCCATTTCGGCCGTGCGCGACTATGAAGACATGGCCGAAAACGATCAGGATTTCACGCCCGCCGCGCTGTTCACGGCCCACGAGGATATAAGCGATCGGCAGTACAGTCAGGAACTGCGTCTGGGGTCGTCCGGCGAGGAGGCGCTGAGCTGGCTGGCCGGAGTGTACGCATTCCGGTCCGTCAAGGATCATTCCCTGACCCTGTCCCTCGCTCCGGGCGTCATGGCTCCGGTGCCTCTGGACCGGGACACGGATTCTGATCTGCGTACGCGCGGGTGGGCCCTTTTCGGCCAGGCCGGCTGGAAATTTCTGGACATGTTCGAGGTGACGGGCGGCCTGCGCCATGAACGCGAACGCCGCTCCATCGATCACCGTATGCGCCTGTCTTCCGGCGGGATGCCGCTGGAGGAAAGCCGCCTGGAGCGCAGCGCTTCCGGCGGTGCCTGGCTGCCCAAAGCGCAGTTCATCGTGCATTGGAGCCCCGATATCATGACCTATGTCAGCGCGGCCCGAGGCTACCGCGGCGCGGGTTTCAATCCCGGCGCGCTGGATCGGTCCGATCTGGGTTTCGAGGCGGAATACAGCTGGACCTACGAACTGGGAGCCAAAACTTCGTGGTGGAACGACCGCCTGATCCTGAACGCCGCCGCATTCGTCATCGATCTGCGCGACCAGCAGGTGGTGCAGCTTCTGCCCACGGCCGACACGATCATCCGTAACGCGGGCCGGTCCCGCAGCGTGGGTTTCGAGGTGGAGTCGGAGCTTCTCCTCGCTCCCGGCCTGACCATCGAGGGCGGACTGGGCTGCACCCGCGCGGAATTTACCCGCTACGCGGACAATGTGGCCGGGCTGGACTACTCGGGGAACAGCGCACCTCTGGCTCCGGATTACTCCTATCACGCAGCCGTGCAGTACCGCAGGATTCTCGCGGAAAACATGCGCCTCTTCGGCCGGGAAACGCCGCTTAGCTTCTTCTCTCGGGCTGAGATTCAGGGTGTGGGGCCCTTTTACTGGGACACGGCCAACGAACTCCGGGAAAGCGCCTACGAAACCGTTGACCTTCGCTTGGGGCTGGAAACGGAGCATCTGACTCTGACGGCCTGGGTCGCGAACCTCTTCGACCGCCGGTACGCTTCCGTGGCCTTCGCTTTTCCGGGTTCGGAACCCATTGGCGAGGCCGCTCCGCCGCGCACGATGGGACTTACTCTGACAGGTAGATTCTGAAGAGTGAGGACATCATCCAGAGGCGGGAAAAAGAGGTTTGACCCGAGATATATCCTAATTTTCCTTGCCATCTTTACGGGACTCATCTAGCGAGGACGTCTCCAGTGGCCCCCATAGCTCAGGTGGATAGAGCACGGGATTCCTAATCCCGGTTAGCCCATGTTCGAGTCATGGTGGGGGCACCAAACTAT
>JAUMXF010000135.1 GCA_030529235.1 Pseudomonadota bacterium
GGAAGTTCGGCCGAAGACAGATGCGAACAGATCAGATCCACGCGGATATGGTGAAGGCCGCGCAGCGTTTCGGCCAGCTGTTCCGCTTTTTCAGGGGCAAAACCAAGCCGCCCCATGCCTGTCTCGAACTTGAGCGCCACTCTCGCCGCCGTGCCGCACCGTTTCGCGGTTTCCTCCAGACGCAGCAGCTGTTCTTCATTCCCGGCCACAACGAGCAGACTCCATTCACAGGCCGCGCGATAGTCCGCCTCGTCGAGGGGGCCCAGAAGAGACAGGGCATCCGCCTCGGGGAGCCGTTCCTTCAGGAACACGCCTTCCCCCACCGTGCCGACGGCCATGGTCCGGGCCCCCGCCGCGAAAAGCGCCTGGGCCACCTCGGGCATGCCGTGCCCATAGGCATCCGATTTGATCACCGGCACCGGATTGGATGCCGAGTTCCGGATCAGCCGGAAATTATCCGCCAGCGCGCGCAGGTCGATGCGGGTCCGCACATGGGTCCAGATGTTCGCGTTCATATCCATAAGCAAATGCTCCAGAGTGAATATTCCGGCCGCCGGACATCCTCCATGCAGAAGTCCACCCGGAGCCGGGCTGCCGGTGGATTACCGAAAGCGGACCGGCAAGGTCAAAAACAAAAGCCCGTCTCCCCGCCCGGCGCGACCGGACAAGGCGGCCCCGGAATCGGGACAACAGGACACGAAGACGCCCGGCCCGTACTTTCCGGCGCGGATTATTCTGGTTGTCAGGGCAAAACCACTCTGCTAGGAGTGCCCAAATTTATTTCTTGTAGGGGGTAAACGCATGAACACCACTCAAACCGCGCCGGAATCCATGGACGAATTGATGGACATGGACTTCGCGTCCCAGCTCGAAAACTATCTTGATTCCGATTTCGGCGACATCGAAGAAGGAGTTATCGTTTCGGGTGAAGTCGTAAAAATTGACGAAACCTACATCCTCGTGGACGTCAATTTCAAGTCCGAAGGCCAGATTCCGCTGGATGAATTCATGGAAAACGGCCAGGTGGCGGTCAAGGTCGGCGACACCGTTGATGTATACGTCGTGCGCAAGAACGAACGCGAAGGCTCCATTGTCCTGTCCCGGGACAAGGCCAAGCGCATGCAGGTACTGGACGAACTGGAAAAACTGCTGGAATCCGGCGATGTGGTCACGGGCCGCATCGTACGCCGCATCAAGGGCGGATACGTGGTGGAAATCAAGGGCATCGAAGCCTTCCTGCCCGGCTCCCATGTGGACCTGCGCCCGGTTCCGGACATGGACGCCCTGGTCAACCAGGATTTCGAATTCCGCGTGCTGAAAATCAACCGCCGCCGCAGCAACGTCATCGTGTCCCGCCGCGTGCTGCTCGAGGAAGACCGCGACCGCAAGCGCGGCCAGCTGCTGACCACCCTCGAAGAGGGCCAGACCGTGCCCGGCGTGGTCAAGAACATCACTGAATACGGCGTGTTCATCGACTTGGGCGGCCTGGACGGCCTTCTGCACATCACCGACATGTCCTGGAAGCGCATCAGGCATCCCAGAGAAATGGTGCATCTGGGCGATGAACTGCAGCTCAAGGTGCTTTCCTTCGACAAGGAGGAAAAGAAAGTTTCCCTCGGTCTGAAGCAGCTGGTGCCCGATCCGTGGACCAATATTTCCGAAAAATACCCCGAAGGTCTCAAACTGACCGGCAAGGTCACCAATCTGGTCGACTACGGCGCCTTCGTCGAGCTGGAGCCCGGCGTGGAAGGGCTGGTGCATATTTCCGAAATGTCCTGGACCCGCAAGCTCCGCCATCCGTCTCAGATGGTCCGTGCCGGAGACGAAGTGGACGTGGTCATTCTGGGCGTGGATGTGGACCGCAAGCGTATCTCTCTGGGCATGAAGCAGGTCGCCCCCAACCCGTGGGATCTGGTGGCCGAGAAATACCCCGAAGGAACCATCCTGGAAGCGGGCGTGAAGAACATCACCGAATTCGGCCTGTTCATCGGCATCGAGGACGGCATCGACGGCCTGATCCATGTTTCCGACCTGTCCTGGACCAAAAAAATCCGTCATCCCAGCGAGCTCTACAAGGTCGGCGATGTGGTCCGGGCCAAGGTGCTGACCGTGGACAAGGACAACGAGAAATTCACTCTGGGCATCAAGCAGCTCTCCGACGATCCGTGGCTGGATGTGCCGGGCCGCTACCCCGTGGGCACACAACTGACGGGCACCATCACCAACATCACGGACTTCGGCCTGTTCGTGGAAGTGGAGGAAGGCATTGAGGGGCTCATCCACGTCAGCGAAATGAGCAAGAAGAAAATCAAGACCCCCAAGGAAGCTTTCAACGAGGGTGACACCATCGAGGCCAAGGTCATTCATGTCAGCGCGGACGAGCGCAGACTGGGCCTGTCCCTCAAGTCCCAGGAACCCGAACGCAAGCGCGGAGCCTCCGAATTCCGGACCGGCCAGGGCGGAGTGGTCGGCACCAATCTGGGCGACATGTTCCGCCAGCAGATGGAAGAAAACGCCGAGGGCGAGGAAGAATAGCCCTTGGCCTGAGTGAAGAAATCCGGGGCCGCATCCACATGGGTGCGGCCTTTTTTTCGAGGTGGAGAATGACCACAAGCGCGGAAGCGGTCAGGCGGCGTCTGGCCGGACTCAAGCCCGGCGAAAGGATAGACCCCGGCTTCGCCTTGGAAGCGGCCCGGACGGCCCCGGTGCACGAACTGGGCGAGGCGGCCCTGCGCCAGCGCCGGGCGCGGCACGGCGACAGAGCCTACTATGTCTACAACCAGCATCTGAACTATACCAACATCTGCCGCAATCAGTGCCGGTTCTGCGCCTATTTCAAACGCAAGGGCGAAGACGGCGGATACGCCTACACCCTGGATCAGATCCGGGAAGAGCTGCTGGCCCGCAAAAACCAGCCCGTGCGGGAAATACACATCGTCGGCGGGCTCAATCCCGACCTGCCCTATCAGTACTATCTGGACATGCTGTCCCTGTGCCGGGAAATCCGCCCCCAGGCCGTGATCAAGGCCTTCACCGCAGTGGAAGTGGCTCATTTCGCCGATACCCAGGGCCTGGACGAGGCCACCGTTCTGGAAGACATGCGCCGGGCCGGGCTGGACATTCTGCCCGGCGGCGGAGCGGAAGTCTTCGCTCCGGCCATGCGGGCGAAACTCTGCCCGGAAAAAATCAGCGGGGAACGCTGGCTGCGCATCCATGGTCTGGCGCACGGCATGGGCATGCGGACCAACTGTACCATGCTCTTCGGCCACGTCGAATCCTGGGAAGACCGCATTCACCATCTGGAGCGCCTGCGTGAACTGGAAGATGAAAGCCCGGGCTTCGTCTGCTTCATTCCCCTGGCCTACCAGCCCCGCAACAACGAGCTGGCGGCGGCCGGCCCCACGGGCGAGGACTACCTGCGCATGATTTCCCTGTCCCGGATTTTCCTCGACAACATCCCTCATATCAAGGCGTACTGGGCCTTTGTGGGCATCAAGGCGGCCCAGATGGCCCTGTGGGCCGGGGCCGACGATTTTGACGGCACCATTGTGGAGGAGAAGATCGGACACGCCGCCGGAGCGGATTCACCCACAGGACTGACCATCGACGAACTGGTCCGGGTCATCGCGGCCACGGGCTTCACCCCGGTCCAGCGGGACACGTTCTTCCGGGAAGTGTGAGCAAAGCCGCCGCGCCGGCGGGATGGAAAAAGCCCGGCCGGAGTTCCCTACAGATAGGGCGAAAAAAGCCAGAAAAAGGCGTCCCGCATGCGCGCGGGCAGGGATCGGGCGCGCAGCTCGTCCACTGTCGCCATCCTGCT
>JAUMXF010000136.1 GCA_030529235.1 Pseudomonadota bacterium
AATTTCTGGAACGTCGAGGGTGAGTACGTCAAATCCGGCGGCAAGACCGTCAAGTGCGTCACGGGTCTCAATATCGCCCAGCTCATGGTCGGTTCCGAGGGCACCCTGGGCGTGTTCGACGAGATCACTCTGAAACTCGTGCCGCCGCCGGTGGCCTCCAAGGCCATGCTGGCCGAGTTCGACGACATCAACAAGGCTTCGGAGACAGTGGCGGCCATCATCTCCAACAAGATCGTGCCCTGTACGCTGGAGTTTCTGGACAACGCCTCCATCAAATACGTGGATGACTTCACCAAGGCCGGCCTGCCCCGCGACGCGGCCGCCATCCTGCTGATCGAAGTGGACGGCGGCCATATGGCCCTGGTGGAGGACGATGCGGCCAAGGTGGTGGAAATATGCAGGAAGCAGGGGGCCACGCGGGTGCAGCTGGCCAAGGACGCCGCCGAAAAGACCAAGCTCTGGGAAGCGCGCAGAAACGCATTGCCCGCCCTGGCCCGGGCCCGTCCGACCACTGTGCTGGAGGACGCCACCGTGCCGCGCAGCCAGATTCCGGCCATGATCAAGGCCATCAACGAGATCGGCGAGAAATACCGCCTGCAGATCGGCACCTTTGGCCATGCCGGCGACGGCAATCTGCATCCGACCATTCTCACCGACCGGCGCGACAAGGAGGAGTTTCACCGCGTGGAGCAGGCCGTGGACGAGATTTTCGACGTGGCCCTGCGCTTGGGCGGTACCCTGTCCGGTGAGCACGGCATCGGCATCGCCAAGTCCAAATGGCTGGAAAAGGAAACTTCCAGAGCCTCGATCATCTATTCGCGGCGGTTGAAAAAGGCGGTGGACTCGAATTACCTGCTCAACCCCGGCAAGATCATCGGAGGCTAGCCATGAGTACGGATGTACATCAGCTGGCCGGGATGCTGCACGAACTGGACGACCAGATGGTCGCCTGTATGCGCTGCGGCATGTGTCAGGCTGTCTGTCCAGTGTTTGCCGAATCCATGAACGAAGGGGATGTGGCCCGAGGCAAGATCGCTCTGCTGGAAAATCTGTCCCATGAAATGATCAAGGATCCCGGCGGAGTGCAGGAGAAGCTGAACCGATGTCTGCTGTGCGGCTCCTGCGCGTTCAACTGTCCCAGCGGAGTGAAGGTGCTGGACATCTTCCTGAAGGCACGGGTCGTCGTGAACTCCTACATGGGCCTTTCCCCGGTCAAGAAAGCCATTTTCAAGGGGCTGCTGACCAAACCGGCCCTGTTCAACTCCCTGCTGGACGTGGCCTCCAGATTCCAGAGCCTGTTCACCAGACCAGCCAGCGAGATTATCGGCTCGTCCTGCGCGCGTATCAACGCCCCCGTGGTGGGCGACAGGCATTTCATGCCTCTGGCCAGGACGCCCTTGCGCAAGCTGGAGCCGCCCCGTTCCACTCCTCCGGGCAAGGGCGGGTACCGGGTGGCCTTTTTTCCCGGCTGTGTGGTGGACAAGATCTACCCGCAGGTGGGGCAGGCCGTGCTGAAGGCCATGGATCATCACGGGATCGGCGTATACATGCCTGCCGGTCAGGCCTGCTGCGGCATTCCGGCTCTGGCTTCGGGCGACAAGGAATCCTTCGACAAACTGGTCATGGCCAATCTGGAGCTCTTCGAAAAGGAAAGCTTCGACTATCTGCTGACGCCCTGTGCCACCTGTACGGCCACCATGCATGAAATCTGGCCTCTCATGTCCGGAGACAAGTCCCAGAGTGTCCAGGAACGCATCGCGGCTCTGAGCGCCAAGGTCGTGGACGTGAGCCAATTCATGGTGGATGTGCTGCAAGCGGCCCTGCCCGCCGAAGGCTCGGGCCTCAGGGTGACGTACCACGACCCCTGTCATCTGAAAAAATCCATGAAAGTGTCGGAACAGCCGAGGGCGCTTCTGCGGAGCAACCCCGGTGTGGAGTTCGTGGAAATGGCCGAGGCGGACTACTGCTGCGGCTGCGGCGGCAGTTTCAACCTGCAGCACTACGATCTGTCCAAGGACATCGGCGCCCGCAAGCGCGACAACATTGTGGCCACCAAGGCCGATGTCGTGGCCACCAGCTGTCCGGCCTGCATGCTGCAGCTCTCGGACATGCTGTCCCGCAATCAGGACAAGGTGGCGGTGAAGCACGTCATGGAGATCTACGCCGAAACATTGTGACGGTGGCAGTTTGTTTCGCGGCGCGCTTCAGGGCGTTTCCTGGAGCGCGCCATATATTGGGACATGGCTTCAACGGCCCGCCGGAATATTTTTCGTGCCCTGGATATCTGTCCGAAGGCGCTTTTCCCGGAATGGAATCCATTTCAGGGATGACAAACAAATTGTGCGGCCAACCAGTTTGTCGTAACAGGCAGGGCCGGAACATATCCTGGCAAGCAATCGGTATGGAAGGAAGCGATCATGTCAAAAAATCTGTATATCACGGCTACGGAATCACGGAGCGGCAAATCGGCCATTGTCCTCGGCGTCATGCAGATGCTTCTGCGCGACATCCGCCGGGTCGGATTTTTCCGTCCCATCATCAGTGATGACTCGGACCGGAAGGACCACGACATCGATCTGGTTCTGTCCCAGTTCTATCTGGGACTGCGATACGAGGAAACCTACGCCCTGACCATGAAGCAGGCCAAGGATCTGGTCAACGCCGGCCAGCAGGCCCTGCTCATCGAGCGGATCATCAACAAATACAAGGAACTGGAAGAAAGGTGCGATTTCGTGCTGCTGGAGGGCACGGACTTCCAGGGCAGCAGCCACACCTTCGAGTTCGATATCAACGCGGACATTGCGGCCAATCTCGGGTCGCCGCTTCTGATTGTCGTCAACGGCAACCAGAAGACAGAATCCGAGCTTGTCAGCTCAACCAAGCTGGCGGTGGAGTCCTTTACCGAAAAGTCCACGGACATTCTGGGGATCGTCGTCAACCGCACGGCTCTCCCCGACCGGGAAGCGCTGCGCCGGATCCTGCAGGAGAGTCTGGAGCGGCCGGAGCTGCTTCTTTACACCATTCCCGAGGTGGCCATTCTGGGCAAACCCACCGTGGCCGACGTCATGAAGTGGATCGGCGCCGAGGTGCTCTATGGCAAGGAAGGGCTGGGCGCGCAGGTGAACGACATTGTCGTGGCGGCCATGCAGATCGAAAATTTTCTGAATTACATCGAACAGGGAAGCCTTGTAGTCACGCCGGGCGACCGGCAGGACATCATCGTCAGCAGTCTGGCCTCCAGACAGTCGTCTTCCTATCCGGACATCGCTGGCATTCTGCTGACCGGCGGCATTGCCCCCAGCAAGACCCTTTCCCGGCTGGTGGACGGCTGGACAGGCATGCCCGTACCCGTTCTGTTGGGCCGGGAAGCCACCTTCCAGACCGCCCGGCGTCTATACAACATGTATGGCAAGATCGAGCCGGGCGATCAGAAGAAAATCGCCACGGCTCTGGGCATTTTCGAGGAGAACGTGGACACGGAGGAACTGCGCGGACGCCTCGACGCCCGGAAATCGAGCAAGGTTACGCCGCAGATGTTCGAATACGCGCTCATCGAGAAGGCCAAAAAGCACCGGCAGCATATCGTTCTGCCCGAAGGCAACGACGAGCGCATCCTGCGGGCGGCGGATATCCTGCTGCGCCGGGGCGTGGCGGACCTGACCATTTTGGGCGACGCCAAGACCATTTCGTCCATGACCTCCCAGATGGGACTGAATCTGTCCGGAGCCAGTATCGTCTCTCCGGCTGCTTCTGCGGACTACGAGGACTACGTGTCCACTTTTCTGGAAATGCGGAAGAAA
>JAUMXF010000137.1 GCA_030529235.1 Pseudomonadota bacterium
TGTCCCAGACGCGCAAGCACACTCCCGGCCGGGTCCGTCCGGCCCGTCCCCGGCGCTGGGCGATGGAGGCGAGAGACGCGGGTTCCGTGACGAGCCGGGTCATGCCGCTGCCGGGGTCGAACCGGGGCAGCCGGGCCAGACCGCTGTCCACCACCACGCGGACGCCTTCGATGGTCAGGGATGTTTCGGCGATGGACGTGGACAGCACCACCTTGCGTGTGCCCGGAGGGGCCGGAGCGATGGCCGCGTCCTGTCCTGCCGCGCTCAGAGCGCCGAAAAGCGGATGCACGGCTACGCCGGGGCCGGGTGCGCCGAGAAGTTCCTCCGTGCGGCGGATTTCTCCGGCTCCGGGCAGAAAGGCCAGAATGTCTCCGGTTTCTGTTTCCAGAGCGTGCCGGATGGCTCTGGCCATGCGTTCTTCCAGGCTTGCGCCGGGCAGACGCAGGTACTTCGTCTCTACCGGATAGGGATGCCCCGGACAGGAGAAGACCGGGCAATCTCCCAGCAACCGGCGCACAAGAGGCATGTCCAGGGTCGCGGACATGACCACTAGGCGCATGTCCGGCCGCAGAGGCCGGGCGTCCAGACACAGGGTCAGGCCCAGGTCGCCGTGCAGGCCGCGTTCGTGGAATTCGTCGAAAATGACGCAGCCGTATCCGGAAAGCTCCGGATCGTGGAGCAGCATGCGGGTCAGCACGCCCTCGGTGACCACTTCCACCCGCGTTTCTTTGGAGACACGGGTATCCAGACGGGTGCGGTAGCCGATCCGGCCGCCTGTTTTTTCCTGCAGGAGTCCGGCCATGTGCCGGGCCGCAGACCGGGCGGCCAGACGCCGGGGTTCCAGCATGAGGATTTTGCGGCCCCCAAGCCAGGGCGCATCCATGAGGGCCAGAGGCACGCGGGTGGTTTTTCCGCTGCCCGGCGGCGCGTCAATCACGCAACTGACACCGGCGTGCAGGAATTTCGTCAGTCCGGGCAGAAGGGCGTCGATGGGCAGGGACGCGGGCATTCAGAAAAAAAGGCGGATCACGGTCAGAATCGCCAAGGCGTAGCAGGCGGCCACGCCGTCGTCGATCATGACGCCCCAGCCTCCGGGCAGCCAGCGTTCCGAATCCCTGACCGGCCAGGGCTTGGTGATGTCGAAAAGGCGGAACAACAGAAACCCGGGGATGATCCAGAGGGGCTCTGTCACCGGTATCAGAAAGAGGGTAGTCCACTGCCCCCAGAGCTCATCGATGACCACGCAGGCCGGATCCTTGCGGCCAAGGGCTTTTTCGGTCCGCTCCGCGCTCCATGCGCCCGCTGGGAGCAGAATGGCCAGCGCGAGCAGTCTCTCCCCCCAGGGCAGGGGCAGGAAAAGAAACCATGCCGCTGCCGCCGCGGCCAGGGAACCCCAGGTTCCCGGAGCTTTGGGCATGCGGCCGACCGGTCCCAAGGTGGCCAGAAGAAAGGCCAGTTTGTCGGTGAAATCGGGTGGCGCGGATGATGTTTCGGACATGGATGCTTTTGTTTTACGTTTTGTTCCAGCCTGTGGGCCGGATGTTTTCCTGAAGCCGTCTGTTCCGGAATCAGAACAGGGAGATGAGCATTCTGGTGCCCACCAGAAACAGGATGACGGCGAAGACCTTTTTCAGTTTGCCCACGGGCAGGCTGTGGGCCAGCCGCACGCCCAGAGGGGCGGTCAGGACGCTCATGACCGCGATGCAGGCGAGGGCGGTCAGGGACACGAAACCCAGACTGTACGGCGGCAGATTGGGCTCGTTCCAGCCGTTGACCACATATCCCACGGTTCCGGCCACGGCGATGGGAAAACCGATGGCCGCGGAAGTGCCGATGGCCTTGTGGATGGGAATGTTGTGCCAGACCATGAACGGGACGGACAGGGTGCCGCCGCCGATGCCGACCAGACTGGAGACGACGCCGATCATGCCGCCCGCCCCGAACATGCCCGCGTTGCCGGGCAGATGGCGGGACGGCTTGGGCTTTTTTCCGGACAGCATCTGGTAGCAGACATAGTAGAGGAAGATGACGAAGAAGACTTTCAGCGCGCCGGTGCTCATGCCGGCGGCTATGTGGGTGCCCAGATAGGTCCCGGCGATGATGCCCAGCACGATGCGTCTGACCACGCTCCATTCCACGGCTCCCCGGCGGTGATGGGCCATGAAGCTGGACACGGAGGTGAACATGATGCTGGCCATGGATGTGCCGAGAGCCAGATGCATGACCAGTTCCTGCGGAAGGTGCTGAAGCTCCATGCAGAATACGAGCATGGGCACGATGACCAGCCCCCCGCCGATGCCCAGCAGCCCTGCGAGTACCCCGGCGATGGCTCCCACAATCAGATACAATGCGACAACTTCCAGCATGATTTTCCTCCGGAGCGCGGCAACGTGTATTTGCTGGTCAAATTTGTGTAACAGTCCATATTCTTTGTCAATGCGGGTCCGGGAAGGCGTGCGCGTCTTGCCATCGGGCCTTGCCTCGGCGAAAATGGACGGACTGGAGTACAGCATAATGGGACATATCGTCGGCAAGGACATTTATCGCAAGCTGGGGCGCCGCCTGGATCAATCTCCGGCGCGCACGCCGTGGACGCCGGTCTTCCGGCGGCTGATAGAGGAACTCTACTCCCCGGCCGAAGCCGAACTGGTCGTCCGGCTGCCTTACCGGCCGTCCACTCTGGAGCGCGTGGCGCGGATGCTGAAAGAACCCGAGGCCGCGTTGCGGCCGCGCATCGAGAATCTGTGCGCCAAGGGACTGGTGGTGGATATCTGGGACGGCAGGGAATATCTGTACATGGTCAGCCCCATCGTGATCGGCTTTTTCGAATTCACCATGATGCGCACCGGTCCGGATCTGCCGATGGCGCGCTGGGCCGAACTGTTCCAGAGTTATATGTTCGGGGAGAAGGATTTTCTGGAGGCCAATTTCGGCAGCGGCCAGCAGGTGTCCGTGATGCGGGCCCTGCCGCATGAAGAGGCGCTTGGCGAGCATGTGGAGATTCTGGATTACGAGAAGGCGTCGAGCCTCATCGAGGAGCATACGGACTTCGCTTTGGGGCTGTGCTCCTGCCGCCATGAGAAACATCATCTCGGCTATGAATGCCCAACGCCCATGGAGACGTGCACATCCATGGGGTCCGGGGCGCGGTTTCTGATCCGCAACGGTTTTGCCAGGCCCATCGACAAGGCCCGGATGCGCGACATTCTGGCGCGTTCGCGGGACACGGGCCTGGTGCTGTCCACGGACAATGTGCGGGAGGACGCGGGTTTTGTCTGCCACTGTTGCGCCTGCTGCTGCAATCTGCTGCGCGGAGTGCGGGAGACGGGATACACGGGCGTGCTGGTCACGTCGGGCTTCGAGGCCAGCGTCGATGCGGCGCGGTGTACCGGGTGCGGCCTGTGCGCCAGGGCCTGTCCGGTCGATGCCATCGGGATGGAGAAAACGGAAGGCTCATCCCGACGGCTGGCCCGGGTCGGAACTGTCTGTCTGGGCTGCGGCGTCTGCGCCCTGAAATGTCCGGCCGGGGCGCTGACGCTTCAGCCCCGCGCCCGGAAAGTCTGGCACCCGCGGGACAGTTTCGAACGGATCATGCTGCAATCTCTGGAGCGGGACACGTTCCAGACTTTTCTTTTCGACAACCCCCAGAGCCGCACCCAGGAATTCATGCGCGCGCTGGTCGGCGGCTTTCTGAAGCTGCCTCCGGTCAAGCGGGCGCTTTTGAGCGAAAAGCTGCGTTCGCGCTTTCTCGATGCGCTGCGGCGGGCTGCGGGGTAGATGGGC
>JAUMXF010000138.1 GCA_030529235.1 Pseudomonadota bacterium
GACCCGGCTTGCTGTCTCGTATGCTTTCCGGTTTTCGATCCGGCGGAGTACGGTCAGCATGTCCTGGGGGCTGATGTTAGCAATAGGCCGTTCACCAATATATGGGTAGACATCGAGTTTCAGCCTTCCTTTGACTGTGGTCGCGTGGCTTGCTGACCAGACGTTTCCCATATTTTTCCGCCATGCTTCTGCAATAGCTTCGAATTTAGCCCCTTTCTCTTTTTTCTCTCCGGGGTCTTCTCCGGCGGCACTCGTCGCGTTTGTCTCTGGCTTCCCGCAGACTGACTTCTGGCCAAACTCCGAAGGCCAACCGCTTTTCTTTCCCGTTAATGCGGTATTTCCAGCGCCAGTATTTGCTTCCGGCCTTCGTGACTTCGAGGTAAAGCCCGCCGCCATCAAAGAAGCGTCGTGTTTTTTCTGTAGGCTTTATTGACTTTATTTTGATTTCTGTGAGTGGGGGCATTTTCGGGGGCACCTCGTTTTGTAGTATCGACTTTGCCCCAAAATGTGCCCCCATCTTGCTTGGGCTGTCAAGGAATCGGATGGCATTTGTTGGAACAAGAAAAGTCCAAAAAGCGAAGCCCCACAATGCTTTTGAAACATTGTGGGGCTACTTGAAATAGGTTGTTGGTGGAGCCGGGGAGAATCGAACTCCCGTCCGAGAATGCTCCGCGCAAAGCATCTACAGGCTTAGATCAGGTTTTACATCTTGCTCGCGGGCTTGCCCCTGATCGGGCGTCCCGCAAACCAGCCCGGATAAAGTCTCGCGATTGGCTGTCCAGACAGCGGCCTCTCGCCAGCCTGATGGGGTTTGACACCCGGATACGGCTTATCAGACATCCACCGCACGGATGTGGCGGTCTATGCCGCCAAGCAATGCTGGCCTAATTAGGCAGCCATTGCGTAGTCATAATTGTCGTTGGCAATTATGTTCGTGCTGGGTTTTAACGAGGACCTCCCAGCCCCTCGGCCTGCAACTTTGGCCTCATCACCCCCGTCGAAACCAGGGCGGCCCCTTCCAAAGAACATGAGGGAAAAATAATCGTTCCAAAGCATAGAGAAAAGGAGCAAACAATGTCTGCTCCTTGATTACGTGGTGCGCCCGGCATGATTCGAACATGCGACCTACTGATTCGTAGTCAGGCACTCTATCCAACTGAGCTACGGGCGCGTTATCGAAGACGGATATTTATGTATCCAAAGCAAAAGCGTCAAGCTATTTTTGTGGCACCCGTTTCACCTGAGAAACATTGCTCGGAGAGTAAGTAGTTTATTTTTGGATGGACTGGGTGACATGTTTTGCCTTTCAGCTTGGTCAAGGATCGCCGTTCGTATCATGATCCCTGTCGGCGTCAGAAGTTTCTCGATGGTAACGTCGTAGCTCAAGGTCAGCACATCATTATGCGAGCGGATAAAGCGGCGGTATGCCTATCGTGAGCGGGGCTGAAGAGCACGTTTTTCGATGGAATGATCTTCATGATCAGGTTCAACTTGATCATAAAACAGGTTTCATACTTTTGGTTTGTTATCAGTATGGAACGCTGCCGGACAGATTTTCGGACCACCTCTTGACAGCACTGAAGGGTGCTTTATTATGAACATAATTTCATAATAGGAGCATCCATGCCTCGTCCCAGAAAACATTGCCGTATTGGTCACAGGCCGCTGGCAACTTTCTACAAGCCGCAAGGCATTCCTCTGACAGGGTTGGAGGAGGTTCTTCTTTCCGCCGAAGGAATGGAGGCCCTGCGTCTGGTCGATGCGGAAGGACTGAGCCAGGAGGACGCCGCCTTGCGGATGGGAGTCTCCAGACCCACGGTCTGCCGCATACTGGGTGAAGCCAGGGCCCAGGTTGCCAGGGCTTTGACGCGGGGCTGGGCCATCCGGATCGAATCCGCCGACAGCGGCGACGACGCGGAAGCGGAAAGAAACGGCGGGCAGCGGCCCGGTCGAGGCAAAGGCCGGATGCGGCGAGGCGGGGAGATGCCCCAAAATAAGGAGGACGTATGAACGAACGGAAATCGAGACACGGCAAGGGACAGGGCTTCGGCAGGATGGCCCGGTGGGGTCAGTGTGCCGCAGGTGATGAACGGAAAGGAAAAGGACGCGGCTCCTGTTCGGGTGCGGGACACGACGGCCATGGTGCTGGCCGGGGGCAGGAGGCTGGGCAGTGTGCCCGGAAAAGAGCCTGCGCCGACTCCCGCGTGGAAGCGGCTGAAGCTGCTGCCTATGCCCCGCCGGAAGCGGAAAGCGCGCAGGAGGCGGGTCCGCAGGACGTATCCGGGTCATGATGGAGCAACACAGCTTCGCATGACGGAAAGAAAATATGCGGCACAATGGCCGCGAATGTGAAAGCCCCCGCCGGTTGGCGAGGGCTTTGTGATTTGCGCTGTCAGCGGTCGTTGCGTGGGCCGCGGCGGTCTCCCCGGTCTCTGCGCGGCCTGTCTCCACGGGGTCTGTCGCCACGTGGCGGCGCGGGCGGCTCCGGGTCTTCGCCCAGCTCTTCCAGAATGATGGCCTTGCGGCTCAGCTTGATCCGCCCGGAGGGTTCGATGTCGATCACCCGGACCCTGATGGCGTCGCCTTCCTGAACCACATCCTGCACCGTGTTCACCCGTTCCCTGGCCAGCTGGGAGATGTGACACAGGCCCTCCAGGCCGGGCAGAATTTCGATGAACGCCCCGAAGTCCATGATCTTTTTGACGATGCCGTCGTAGTCTTTGTTCAGCTCGGCCTTCTGGTCGTAATGCAGGACCATTTCCCTGGCCTTGGCCAGAGAGGCTTGGTCCGGAGCGAACAGGGAGACCTTGCCCGAGTCGTCGATGTCGATGTCGGCCTGGGTGGCTTCGCAGATGGCCTTGATATTCTTGCCGCCGGGGCCGATGACGTCGCGGATTTTGTCCGGAGAAATATGCACCACGTCCATCTGGGGCGCAAAGCGGGACAATTCTCCCCTGGGCGCGGCAATGACCTGTTCCATCTGCGCCAGAATGTGCAAGCGTGCCTCTCTGGCCTGGTACAGGGCCTTTTTCATGACTTCGGCCGGGATGCCCGCGATCTTGATGTCCATCTGGATGGAAGTCACGCCGTCGCGGCTGCCCGCCACCTTGAAATCCATGTCGCCCAGATGGTCTTCGTCGCCCAGAATGTCCGTCAGGACCAGGTATTCATCTCCTTCCTTGATGAGCCCCATGGCCACGCCCGCCACGGGCGTCTTGATAGGCACGCCCGCATCCATGAGGGCCAGGGTTCCGCCGCACACGGAGGCCATGGACGAGGAGCCGTTGGACTCCATGATGTCCGAAACCACGCGGATGGCGAAAGGAAAGGAGTCCTGCGGCGGCAGTACGGGCATGAGGGCGCGTTCGGACAGGTTGCCGTGTCCGACTTCGCGCCGGGACGGGCCGCGCAGCATGCGAGCTTCGCCCACGCTGTAGGGCGGAAAATTGTAATGCAGCATGAAACGGCGGGCCACTTCGCCAGCCAGGGTTTCGATGCGCTGCTCGTCCCGGGTGCTGCCCAGAGTGCAGGTGGCCAAAGCTTTGGTCTCGCCTCGGGCGAAAATGGCCGAGCCGTGGGTGCGGGGGAGAACGCCCACTTCCATGGTCAGGGGGCGGACGGTAGTCAGGTCGCGGCCGTCGATACGCACCTTGTCGGCCAGAATGCGCCGTCGCACGATCTTCTTTTCCAGATCCTCAAGAATTTCCGGCACATTCTTGAGCCGCTCCGGATTGTCGGCGAAGCGGACGGTCAGGGCTTCCATGAGGTCCTG
>JAUMXF010000022.1:0-8306 GCA_030529235.1 Pseudomonadota bacterium
ATCAGGTATATCGCCATTTGGACAAAAATTTATTGACGATACTACCCAGGCACGTTTAAATAAGGAGTCCATATTTCTGCTCAGAGGCAAGCCCCTGAAATCTTTTTGCCGTCCGGTTTCCGAAATTTTCCGGAAACCGGATATTTTTTGGCCCGCCATTTCCAGTCACTCAAATTCCGGCCACATCCCCGCCGCTCTCTTCCCCTCACAAAATCATCACTCGTCAAAAATACGGTTGCTTTTTTACAAAGCGAGCGTACGATAACATGAAATTTTTAAAAATAACATAATCTGAAAAAATCCAAGATCTCCAAATCAGAATTCAGATCAAACACTCTTCATTAAATCAGGACGAAAATTTTTTATTTTTGTATGTTATGGGTAAACAAGGTTACCGCCTTTTCCACAATAGTATTACGAAATTTAAAATAATTTGAAAAAAAGCATTCAATATTGCCCTTTGATGCAAAACAGAATCGAGTTCACCGGCTGGCGGGGAAAAGGCGAGAAAACAGGAAAAGCAGCTCAGGAGGCGAACATGCGCGGGACAGGAACAGACTGGCTTGATGAAAAAACCATCCATGACGCTCTGGACGGTGTGAAATCCCCGGACAGGGGGCAGATTGACGAAATCATCGCCAAGAGTCTCGAACTGAAGGGCCTTTCTTTCGACGATGTGGCTCTGCTCTGCCAGACGAATACGGACGACCTGCTCGCCCCGGTCTTCGCCGCCGCCAAAAGAATCAAGGAGGCCATCTACGGCCGGCGTATCGTGCTTTTCGCGCCCCTCTACATATCCAATCTCTGCGCCAACGAGTGTCTGTACTGTGCCTTCCGCCGCTCCAACGGGCAGCTTGTCCGCCGGGCCCTGAGCATGGAGGAAATCCGGGACGAAACCCTGACCATACTGGATCAGGGCCATAAAAGAGTGCTCATGGTCGCCGGAGAATCCTATCCCGGCGGCGGCTTCTCCTATGTGCTCGACGCCATCAGGGCCATTTATGAAACCCGCAACCGTATCGGAGACGGCATCCGCCGGGTCAACGTCAACGTCGCGCCGCTGACTCTGGAGCAATTCCGGGAACTCAAGGACGCGGGTATCGGCACATACCAGCTCTTTCAGGAGACCTATCACCGGGAAACCTACGCCCGGGTGCACTGCGCCGGGAAGAAGACGGATTACGACTGGCGGCTGACAGGCATGGACCGGGCCATGCGCGCGGGCATCGACGACGTGGGCATCGGTGCGCTTTTCGGGCTGGCGGACTGGCGTTTCGACCTGCTGGGTCTCATGATGCACATCCGGCATCTGGAAAAAGAGTTCGGCGTGGGCTGTCATACCATCAGCGTACCGCGCATCGAACCGGCGGTGGGCTCCGAAATGGCCGCCGCGCCGCCCAACGCGGTTTCGGACCGCGATTTCAGGAAAATCGTGGCCATTCTGCGGCTGGCCGTGCCCTACACGGGCCTCATCATGTCCACCCGCGAAACAGCGGCCATGCGCGACGCCACCCTCGAACTCGGCGTGTCCCAGATCTCCGCGGGATCCTGTACGGATCCCGGCGGCTACAGGGACAAACGCGACGAGGCGGCGGCCCAGTTCCAGCTCGGCGACCACCGCTCCCTGGCCGAAGTGATCAAAGACCTCGGCGAACGCGGCTACATTCCTTCCTTCTGCACGGCCTGCTACCGCACCGGACGGACCGGACACGACTTCATGGAGCTGGCCAAGCCCGGAGCCATAAAGTCCAAATGCGGGCCCAACGCCCTGTCCACGTACCTGGAGTACCTCATCAACTACCGCCCGGACGGGCTGGACGCCCAGGGCCGCAACGCCATCCGGTCGGAGCTCATCTGCATGAGCACCCGTGACCAGCGGGCGGCGAAAAGCCTGCTGGAACGGGTCGAACAAGGACAGCGGGACGTATTCTGTTAGCGGGGGCATCGTGAACGCACTCGCGCCGCAATATCCGCCAGTATCCGGCGGTTTTCCGGCCTTCTTCCCGCAGGAGGAGACGGCGGACCCGCGGATGTCGCTCCAGAGCCTGAGTCTGGAACGTCTCCGCGCCGCGGCGGACCGTGTCCGGCAGCGCGCCGTGGGGAAGCGGGTCTTTCTGCGGGGCCTTGTGGAATTCTCCAGCTACTGCCGCTGCAACTGTCTGTACTGCGGACTGCGCCGGGACAACAAAAACCTTGCCCGCTACCGTCTGAGCGATGCCGACATTCTGGCCGCCGCGCGCCGGGCGGCAAAAGAAGGCATGGATACCGTGGTCCTGCAATCCGGAGAGGACCCAGCCAACACCAGAGAGCGCATCGCCCGTCTGGTGGGCATGATCAAGGATGAAACGGGCTTGGCCGTGACTCTTTCCCTGGGCAACCGGAGCACCGCCTCATACCGGACGTGGAAGCGGGCCGGGGCCGACAGATACCTGCTCAAGCACGAAACCGCCGATCCCCGCCTGTATGCGCTGCTGCATCCCGGCGATACCCTCGCCCGGCGTCTGGACGCCCTGCGCCGGCTGCGGGATCTGGGCTACGAGACAGGCACCGGGTTCATTGTGGGGCTGCCCGGCCAGACGGACGAAATCCTGCGGCGCGACGTGGAACTGGTGCGGAAGCTGGAAGTCCGGATGTGCGGCGCGGGCCCTTTTCTGCCGCAGCGGGACACGCCCCTGGCCGCCGCTTCGCCCGGAAGCGCCGAGACCACCCTGAAAATCATGGCCCTGCTGCGCCTGCGCATGCCCGGGCTGAACATCCCCGTCACAACGGCACTGGCATCCCTCATTCCTCAGGAAGGGCACCGTCTGGCCCTCGAGGCCGGGGCCAATGTCATCATGCCCGGCTTCACTCCGGACGGGCAGCGGGCGCATTACCGCATCTACGACGGCAAGGCGCGGGTGGACAGCATATCCGCCCGCACGGCCATCACCTCGGCCATGCGCACATGCGGGCCGAAGGAGGACGCATGACGCGACAGCCCAGGGCCATGTGTCCGCATATCGCCATTTTCGGACGGTGCAACGCCGGGAAGTCTTCCCTCATGAACGCCCTCGCCGGGCAGAATCTGTCCCTGGTCTCGCCCGTGGCCGGAACCACGGCCGATCCCGTGGAAAAAAGCGTGGAGATCCCGCCGCTTGGTCCCGTGGTCATCATCGACACGGCCGGGCTGGACGATACCGGCGACCTGGGCGAATTGCGCGCCAGAAGGGCGGAATCCGCCCTGGCTTCCGCCGACCTCGCCCTGCTCGTCAGCGACGGAAATTGGGGGCCGTGCGAAGAACGGCTCCGGGCGATACTGGCGGAGCGGGGCATTCCCGCCGTCGTGGTCTGGAACGGCAGCGGCCGGGAGCATCCCGCCCCAAAAACGGCGGAAGTTCTGGAACGGTCGGGACTGCCCCAGATTTTCGTCTCGGCTCTGCACGGCACGGGTATGGCGGAACTGGTCCGGGCAATATCTCTGGCCCTGCCCGAAGCGGCTCTCGCGCCGCCGCCCATGCTGCGCGATCTCGTTCCCGCCGGTTCCGTATGCCTGTTCGTGGCACCCATCGACGGCGGCGCGCCCAAGGCCCGACTCATCGCTCCGCAGGCACAGGCCCTGCGAGACTGTCTGGATGGTCATGCCGTCGGGGTCATGGTGCAGCCGGAAGAGCTGGGGATGGCTCTCACTGCGCTGCGCCATCCGCCGTCCCTGCTGGTCTGCGATTCCCAGGCCGTACATGTCTGCGCGCGGGAAGCGCCGCCCGAAACGCCCCTGACCACCTATTCCATCCTCATGGCGCGGATGAAGGGCGACCTCGCCACACTCGCCGCCGGAGCGGCGGCCATCCACACTCTCACGGACAAGGACAGGGTCTGCGTCAGCGAAGTCTGCGCGCACCACGCCCAGCCCGACGACATCGGCCGGGTCAAAATCCCCGCGCTGCTCAGGAAGTTCACCGGCGCGGAGCTGGAAATCCATTTCGCTTCGGGCCGGGACTTTCCGGACAATCTGGAAGACTTCAGGCTGGTCGTTCACTGCGGCGGCTGCATGGTCAACCGGGCGGCGATGCTCGCCCGGATCGCCGAAGCCCGGCGAAGAAACGTGCCCATCACCAACTACGGAGTGGCCATCTCGCTCATGCACGGCGTGCTGGAACGTTCCCTGGAAATATTTCCCGGCGCTCTCGCGGCCTACAGATCGGCACGCTCAGGCGAAACACACCGGCGGGACGGGTACACCCCGCCCGCAAGACCCGTTCCCTCCCCAACCTCTTACCCCATGGAGACGGCTTATGAGTGAACGCATACTCATGGAAGGCATCTACTACGAAGACAGCTTTCCCGACCCGAAAACGGACCCGGACAGTCTGTTCTTCATCGAGATCGACAAGGACAGATGCATCGGCTGCGACACCTGCCTGGATTACTGTCCCACAGGGGCGATCTGGGGCGATTTCGCCGAACCCCATGAGATCAGGTTCAGGGAGCTGTGCATCAACTGCGGGCAGTGTCTGACCCACTGTCCGGAAAACGCCATCTACGAATCGCAGTCCTGGGTGCGCAAAGTGGATGAAATGCTGGCCGACAAGTCGAAAAAGGTCATCGCCATGCCCGCTCCGGCCGTGCGCTACGCCCTCGGGGACTGCTTTGGTCTGCCCGTGGGCACGGTCACCACGGACAAGATGCTGGCGGCCCTCAGGAAGCTCGGCTTCACGCACTGCTGGGACAACGAATTCGGGGCCGACGTGACCATCTGGGAGGAAGGCGACGAGTTCGTAAAACGCCTGACCGGAAAGATCGACGCCCCCCTGCCGCAGTTCACCTCCTGCTGTCCCGGCTGGCACAAATACGTGGAGACCCTGTATCCGGAACTCCTGCCGCACCTGTCCACGGCCAAGTCGCCCATCGGCATGCTGGGCGCCCTGAGCAAGACCTACGGAGCCGACACCCGCAAATATGACCGGGCCGACGTGTACACCGTGTCCATCATGCCCTGCACCGCCAAGAAGTACGAAGGCATGCGCCCGGATCTCTGGTCTTCGGGGTATCAGGACATCGACGCCACCATCGACACCAGGGAACTGGCCTACATGCTGAAGAAGGCCGGGATCGATCTGGCCGCCATGCCCTCCGGCGAGCGGGATTCGCTGATGGGGGAATCGTCGGGCGGCGCGACCCTGTTCGGCGTGACCGGCGGCGTGATGGAAGCGGCCCTGCGTTTCGCCCATCACACGGTGACGGGCAAAGCGCCTGAGTCCTGGGATTTCACGCCGGTGCGCGGTCTTAAGGGCGTAAAGGAAGCAAACGTCCCCATCGGCGACATTACGGTCAAGGTGGCGGTGGTGCACGGCGGCAAGCGTTTCAAGGACATCTGTGAAGCCATCAAGGCCGGGAAGGCGCCCTGGCACTTCGTCGAATTCATGGCCTGCCCCGGCGGATGCATATGCGGCGGCGGGCAGCCCATCATGCCGGGCGTGATGGAGTCGGCCTCCATGGCCACCAAACGGTTCATGGCCAGTTGCCGCAACCGGCTGAAAATGATGGCGGAAAACCGGGCGTGACGCCGCCCGTCCACATGCGGAGGCATCCGGCGTTTTCACGGAAACGCCGTCAGACCGCGGATACTTCAAGAGCGAAAAACATCAGGGAGCGAACACAATGATAAATGTCTCACGCCGCTTCATCCTGAAAGGCGGGCTGATTCTCGGAGGCGCGACGCTGCTGGGCCTCAGGTTCACCAGCCGGGCTCTGGCCAAAGGCAAGGAACTCAAGGACTGGATGGGAGACCGCATCGGCAGCGTCTATGCCGCCGACAAGGCTTTTCCTGTCCGCGCGTCCCAGGACAACACCCAGGTGCAGGCCCTGTACAAAAATTTCCTGGGCGAGCCCGGCAGCCACGTTTCCCATCAGTTTCTGCACATGCATTTCACCGACCGCTCCAAGAACATCGGCCATCTGAAGGAAGCGGGAAACTATCCCAATCCGCGCGCGGCCGAATTCGAGGGCAACATCTACCCCTACGAATGACGCCGCGGGCTAGAGCGGTCTCTCCAAATCCGGCAGTTGAGTGCCTTGCATGACAAAGGCCGCATCCGTTTGGATGCGGCCTTTGAAGGATCGAAACAACCCGAAAGCGGGCCGGGAACCCGGCGTCAGCCCTGCCGCGCGCCCAGCTCCCGCCCGGCCAGGAAGGCGGCGTAGTTGGCCTGCCAGATGGCCGGTTTGGGACTGACATTCCGCAGGGCCTGCATCCAGTATTCTTCCGGAAAGGAATCAAAGGGCGCGACCCGGCTCAGCACGCCGATCATAACCACGTTGGCGCTGCGGCCGGCGGCGTCGCCAAGGCTCAGGGCCGTGCCCAGAACATCCACGCCGATGACCCGGTATCCGGTCAGGGCCTGACGCACGGCGTCCATGGCAGGGTAGTCTGCGGCCTTGAAAAAGGGCGGCACAATGGCCGTATCGGCCAGCACGACCGTGCCGCCGGGACGGAGCATGTCCAGAAATCCGGGCCGGAAGACCTCGCTGCGCTCCATGCAGACCAGGCACTGGCAGGTGCCGGGCATGAGCACCGGAGAATGGACCCGGCCGCAGGCGAAGGTGCTGATGACCGGCCCGCCCATCTGGGCCATGCCGTGGGTTTCGCCCTTGACGATGTTCTGACGGTCGTAGCCCAGCAGGTAGGCGAGCTGGGTCAGCACCCGGCCGAAAAAGAGATTTCCCTGACCGCCCACGCCGCGCACGGCCACGGACAGAAAGGGCGGCAGTTCTCCGGACAGACCCGGAAGTTCGATCTCCTCGGGCGGCACGGGCAGTTCCGGGCAGCTGTCCAGAACGCAGACGTTCTGGTCTTCGGCCGGGGCAATGGCGCCCACGGGGCACATCTGGGAGCAGGCCGCGTTCTGGCGCACGCAGCCCGTACAGATGTTGTTGAAATGCGGCAGCCCTTCGGCATCGGCCTCGATGCCCGGACAGATCTGGCAGGTGCCGCAACGCTTGCACAGATCCGCGTCCACTTCCATTCTGAGCCCGTAGGCTTCCCTGGGCATCTTGCGGATGCACACGCCCGTGACCACAAGCGTGGTGAACTCGCCCTTTTCCGCCGCGGCCAGAGCATCCTTCAGGGCCTTTTGCAGGCCCTTCCTGTCGTAGCCGCTGACTTCCACCACGTTCGCGCCGTGGGCCTTGAGGCTCGCGTTCAGATCGAAGATATTGGGCTCTCCGGCCAGGTTGACCGGTGAGGTGGGCGAAGGCTGACCGCCGGTCATGGCCGTCCAGTTGTTGTTCAGGATGACCTTGACGCCGGGAATGCCCCGGAAAATGGTGTTGCGCGTGGCATCCATGCCGCTGTGGCATTCGGTGCCGTCACCCAGCACGGCCAGGCATTTTCCGGCCGACTCGGGCCGGGACAGCACATAGCCCAGCCGCTTGGACTCGCTCGCGCCCATGGCCAGCACGGTATCCATGGCATTCAAAAAGTGCAGCAGGGTATTGCAGCCGATGTCTCCGAACACGGCCTCCAGCTGCCCTTTCTTGCGCATCCGGCCCACGATCTGGCCGAACAGGCGGTACGGACAGCCCGCGCAGATCATGGGCGGCCGGGGAGGACAGGCCATGACCGGCGCGCCCGAGGGACAGTCAAGTCCCAGGCGGGCGGCGATGAGAGCCGGAGTCCACTCCGTGACGGTCTCGTCCTCATCCTTGCCCCGCACCTCGATGCCCGCCGCCAGAATGCTCTCCTGGATGAACCGGTGCCCGTCCTCGATGACGTACACCGGGCCGTTCACGGAGTCGCAAAAGCGGCGGATCAGCTCCATGGGCAGGGGATGGGTGAAGCCCAGGGACAAGACGTCGAGTTTCCGGCCCGCCGCCACTTCCTCCACGAAGAGGGTGTTCACGCCGTGGGTGATGACGCCGATTCTGCCTTCGCCCCTGGTCCAGATGTTCAGGGCGCTTTGCTCCACCTTTTCGCGCAGGGCGGGCATGCGCGCGGTGCGGACCTGGTCGTGGAACATTCTGGCCCGCACGGGCAGAGTGATGAAATCGCTCATGTTTTCGGGAATGGGCACGCGCTCCCTGACGGCCGTGTCCATCAGGCGGACCAGCCCCTCGCTGTGACAGAGCACTCCGCTGGCGATGATGGCCACGGGCGTGTTCAGCTCCCGGCCGAGATCCGCCGCGATGCGGGCCGCCTCGTGCAGCTCCTGATGATTGCGGGGCTCGAACACGGGAATGCAACAGCTCCTGAGCATGGGCCGGGGGTCCACCAGATGCTGGGTGGAGCTTGGCGTGTAGTCGCTTGCGATGTAATAGACGAGGCTTCCCCG
>JAUMXF010000022.1:8316-28591 GCA_030529235.1 Pseudomonadota bacterium
GCGGCTGGTGTAGAAGGCGGCGCTGGTAACCACGTCGGCGGCCTGGAAGAGACCCGGAATCTTCATGGTCACCACGCAGTCGCTTCCGGCCAGGGTATGCCCGAAGCCCACGCCCGCGGCCACGGCCTCGTTCACGGACCAGCCCACGGAAATCATGTCCTGAACCTGAGACAGACCTCTGTCGATGACTTCGGTGCTGGGCGTGCCCGGATAGCCGTCCGCGGCGTGAATTCCGGCCCGCACGCAGCCCACCGCAAAGGCCATGTTCCCCTGCATGACCACGCCCTTGCCATTTTCCCCGGTGCACAGCGCCTTCACAGCGTTCATGATTCCTCCAGATGCGGATGTCTTTTTCGAAGATGCGGCCGGTAAAAGCCCCGCCGGCCGGCCGCACCGTCAGGCGGTACGCCAAGGACCGGCCTTTCTCAAGCCCGGACGGGCCGGAAATATGCGCCAGACGCGAAGGGCGCGATTTTTTGGAAATCACGCCCCCAAGCGGCCGCCTTTTTCCGGCATCTTCCGTCCGCACGGCCGGATATCCCCAAAAGACCGGGGTTCACTTGCCGATGCAGAATCCGTCGAAGACCGCGTTCAACACGTCTTCCGGCGCCGTCTCGCCGGTGATTTCAGCAAGCATATGGCAGGCCATATCCAGCCGCACGCCCAACACATCATAGGGCACGTTCTGCTTCAGCTCGGCGCGCATGGCCTTCAGCTCCTCTCCGGCCCGGACCAGGGCGTCACGCTGGCGCAGATTGGGGGCCAGCAGATCCCCTTCGGGAAGACCGCTCCCGGCCAGGGTTTCCCGGACAACAGCCAGCATTTCGGGCAGGCCGCGACCGCTTTTGGCCGAAAGCTCCAGAACGGTCTTGTCTTTCCACGGCGCCTCGGCAAACCACGCAGGCGTTTCCGAAACAAGATCCATCTTGTTGGCCAGCACCAGCAGGGGGACATCCTGATCCAGAAGGGCCAGATCCTCTGCTCCGGGGCCCAGATCGGCGTCGATGACCAGCAGCACCAGATCGGCGCTGGCGGCCAGTTCCCGGCTGCGCGCAATGCCGAGGCTCTCCACGGTTCCGGCGGCGTCCCGCAGCCCGGCCGTGTCCACCAGACGTATCGGCAACCCGTCCAGAGACACGGGTTCCTCCAGATAATCCCTGGTGGTGCCCGGAATCTCCGTGACAATGGCCCGGTTCACGCCGAGCACCGCGTTCAGAAGACTGGATTTGCCGGCGTTGACCTGCCCGGTCAGAACCACCAGCGCGCCGTCCCGCCAATGCCGGACCCGCTCGTGGTTTCCGGCCAGATCGGCGATGGCCGCTCCGGCTTCTTCCAGGGCCGCATCCAGAGCTGCCGGAGCCAGACAGTCCACTTCATCCTCCGGAAAATCCACGGCCACGCAGAACTGTACGCGCAGATTCTCCAGCAGCAGCCGCAGTTCCTCCACCCGGCGGGAAAAACGTCCTTCCAGCTTGGCTCCGGCCAGACGGATGGCCGTTTCCGACGGCGCATTGACCAGTTCCATGACGGCTTCGGCCCGGGCCAGATCCATGCGCCCGTTCAGAAAAGCCCGCTTGGAAAATTCGCCCGGACCCGCAGGCCGCACGCCCAGTTCCAGGCACTGCTCCATGACCGCGCGCAGGATGGCCATGCCGCCGTGACAGTGAAACTCGACCACATCCTCTCCGGTGAAGGACCGGGGGCCGGGCATGAACGCCACGAGGACCTCGTCCACAAAAGCGCCTTCCGGCGTGCGAAGCTGCCCGTGATGCAGATGATACGGCCGGAAATCCGTAAAGCCGGACCTGCCGGAGTGAAACAGCGCCATGCCGACGGACCGGGCATCGGGCCCGCTCACGCGAATGATGCCCACGGCCCCGGCTCCGGGTGGGGTGGCTATGGCCGCAATGGTGTCGTTCATGCGTAAAAAAGGCGGGGATGACCCGCCTACTGCTCGTTGGAATGTTTCCGGCGGCCCCGGCCACTGCTCCGCCTGACGGGCAGAATGAGCACCCGCTTCGTGCTCCCCTCGCCCTTGCTTCTGGTGTGCACGGCCCCGTCGTCCTGCAAAGTCATGTGCACTATGCGGCGGTGAAAGGCGCTCAGGGGCCGGGTACTCTGCACCTTGCCGGTCTTTTTGGCTTTTTCGGCAAGGGCCAGGGCCATCTCCGTCAACCGGGTTTCCTGATCCCGGCGGAAATCTCCGGCATCCAGACGGATGCGGGGGCAGCCGGGACAGGTTCTGGCGGCGATGCGGTTGGCCAGATACTGCAAGGCGGCGATGACCTGACCATCCTGACTCATGAGCACTTCGGCGTCATCGGCCTCGATGCGCACGGCGACCGGCCGGGCCGTCATGTCCACATCCAGCCGCGCGCCAGCGCAAAGAGGACGCAGCAGAGCGGACAGAATCTCCCGCACGCATGCCTCCAGCCGCCGGACTTCGTCTTCCGGCATGAAGTCGGGCGCGGCATCCCGGCCGTCATCCTCTTCCGGGGAGTCCGCTTCGGATATTCCAGCCTCTTCCCGAATCCTGACGGCCGCACCTGCAGAAGCCTTCTGCGGCGGGGCTTCTTCCATAGGGGCGACTTCAGGGCGGGGTCCCCCGGAATCCGGGCGTCCCGCACGGTTTTCCGCGGGCAGAGGCACAGCGGGTCTGCGCCGCCCGGCGCGAACCACCGCCTGTCTGGCACCAAAGCCGAAAAACCCCTGCGAGCCGCCGCTGACAATCTCGATCTCCAGGCCGTCCCGGTCAACGGCGAAAAAGCGGCAGGCATCCGCTATGGCCTGATCGACGCTCTTGGCCCTGAACTCCCTGTGCTCACCACTCATGAGACATTCCTCGCGGCACGGCCGCAATGCCGCAGCGTCACTTCGCCTTCCTGACCATGAGCCACTGCTGGGCGATGGACAGGACGTTGTTCACCAGCCAGTACAGCACCAGTCCCGAGGGAAAATTGAGAAACAGGAAGGTGAAGACCACGGGCATGAACATCATGATCTTGGCCTGCATGGGATCGCCCATGGGCGGCGAGAGACGCTGCTGCAGGAACATGGTCGCGCCCATGATGAGCGGCGTGATGTAGTACGGGTCCTTGGCCGAAAGGTCGGCCAGCCAGACCATGTCGGTAAAGGGCAGATGCGGAATGAACGCCGCGTGCCGCAGCTCGATGGCTCCCAGAAGGGCCTGATACAGGGCGAAGAATACCGGAATCTGAAGCAGCATGGGTACGCAGCCGCCGGCCGGATTGACCTTGTAGGTCTTGTACAGCTGCATGATCTCCGCGTTCATTTTCTCACGGTCGTCGGCGTATTTCTCGCGGATCTTGGTCATCATGGGCTGAAGCTTCTTCATCTGCTCCATGGACTTGTAGCTCTTCTGGGACAGAGGCCAGAACAGCGCCTTGATGATGATGGTCAGAATGATGATGGCCACGCCGTAATTGCCCACATACCCGTAGAGAAAATTCAGGAACTTGTTCAGCGGCTTGGCGATGACGTCGAAAAATCCGTAATTGATGCTGGCCTTCAGGTTCTTGGGCATGCTCTGAAGGTCCCGCTCGGTCTTGGGACCGAAATAATAGGAACAGGTCCGCAGCTGGGTGATACCCGGATCGAGAAGCAGCTGATCGGCGGCCGTCACCCGGTAGGCTCCATCTTCCAGCTTGCCCCGCACGATCATGTCGGCGGAAGTGGGCACCAGAGCCATCAGGAAATAATTGCTCGCAACCCCGCCCCACTGGACCGGACCGGCCGATTCCAGGCCAAGCTGCAGATCTTTCTGGTCATCCTCCTCTTCCAGGCCGCCCGCCGCCATGTAGACGATCTTGGTCAGATTGTAGCGGTCATCCTCAGCGGTCAGACTCGGGCTGGAAACGGAGAAAGCCAGATTGCCCTGAAGCTGGGCCGGCGAGGTGTTGGTCACTTTCACCTCTTCCTTCACTTCGTAGGAGCCGCCGGTGAAGGACAGTTCGCGCACAATCCGCACCCCGCCCAGCACTCCCGTGAGCTGTATGCCGCCTGTCTGCCCCTCGGCCAGGACCAGATCGTCTCCCTGGGCGGTCCATTCCCCCTGAGCCCAGGTGGGGGAAGAGTTCCAGATCAGGCCCAGCGGCGCCTTGCGCAGGGACTGCTCCGTGACCAGATCGATGTTCGAAGACAAGGGGTCAATGGTTTCCTTGTATGCCTTGAGCGTGAAACTCTCCAGAATGCCGCCCGACGTGTTGATGACCGCGTGATAGAGCGGGGTGTCCACGGAAATTCTGCGGCCCTGCCGGTCAGGAGTAAACTGGACGGTCTGCTGTCCGACCTCGGGAGCGGACACGGCAGTTCCGGCGGTCTGCGGCACTGCGGACTGGTTCACTCCTGCGGCGGTCCGGTTTTCCGTGGCCACGGGCGCGACCGGAGGGAAAAAATAATTCCAGGTCAGCAGCACCATCAGGGACAAAGCCACTGCCAGAATGACGCGTCTATTCTCCATGAAAGTCTCTCTTTGCGAAGTTAGGGGAAGGAACCGGATCATAACCGCCGGAACACAGAGGATGGCACCGCATGAGGCGCCGCAGGGTCAGCCCCAGCCCCCGGCAGACACCATGAACCAGCACCGCCTCCCGGGCGTATTCGGAACACGTCGGAGTGAAGCGGCAGCAGGGAGTGTAAAGCGGAGAGATCAAATATTGGTACAAGGACAGAAGAAACACGCAGATACGGCGCATGGACTCTCCAGCCTAAGACCCGGCAGGGGCCATCCGCCGTAAAAGCGGCGCAATCTCCGCCGTGATCCGCGCAAGGTTCATGGGATCCACACAAATACCCCGCTTCGCCACGACAACAATGTCCACGCCCGAGGGCACATACTGCTGATGCAACCGGAAAAACTCCCGCAACAGCCGTTTGAGCCGGTTTCTGCGCACGGCATTGCCGGCCTTGCGGCTCACGGCCAGACCAACCCGCCATGTCGAGCCGCTGTCTTCCCGATTGCGGACAAACAAAATGAAGTTCCTGGAAAAAAAACGACGGCCCAGATCATAGCAACAGCTGAACTGGGGCCGTCTGGTCAACCTGCGTGAGCGGGGATGCGTCAGACCGCTAATCTTTTTCTCCCTTTGGCCCGTCTGCGGCGCAAAACGGCCTGACCATTCCTGGTCCGGGAGCGCACCAGGAAGCCATGGCTTCTCTTGCGCTTGGTATTGCTCGGCTGGTATGTTCTCTTGCTCATTTCTGTTTCCTCCCAAAAAAGTGAGTCAGGTCGGTAGCGCCAAAAACCGGCCGCGTCAAGACGCCATCCCCCGTGCAGACAAGGCCCGCGAGTCTTCAACAGCGGACACGGCCTTTCCATCGGGCGGTGGTCCGGCGGACGCCGAAGCCAGCCGGGCCAGAAACATTACAAGGAGCCGTCATGTACTTTTCAACTCCCCAGTGGGACCTGAGCCTGCTTTTTCTCATCAACCAGCAGGGACACAGTGAGATCCTCAACCCGATCATGCTGCTTGTCTCCGACTCTCTTTTCCTCTTTGCCTTCGGCCTTGTCGCATCGATCATAGCCATGTGGCGCTATAAAGTGTCTCTCACCGTTGTACTGGGCCTGGGACTCACCCTGATCGCGTCCAGCCAGGTCTGCGATTTCGCCAAAAAGGAAACGAACCGCGTCCGCCCGTATCACAGCATCGGCGGCACATGGTTCCATGACGACGGGACATGGAAGCAGCGGCCGGAAAATGTGACGCCCAGATCAGGAGGGTCGTCCTATCCGTCGGGGCACTCGGCCAACGCCGCCGCGGCCGCTCTTTTCCTGTATCTGGCTTTCCGGAAGAAAATCGTCTGGCTGCTGCCCCTTCTGATCGGCTATTCCCGTATCTACCTGGGCAAACACTTCCCTTCGGACGTAGTGGCCGGATGGGCGCTGGGGATGGCCGTAGCCGGCATCCTTGTCCCGCTTTATCCGGCGCTCTGGAGACGGCTCTTTTCTTTATGGATGAGGTACAGATTGCGGGTATAGATGATAAAGCCCGTGGACTGCCCGACCATGAACACGATGTCCCGGCGAAGCACGGCATAAATCAGCAGAAACAGACTGCCCAGCAGACTGAAATACCAGAACGCAATAGGGATCACGCTTTTTTTTTCCTTTTCCGAAACAATCCACTGCCAGAAAAAACGCATGAAAAAAAAGCCTTGCCCCAAAAAACCGATAGTCAGGAGCCACCATTCGGCTGAAAAATTCATGACCGCCCCGTTCGACAAGCCGCGCTTTGCAATCCTTTCAAAAGCGGCCGCTGTTATTTCACATTGGTGGACGCGACAGTGTATCTGAAATGCCGTTTCTGCATCCAGCGCACGGCCAGCAGATCATAAGCCGAGGACCAGGCCCGGTCCCAGATACCGTATTTGGAAGTGCCTTTATAGCGGGGCCGGTGATTGACGCGCATTTCCTCCACCACGGCTCCCTGCATCTTCATCAGCGTGGGCAAAAAACGGTGCATACCCGTGAACATGGGAATATTTCTGGCCATGTCCGCCCGCATCACCTTCAGCGAGCAGCCCGTATCCCGGACGGCTTCCCGGCTGATGACGTTACGCACCCAGTTGGCGAATCTGGAGGCACAGCGTTTGGCAAAGGAATCCTGCCGTTTGGCCCGCCAGCCGATGACCATATCCGGCCCCTGGGCATACGCCCGGAGCATGGCGGGAATGTCCGCGGGATCGTTCTGCAGATCGGCGTCCAGCGTAACCAGCACATCTCCGGAAGCGAAACGGAAGCCCGCCGCAAACGCGGCCGATTGCCCGCAGTTCCGGGCGAAAGAGACGAAGCGCACGCGGGAGTCGGCCTCGGCCAGGGACCGGATGATGCTCAGGCTATCATCGGAGCTGCCGTCGTCCACCAGCAGGATTTCCCAAGGCTCCTCCACCCCGGACAGAGCACGCACAATCTCCGCATGCAGAGCCCGGAGATTTTCTGACTCGTTATATACCGGAATAATTAGGGAAACCATTGAGGTTCGCGTATTCATAGAAAAATATGGATAGAGTATTTGACAACCCTTGTAAATACGCATAGGAGTTAGACTTCACATGACGCGGGGTGGAGCAGCATGGTAGCTCGTCGGGCTCATAACCCGAAGGCCGTAGGTTCAAATCCTGCCCCCGCTACCAGACGATCAAGCGCTTTATGAGAAATCTATCATGGGCGCTTTTTTATTTGGTAATGCCGACCCCGTAGCCCATCCTTATTCCCGTTCATCCTGCAAAATCATCTCTACGTTCTGCCTTTACACGGCCATTGAAATGAAGCCCCCGTAGTATCCTTCGACGTCAGTAATATGCCCAACCGGCGTTCCAACCACCTGTCAGCAGGTTTTCAACCCCAGAAGCCGCACTCACTACATTCAGCTATGATCAGGTGCTAAACGGGTCAGGCTGGTCTTGGTGGGCACTGCCCCTGACCGTGATGTAGAGTTTTAAGATCGTTGAGTCATGTTCGTTGACTGAAATTTATTCAGAAATTATCTTCCGCCATCCGGGAGAAGATGAAGATGTTTGACAGCATAGACATCCAGATACTGAATATTCTTCAGGAAGACGGCAAAGTCACCAATGCGGATCTGGCCCGGCGGGTGGGCATGGCTCCGTCCGGCGTGCTGGAGCGGGTCAGGAAGCTGGAAAGCCGGGGCGTCATCCTCGGATTTGCCGCGCGTCTGGATCCCAAGGCTCTGGATCTGGGCCTGTCCACCTTCATCCAGGTCAAGACCACCGATTCCGTGGGCGGAACGGACATCGGCCGCCTGCTGGCCGCCATTCCGGAAGTACAGGAAGTGCACTGGATCGCGGGTGAATACAATTATCTGCTCAAGGCCAGGATCAGCGGCACCGACACTCTGGGGCTGCTCATGAAGAAGTTCGGTGAAATCCCCGGCGTGCAGGACAGCCGGACCACGCTGGTGCTTGAAACCCTCAAGGAAACCCAGGCCTTGCCCCTGGATTTCGTCCATCCCAAACAATCCAGAAAGGCGGGGCACGGCTTGCCGCGTGAAAAGGAGTGACATGATGGATCTGGCTGGTCTGGACAGAAAGATTGTGGAGCGCGGGAAGGAGTTTTTCGCCAGTATTTCCGGCGAGTCCCCTTCCATTTTCAACAAGGGCTGGTGGACAGGCAAAGTCATGGACTGGTCCATGAAAAACGAGAATTTCAAGGTTCAGCTCTTCCGCTTCGTGGACGTGCTGCCCTACCTGAACACGTCCGAGTCGCTGACCCGGCACATCGACGAATACTTCGCCGGAGACGGTCAGGACGTCCCCAAGGTGCTCAGGCTGGGCGCCGGAGCCATGGGCTCCGGCCTGGGCGGCAAGCTGGCCGCCGGGCTGGTGGCCAAGGCCATCCGCTCCAATATCGAGGGCATGGCCAAGCAGTTCATCATCGGCGAGAATACGGTCGACGCCCTCAAAAATCTGAAGAAAATCCGCAAGGACGGCTTCGCTTTCACCGTGGACATTCTGGGCGAAGCCTCGGTCAGCGAGGAGGAATCCGAAGCCTACCTGCGGGAATATCTGAAGCTTCTGGATGCTCTGCATACTGAATACGCCGCCTGGCCGGCTCTGGGCGGACAGGACATGGATTGGGGGCACGCTCCGCGCGTGAATATCTCGGTCAAACCCACGGCGCTTTTTTCCCAGGCCTCGCCCAAGGATTTCGAAGGCTCCGTCCGGGGCATCTGCGACCGCCTGACGCCCATTCTGCGCAAGGTCCGGGAAATGAACGGCTTCATGCGCATCGACATGGAGCAATACAGGTTCAAGGACATTACCCTGGAGGCGTACCGCCGCCTGCGCGACAGCGACGAATTCCGCGACTATCCGCATCTGGGCATCGTGCTTCAGGCCTATCTGAAGGACACCGGCCGCGATCTGGCCGATCTGCTGGCCTGGGCCAGAGAAAAAAATCTGCCCATATCCATTCGTCTGGTGAAGGGCGCGTACTGGGACTCCGAGACCGTCATCGCCAAGCAGAACGGCTGGGATATTCCCGTCTGGACCGTCAAGGCCGAGAGCGACGCGGCCTACGAGCGGCTGGCCAGAACTATTCTGGAAAATCACGACATCTGCCATTTCGGCTGCGCTTCGCACAACATCCGCACCATTTCCGCCGTCATGGAAACGGCCCGGAGCCTGAACGTGCCCGAGAGCCGCTATGAATTCCAGGTGCTCTACGGCATGGCCGAACCCGTGCGCAAAGGTCTCCTCAACGTGGCCCGGCGCGTGCGTCTCTACGCGCCCTACGGCGATCTGCTGCCCGGCATGGCCTATCTGGTCCGCCGCCTGCTGGAAAACACGGCCAACGAGTCCTTCCTGCGGCAATCCTTCGCCGAAGAGACCGAAGTGGAACGGTTGCTGGAAAACCCGCTCCTGACGGCCGGACGGGAAAAGGAGCGCGTCGCCCCCGGAACGTCTTCCGGCCGGGAAATTGGCCGCTTCGAGAACGAGCCCTTTGCCGATTTCACGCGGGAGCCGGTGCGGCGGGCCTTCACGGACGCCGTGGCTCAGGTCCGCGCCCGGCTCGGCCGGAAATATCCGCTCATCATCGGCGGCAGGGAAGTGTATACCGACGATATTTTGCCATCAGTCAATCCGGCCGACCCGAAGGAACTCATCGGGGATGTCTGCCAGGCGTCCACCAGGGAAATCGACCTGGCCATCGAGGCCGCCCAAAAAGCCGCGCCGGGCTGGAAGGCCCTGCCCCCTGCGGAGCGCGCCGCGTATCTGATCCGGGCCGCGGAGATCGCCCGCAAGGATATTTACATCCTGTCCGCCTGGCAGACGCTTGAAGTGGGCAAGCAGTTCGACCAGGCCCAGGCCGATGTGGCCGAGGCCATTGATTTTCTGGAGTATTACGCCCGAGAAATGATCCGTCTGGGCGCTCCGGCGCGCATGGGCCGGGCTCCGGGAGAAATGAGCCGCCTCGTCTATCAGCCCAAGGGCATCGCGGCCGTCATCGCGCCCTGGAATTTTCCCCTGGCCATCAGCTGCGGCATGAGCTCCGCCGCTATCGTGACGGGCAATCCGGTGCTGTACAAACCCGCCGGGCCCTCTTCCGTGGTGGGCTTCACCCTGGCCGAAATCTTCCGCAAGGCCGGGCTGCCCGACGGCGTGTTCAACTATGTTCCCGGCCGGGGTTCGGTCATGGGCGACTATCTGGTGGAGCACCCGGACATCGCCGTCATCGCCTTCACGGGGTCTCTGGAAGTGGGGCGGCGCATCCTGAACAAGGCTTCCACAGTCCATCCCGGACAGAAACAGATCAAGCGGGTCATCGCCGAGCTGGGCGGCAAGAACGCCATCATCATCGACGACGACGCGGATCTGGACGAGGCCGTGCGCGAGGTCCTGCATTCCGCCTTCGCCTTTCAGGGCCAGAAATGCTCGGCCTGCTCGCGGGTCATCGTGGTGGAGCCGATCTATGAAAAATTCATCCGCCGCCTGACCGAAGGAGCCCGGTCCCTGGCCATCGGCCCGGCCGAAGATCCGGCCTGCTTCATGGGGCCGGTGGTGGACGAAAAGGCGCTGCACAACGTGCGGCACTACGCGGAACTGGCCAAGCGGGAAGGACGGCTTCTTTTCGAGAGCGCCGTGCCCGAAGGCGGATACTACGCGCCCCTGACCATTGTGGAGGGCATCACGCCGGAGCATCGCATCGCCCAGGAAGAGGTCTTCGGGCCGGTTCTGGCGGTGATGAAGGTCAGGGATTTCGATCAGGCTCTGGAATGGGCCAACTCCACGGCCTATGCCCTGACCGGGGCCGTGTTTTCCAGAAGTCCCCGGCATCTGGAAAAAGCCTCCGCCCGCTTCAATGTGGGTAATCTGTATCTGAACCGGGGCTCCACCGGTGCGCTGGTGGAACGTCATCCCTTCGGCGGTTTCCACATGTCCGGCATCGGCTCCAAGGCCGGGGGGCCGGGTTATCTGCTCCAGTTCATGGATCCGCGCGTGATCTGCGAGAACACCATGCGCCGGGGCTTCGCACCCATCGAGGCGGATGACGACTGGATCGCCTGAAACCAGATAACCTCTCAGGTCCACCGGGAGATGCAGAACAATGTTTCTGCATCTCCCGGTTTGTTTTCAAGAGGTTAGCCGTCGCTTTCGACCGTTTTTTTTCCTTGCTGCTCCCTGGCCGGTTGCGCCGGGCCTTTTTTACCGCCGGAACAGGGGCAAAGGGCCATGTCACCCAGACTGCGCATGATGCCGCAGCCCCCCGCCGAGCCGCCGCCGGAGCATTTTCCCCGCAGTTCCTCCAGATATTTCCTGAGCCGGACGAGAGACTGTATCTGCTTGTCCACGGCCATGATGCGCGTGCCGATGAGCTCGGTGACCCAGGTGCAGTCCCGCCTGGGTTCGTCGCGGTAATCGAGGAGCTGCCTGATCTCCTCCAGGGAAATCTGATGCTCCCGGCAATGGCGGATGAATTGCAGCCGCTCCACATCCTCCTCGCCGTACACGCGGTAGTTCTTCTCCGTACGCCGGGGGGCTCCCAAAAGCCCTTCCTGCTCGTAGTAGCGGACAGTGGGCACCTGACATCCGGCGCGTCTGGCCAGTTCTCCGATCTTCATTTGCCGCCTCCGAAAAAAAGACTTGACCCTCAAGTAGCTTGAGACATTACCCTGGTCAAAAGAAACCCGGCAGCCGAACTTTTGCCGGCCCGAACCGGTGGATTCCAGGTCATATCCGCCTTCAGAAGCGGTATTGGAGACGCATTATGAAGAAACTCGAACTTGAAAACTTCACCCTGCCCACAATGAAAGAGGCCTGCTCGTGTTCCGGCTGCGGCTGCCACGGAGTCCCGGCCGATCCGGCTGCCGAGCCCGAGAATCCGGCGTCTCTGGAGGATTCCACCTACCAGACGCTTTTTCACGTGCCGGGCATGTGCTGCCCGACGGAAGCGGCTCTCATCCGCAAAAAACTGGACGGCATGGACGGCGTGCACGGCCTGCATTTCGACCACATGCGGCGCACGGTGCGTATAGGCCACGCCCCTGAAACCCTTGAGGCCATCACCAGGGTGCTGGAATCCCTGAACATGGGCGCGCGGACGGAGCGGGAGCGGCCGGCGGAAGCTCCGGCTCTGCCGTGGAAGCGCGTGCTGGCCGCCGGACTCCTGGCTCTGGGTTCGGAGGCGGCCGAATTCGCCTCGGGGCCGGACTGGCTGGTTCTGGGTCTCGCCCTGGCGGCCATTCTGCTGGGTGGACTCGGAACGTACAAAAACGGCTGGATCGCCCTGAAGAACAGAAATCTGAACATGAACGCCCTCATGTCCTGCGCGGCCACAGGAGCCCTGCTCATCGGCCACTGGCCCGAGGCGGCCACGGTCATGGTGCTTTTTTCCCTGGCCGAAATGCTGGAGGAAAGAGCTTTGCACCGGGCCCGCGGGGCCATCCGCGAACTGTTGAGCCTGGCTCCGGAACAGGCCACGGTCCTTGATGAGAAAGGCCAATGGGTCCAGCGGGACGCCAAGTCCATAGCCGTAGGCAGCCGGGTGCGGGTCCGGCCGGGAGAGCGCGTGGCCCTGGACGGACGCATTCTGGAGGGCGCCTCCAGCATCAACCAGGCCCCCATCACCGGAGAAAGCCTGCCCGTGGACAAAGGGCCGGGTGACGCTGTTTTCGCGGGCACCATCAATGAAGCGGGCTCCTTTGAATACGAGGTCACGGCCCTGGCCGCCGACTCCACGCTGTCCCGCATTCTGCACGCGGTGGAATCGGCCCAGGGCGGCCGCGCGCCCATCCAGCGTTTTGTGGACCGCTTCGCGGAAGTTTACACGCCGCTGGTTTTCGGTCTGGCCGTGCTGGCAGGCACACTGCCGCCTCTGCTGCTCGGCGGGGGATGGCTGGACTGGGTCTATCGGGCTCTGGTGCTTCTGGTCATAGCCTGCCCGTGCGCTCTGGTCATTTCCACCCCCGTGACCCTGGTCAGCGGGCTGGCCGCGGCGGCCCGCCGGGGCATCCTGATCAAGGGCGGCGCGTTTCTGGAACTGGGTCGTAAAATCTCCACCCTGGCCCTGGACAAGACCGGTACCCTGACCGTGGGGCAGCCCCGATGCATCGACATTCAGGCCATAAACGGCACGGATGGGGAAGAAGGTCTGCGGCTAGCGGCCAGTCTGGCGGCCCGGTCGGACCATCCCGTATCGGCGGCCGTGGCGGCTGTGGCAAGGGAGAGGAGGCTTGCTCTGCGGGAGGTCTCCGAATTCGCCGCCGTTCCCGGGCAGGGCATTCAGGGCGTGATGGACGGCATGGTCTGGAGTCTCGGCAATCACCGCATGGTGGAGGAGCGCGGCCTGTGCTCCCCGCAACTGGAATCCCGGATTTTCCCGCTGGAGGAAGCCGGAAAAAGCGTGGTCCTGCTCATGAATGAAAAAGGAGTCCACTCGCTGTTCGCCGTAGCCGACACCCTGAAGCCCTCGGCCCGGGAAGCCGTGGCCGAAATACGCGCTCTGGGGGTGACCCCGGTCATGCTGACCGGAGACAACGCGCACACGGCCCGGAGCATCGCCGCTCAGGCAGGCATAGAGCAGTTCCGGGCGGAACTGTTGCCGGACGAAAAGCTGGCCGCCGTGGCGGAACTGCCCGGCCGGACGGGCATGGTCGGCGACGGCATCAACGACGCCCCGGCCCTGGCCAGAGCCGATATCGGCTTTGCCATGGCCGCGGCCGGAAGCGACACGGCTATCGAAACGGCCGACGTGGCCCTCATGGACGACGATCTGCGTAAAATCCCCGTATTTCTAAGGCTTTCCGTAAAGACCCACGCCATTCTGGCCCAGAATATCGCCTTGGCCCTGGGCATCAAGACGGTCTTTTTCGCTCTGACCTTCCTGGGCCAGACCACCATGTGGATGGCCGTATTCGCCGACATGGGCGTGAGCCTGCTGGTGCTTGTAAACGGTCTGCGCCTTCTGCGCGCCTGAGGGAATGCCGCCGCTTTCCGGGAATCCGGAAAATCCGTTCCCGGCACAAAGAAAAACCCGGCCGTCCTGAAATTCAGGGCGGCCGGGCTCGAACAGGGGGATGTGAAGGGCTTATTCCACTGTCAGGATGACGGAAAAGGCCTTGACCAGGGCGCAGATCTCGTCGCCGACCTTGAGATCCATGGATGTGGCCGAGCCGTCGGTGATGAGGGATGTGACCTTGGTGCCATCGGGCAGATCCACCACGACTTCCACGGCGACCATGCCCTTGCTGATGGCGGAAATCTTGCCGCAGAACCTGTTCCGGGCGCTGGTTTTGACGTCCTTGCCGTCTTTGACCAGCACCACCCACGGGGCCTTGACCGTGGCCGTGACGGTCTTGCCCTGGGCCAGACCCAGCGTTTCGAGACTTTCCTTGGTGATGGCCGAAACGATTTTGAGGCCGGAGGATGTGGTCAGTTCCACCTCGCACACCACCATACCCTGGCGGATGGAACTGATCTGACCCACAAACATGTTGCGAGCGGATGTTTTCATTGTATTCTCCTGTAATGATGTATTTTCTTGTTTATCCTGATCTCCGCGCCCGTACCGTACCGGCATCGGGGACAGACGAAGTCTATAAAACAAAAATCCGGAGGCGCAAGGGCGTCTCCGGATTTTTTCCACTTTTTTCGCTGTATCACGAGTTACCGGTCTGTCAGGCATTCTCCCGGAAGTCCCTCCCGGCCGCCGGGGCACAGCTCGCAGGTATCATCCTCCAGCTCCCAGCCTTCGGGCCCGTCAACCCGCTCACCACATGCCCACACGGTCTCTTCCAGTTCGAGAATCCATTCTTCGCCGGAGCGCATATCGCCTCCCGGTGATTCCGCCGGTCTTTTCGCTTACTACATGGCCGCCTCGTAAATGGCCGCCACGTCGGCATCGCTCATCTTGCGCGGATTGGTCAGAGCGCAGGCGTCCTTCTGGGCATTGGCCGTCATGACCGGAATGTCTTCCTTGCGCACGTCCTTGCCATACTTTTTGCCGAGAGCCACCAGCCCTTCGGGAATGCCAATGTCCTTGGAAAGCTGCTCGATACCCTGAAAGCATTTTTCGGCGGCCACGCGGAAGGACATGCCGTCCGTGTAGCGGCCCATGAATTTCGCGATGGCCGCGTAACGCTCCATCTTGGCGTTCATGTTGGCCCTGGAGACATGCGGCAGCAGGATGGCGTTGCACTCGCCGTGCGGCAGATCATAGAAGCCGCCAAGCTGGTGGGCCATGGCGTGCACATAGCCGAGGCTCGCGTTGTTGAAGGCCATGCCTGCCAGAAACTGGGCGAAACACATGGCTTCACGGGCTTCTATATCCGTTCCGTTGGCCACGGCCTTGCGCAGGAACTCCGAGATGATCTCGATGGCCTTCTGGGCGCAGGCGTCGGTCATGGGCGTGGCCATGGTGGACACGTAGGCCTCCACGGCATGAGTCAGCGCGTCCATGCCCGTGGCGGCGGTCAGGGCCGGAGGCATGCCGACCATCAGGTTCGGATCGTCGATGGCCACGCCCGGGGCCACCCGCCAGTCCACAATGGCCATCTTCACCTTGCGCGAGGTATCGGTGATGATACAGAAGCGGGTCATTTCCGAGGCCGTGCCGGCGGTGGTGTTCACAGCCAGATACGGAGGCATGGGCTTGGTCGATTTGTCCAGTCCTTCAAAATCGTGAATCTTGCCGCCGTTGGCCACAACCAGACCGATGCCCTTGCCGCAGTCGTGGGAGCTGCCGCCGCCCAGAGAAATGAGGGAATCGCACTTTTTTTTCTTGTAAACGTCCACACCGTCGTGAACGTTTTTGTCCGTGGGATTGGGCACGGTCTCATCATACACTTCGTACTTCATGCCCTCCGCATCCAGAAGGTCCGTGATCTGCTTGGTCAGACCGCAGGCCGTGATGCCCTTGTCCGTGACCACCAGAGGCTTGCTCCCGCCCAGAGCCTTGACCTTTTCGGGAATCTGTTTGGCCGCGCCGATACCGATCAATGTGACGCTGGGAATGAAAAAACCGTACACCATTTCCTGAACAGCCATGATTGTACCTCCAAATGTGGGCAGAAGTGAGAAACCGGTGACCTTTGCCTCTTTCCGCCTCTCATTTGGCAAAAACAGGGCCAGAACGAATACGAGCCCCGGCGGACCATGCAACCGGGCTGATGCGGCCGGTCCGGCCGCCATGAGGGGGAGGCTCAAGGTCATCTTTCCGAAATGGCGTCGGGCCTCTCCATGTATCATCCTGACCCGGAAAATACCCTGTTTTCCGGTTCGATACGATACACCCGCCCCAAGCCAAGAAAAGTCTTTACCCGCCTTTTCAGGCTGGGGTACGTTTATCCCCGGAACCGGACATGCCCGGGCCCGGCATTCCGGATGGTTTGTCCCGTCACCTTCAGGCCATGCGCATCCGGAGAAAGAAGCGCGGTCATGTTTTTGCACAGTCCCGCATAACCGCCTCTGGCTGAACGGGGCCAACGCACAACCAGGACACAGCCATGGACATCCGCAAGTTTTCCCTTCCGGAGATCATCTTCGGGCACGGCAGCATGCGCTACACGGGTCTCTACGCCCGGCAGCTGGGAGGAAAAAAGATATTCGTGGTCACGGACCGCGGCCTGGAACAGGCCGGATGGGCGCACAAGCTCTTCGAAGTTCTTGAAGGCTCCGGCCTGGGCTGGGTCTGTTACGACAGGGTCAGCTCCAACCCCCGCGACACCGAAGTCCACGAAGGCGCGAAGCTGTACAGGGAGGAAGGGGCGGACGTCATCGTGGCCCTGGGCGGAGGCAGTCCCATGGACACGGCCAAAGGCGTGGCCACGGTGGTCAGCAACGGCGGCGTCATTCAGGACTACGAGGGGGCCAATCTCATTCTGAATCCGCTACCGCCCATGATATTTCTGCCGTCCACAGCCGGAAGCGGGTCCGACGTTTCCCAGTTCGCCATCATCACCGACGCGCGGCGCAGGGTGAAGATGTCCCTCATCAGCCGGTCCCTCACGCCCAACGTCTCCATCATCGACCCGGACATGCTGTCCACGGCGAACGACAAACTGATCCTGTCCTCGGCCGTGGACGCGCTGGCCCATGCCGTGGAGTCCTACGTGTCCCTCATCGCTCATCCCCTGACCGAAACTCTGGCCCTGAAGGCCATCCATCTCATTCTGGAAAACATCTTCCCTGCCCTCAAAAACCGGGAGCCGGAGGCTCTGGAGAACCTGTCCGTGGCCGCCACGTCCGCGGGCATGAGCTTCAGCAACGCAAGTCTCGGGGCCTGTCACGCCATAGCCCATTCTCTGGGCGGATTTTTCGACACCACCCACGGCTTGGTCCATCCTGTCCTGCTCCCGGCTGTCATGGCCTACAATCTGCCCGCCTGTGAACGGAAAAGCGCGGTCATCGGCGAAATCATTCTGGGCCGGAGGCTGTCTTCCGACGCCCAGACGGGACAGGCCGGAATAGAGCGTCTCCGGGAGATCTTCCGGGAGCTGGGCGCGGTGGCCCGGCTCCGGGAAATGGTGGACGACGATGCCGCCTTCCCCCAGATCTGCGAAACTGCCGTCAGGGATGCCTGTCTGCTGACCAACCCGCGTCCGGCCACAGCCGGAGATCTGCTGGCCATCTGCCGGGAGGTATGGTGATGAGCCCCACCAAGCTCAGCGACATCATCGGTCCGGAATACACCAAGCTCGGATTTTTCCGCGAGGTGCAGGAAAAAATGGCCGAGCTGGAGACCTACAATGCGGAGCTGGAGCACAAGAAGCAGGAAAACCAGGATATCCTGAACGGCATCATGGATATTCTGGCCGTTGTTTCCCCGGACTACCGCATTCTCTACACCAACAAGGTCTTTCACCAGTATTTCGACGTCCCGAACCCCGAAAGGCGGCACTGTTACGAGGTCTTCCGGGACCGCCAGAGCCCCTGTCTGGAATGTCCCCTGCGCACCGCCCTGCAAACCGGCAAGCCGGACCGCATCGCCCGCATCGACACCAGTTCCGGCCGGACCACGCACTTTGAAGTGTCGGCGTCTCCCATCTTCGATGACAGGGGCCGGGTCCGCAACGTGCTCATCGTCAAACGGGACGTGACTCTGGAGAAGGAATATCAGGCCAAATTTCACCAGGCCGAGAAAATGGCCACCGTGGGTCTGCTCGCGGCCGGCGTGGCCCACGAAATCAACAACCCCCTGACGGCCATCAGCGGCTTTTCCGAAGCCATGAAGCGGCGCATCCCCAAACTGCGTCACTTGGCCCGGGAAGCTGCGGACCGGGACATGGTGGACAGTTTCGCGGAATACGCGAGCATCATTCTGGAGGAATGCAACCGCTGCCGGGACATCGTGGGCAGCCTGCTCTCTTTCAGCAGCAAAAAGGCCATGAAGCTGGACACGCTCGATCTCAACGTGCTGGTTCAGGACACGCTGCGTATCCTCCAGCACCAGATCAAACTCCGGCCGGGCATCACCCTGATTCAGCACCTGCATCCCGAACCTCTCGTGATCCGGGGCGCTCAGGGAGAACTGAAGCAGGTCCTGCTGAACCTGATCCTGAACGCCATGGACGCCATCGAGGATGCGGGCTCCATCACCATCAGCACCTGCCGGGAAACGGAAGGCCACGCCCTGCTCATCGTGGAGGACACGGGACAGGGCATCGAACCGGAGGTGCTGGGCAAGCTCTTCCTCCCCTTTTTCACCACCAAGACCAAGGGGCACAGCATCGGCATCGGCCTGTCCATCTGCTACAACGTCATCCAGAACCACGGCGGGGAAATCCGCGTCTGCAGCGATCCGGGCAAGGGCTCCATCTTCAGGGTCAGCCTTCCCCTTTCCCGCCGAACATCCCGGGACCTCGCATGAGCATCTTCAACTCCATCGAAATCCTCGTCGTGGATGACGAGGCCAACATCCGCAAGCTGTTCGAGCGCGAAATGGCTTCCCCGGGCCGGACCATCCACACCGTGGGCAGCGCGGCCGAAGCCATGGAGCACCTGCGCCGGCACTACTGCGACGTGATCATTCTGGACATCCGCCTGCCGGACTCCGACGGTCTGGAACTCATGTCCCAGCTGCTGGAAACCATGCCGAGCGTGGCCATCATCCTGATCACCGGACACGCGGACGTGGACAGCGCCGTGGAGGCCATGAAAAACGGGGCCTACGACTACATCACCAAACCCTTTTCTCTGGAGCGCATGGAGCAGGTCATCGAGAAGGCCTACCAGAAGGTCCGCCTGCAGCGCGAAAACGACCTGCTGCGGCACAGCACCGGACACAAGCCCTCGCCCAAGTTCATCGGCCATTCCAAGGCCGTGCAGCACGTCCGTTTTCTGATCGAAAAAGCCGCGCCCACAGATATCCCGGTGCTGTTCACCGGCGAGTCGGGCACGGGCAAAAACGTGGCCGCGGCCGCCCTGCACGCGCAGAGCAGGCGCGCCGATCAGCCCCTCATCGTCAAAAACTGCGGCGCCTTCGACAAGGAACTGCTGCGCAGCGAACTTTTCGGCTACTGCAAGGGCGCGTTCACCGGAGCCGGGCAAAGCCAGGACGGACTGCTGTCCCTGGCCCACAAGGCCACGCTCTTCTTCGACGAGGTGGGAGAACTAACCCTGGAACTGCAGGCAGCCCTGCTGCGCCTGCTGGAGACGCAGCATTTCCGGCGCGTGGGAGACCGGGAGGAACGCTGCGTGGACGTGCGTTTCATTTTCGCCACCAACAAGGACCTGGCGGAAGAAGTGCAGGCCGGGCGTTTCCATGACGCCTTCTATCACCGCATCAACGTGTTCCGCGTGGAACTTCCGCCGCTGCGTGAACGGCGGGAAGACATCCCCGCCCTGGTGGAATACTTTCTCGCATCCCTGCCCAAGGACGGCCGGACATACAAAATCTCGCCGGGAGCCATGCAGCGGCTGATGGACAACCCTTGGCCGGGCAATGTCCGGGAACTGAAGAACATCATCGAACGGGGCATGATTCTGGCCGAAAACGACCTGATCAACGTCCAGGCTCTCCCCTTTTTCCCTCAGGAAGGACGGGAAGAACGGAAGGATGGCTTTCTGACCCTGGAGGAGCTTGAACGGTCCCACATCAGCATGGTCATGCATGCTCTGAGGGGCAACAAGTCGCAGGCGGCGCGGATTCTGGGCATCGGCCGCAAGACCCTCTACCGCAAACTGGAGGAGTACGGGCTGGGATAGAGAACCGGAGGAAGGAGGCTGGCCGAGGCTATTCCAGCGGCGGCCGCGACGGGTCCAGCACCTCTTCCGCGTCGAAGAGATCCCGCAGCCGCTC
>JAUMXF010000139.1 GCA_030529235.1 Pseudomonadota bacterium
CAGGCACGGCGCAGCGCCGGACCGAACCGGCATGTCACCGAACGGTGGAAATCGCGCCTTGCGCCCCGGGAGATTCTGCTCATCGAAACATTTCTGTGGCCCGAATTTGGCATGTACGGTTACCAGACCCGGCATGACGCAAGACCCGGCCTGCGGCAATGGCTTGGCGCGCTTCTGCTCCCCTTGCGGGGAGAACTGCCCGCGCCGCGCTGGGTGCTAGCGGGATGGAAGCAAGGTTTCCGTATATTTCTGGACCGTGTTTTCTTCAGCGCAGTCTGGCCGGTGTATTATCTGCTGGCCCGGTACGCTTTTTTACGGGTTGTGTTCAGCACCAGGGTATTTGGCGATGATGACGGCACGCGGGAAAAAAACAGCGCACAATAAAATCCGTTTCGGCTCCAAGGCGGACACCCTGTTCCGGCTGGATGCGGCCGCTCTTTCCTGCCGCATTCCTCAGGGCTTGGCCTTTACCTGGGCCCAGTGGAAGGAAGACCCGTCCAGCCTGCTGGAGCATGTGAGGCGGGAGTTCGCAGGACGGCTTGTGGCCGTGCGCAGCTCCGCCCGGCACGAAGACGGCGCGGTCAGTTCCCATGCCGGGGCCTACACTTCCGTGCTGCATGTTCCGGCAAGGGATGCGCTGCGGCTGCGGCAAGCCGTGGAGGAGGTGTTCGCGTCCTACCCCCGGACGGAGCCCGAAGACCAGGTTCTGATACAGCTACAGGTGGAGGACATCGAAGTCAGCGGCGTTATTTTGACGCGCTGCGTGGATGACGGCTCTCCGTACTATGTGCTCAATTACGATGAGGAAAGCGGCCGCTCCGACTCCGTCACCAGCGGGCGGGGCGTGCACAAGACCGTACTGGTCTACCGCCATTTCCGGCCCGAATACTGCGACTCCCCGCGAGTGCGTAAAATGCTGGAGCTGGCGAAGGAAATGGAGCGTCTGGGCGGCAGCGTCCCGCTGGATATCGAATTCGCCCTGGACCGGAGCGGCCGGATGCATCTCCTGCAGGTCCGCAGGATCAGCACGGCGGCGAACTGGCACCCTGACACGGAGCTGCGGGTCGCCCGGGCCGTTCCGTACACGGAGCGTTTCGTGCGCGGTCTGTCCGCGCGGCGCAAGGGTCTTTTCGGAGCGAGCACGATTTTCGGCATTATGCCGGACTGGAATCCGGCCGAGCTTCTGGGCGGCGCTCCGGCGCCTCTGGCCGTTTCCCTCTTCCGCGCCCTGATTTCCGCCTCCGCCTGGCGCGTGGCCAGGGCGGGCATGGGTTACCGCGAACTCCCGGGCACGGAACTCATGGTGCTGCTCGGCGGCAAGCCTTTCATCGACGTGCGGGCCAGCCTGAACTCCCTGCTGCCCGGAGACATTCCCGCCAGAACCGGAGAAAAGCTGATCAACGCCTGGCTGCGACGGCTGGCCGACAATCCCGGCCTGCACGACAAGATCGAATTCGAGGTGGCCCAGACCGCCTTGGATTTCACCTTTTCGCGGCGCTTTGCGGAGCGGTACCCAGGCGTGTTGTCCGCATCCGAGCACAAATCCTTTCAGGAACTCCTGCGCGGCTTCACCAATCAGGCCCTGCGCCCGGGGCCGGACGGTACCCTGGACCGGGCCCTCGGACACATCGCCGAACTGCGCCGCAGGCAGAAAACCGGACTGCATCCGGCCACCAAGGCCACGCCTCCGGCCATGAGCGCGCACATCCAGTCCATTCTGGAAACCTGCCTGCATCTGGGGACCATTCCCTTCGCGACCATCGCCAGGCACGCGTTCATCGCCGAGGCCCTGCTCCGCTCCGCCGTGGCCCGCGAGGCTCTGGACGAGACGCGGCTGGCGGCCTTCAAGGCCTCGGTGCCCACGGTCATGTCCGAGCTGGCCGCAGACATGCGCGCGGTCTGCCGGGGCGACCTGTCCGAAAAAATATTTCTGGAACGCTACGGCCACCTGCGGCCGGGAACATTCGACATCATGTCCCCGTGCTACAAGGACCGCGACGACCTGTTTCTCCGTCCGGAGGAGGGCAACCGGCCGGAGCCATCCGCTCCGCCGTTTGCGCCCCGGAAGGCCGAACTTCGCGCCATCGGAAGCCTTCTGCGGGAGAACGGGCTGGACGCCGTCAGCGCCGGGGAGCTTTTCACCTACGCCGCGCGGGCCATACAAGGGCGCGAATACGCCAAGTTCATTTTCACGCGCAGCCTGTCCGCGGCCCTGGAATGCATCGCCCGCTGGGGAGCCGCATTCGGTCTCGGGCGCGAAGATCTCTCCTTTCTGCGCCTGCCGGAAATTCTGGACAGCGGCTACACCTGCCCGCACGCGGACATGACCTCCGCCTTGATGGACAGGATCGACCGCGCGCGCATGGAACAGACCCTGGCCCACTCCCTGCGGCTCAGTTATCTGGTGCGCGGGGTCAAGGACATCCATGTCGTGCCCCTGCACCGCTGCGAACCCAATTTCATCACCCGGAAGCAGGTCGAGCGCGAAACGGTTTTTCTCAGCGCCGCCAGCCTGAGTCACGCGCATCTCGAAAACAGAATCGTCTGCATCGAGCACGCGGACCCCGGATTCGACTGGATTTTCACCAGAGGCATCGCCGGTCTGGTCACCAAATACGGGGGCGCCAACTCGCATATGGCCATCCGCTGCGCCGAACTGCAACTGCCCGCGGCCATCGGCTGCGGCGAGGAGCTGTTCGACCGGCTGCGCCAAAGCCCGAAGATAGATCTCAACTGCGCGGCCAGAAACATCGCGGCCCTGGGAGCCTTCAATGCCTGAACCGCGAATCGGACTTTCCATGCGCGTGGACATTGCGGCCCGATATGACGAGCCCCGCGACGCTCTGGCCCAGAACTGGGCCGCCTTCATGGCGGACGCCCTGCCCCTGGCCCGCTGGATGCCCGTTCCCAATATCGGCACGAAGGCCGGACAGTACGCTCGCGACTGGGAACTGAACGGATTCATTTTCACCGGCGGCAACGATCTCGGCAGCGCGCCCGGCCGGGACGCCACGGAGGAGGCTCTCCTTCACTTCGCTCTGGATCACGATCTGCCGGTTTTCGGCGTCTGCCGGGGGTTTCAGTTTCTGCTCCGGCATTTCGGCCACGCGCCGCTCCCCTGCCGTCCCGCCGGGGCACACGCGGGCCGGTTCCACGAGATCACGCTGAAGGATCCGCCTTTCGACTGGCCTGAGCCGCGCCTGTGCGTCAATTCGTTCCACCATTACTGCAGTCCGGCGGCCTCCGATCTGCAAGCTCCTCTGGCTGCCTTCGCCGTGGACGAAGCAGGCCGATGCGAGGGATTTTACCACACGCAGAAACGAATCATGGCCGTGATGTGGCATCCGGAACGGCACAGTCCCGAAGCGGACTTCAACCGGACCCTCTTGCGCCACTTTTTCGACCACGCCGGAACACAGACGGAGAGCCGCCCATGAAAGCGATCATTCTCGCGGCCGGGCGCGGCTCCCGACTGCTCTCGCTGACCAAAGACAGGCCCAAGTGCCTGGTCGAGGCCGGAGGAAAGCCGCTTCTTGCCTGGCAGATCGAAGCCCTGCGCGGGGCGGGAATACAGGATATTCTCGTGGTGGGCGGCTATCTCGGGCATATGCTCCGCGGCCCCTTTGTCCGCCGCCACAACCCGGACTGGGACAAAACCAACATGCTGGCCAGCCTT
>JAUMXF010000023.1:0-25596 GCA_030529235.1 Pseudomonadota bacterium
GAAACCGCTTCCTGCGGGTCTGAGGCCGGAGATACAAGGAGCCGTACATGAATTTTCAGGATGTCATTTCCAACCTGCAGCTCTTCTGGGCCGGACAGGGCTGCGTGCTGCAATTTCCCTACGACATGGAAGTGGGAGCGGGGACCTTCAACCCGTCCACCTTTCTGCGGGTGCTCGGCCCGGAGCCGTGGCGGGTGGCCTATCCCGAATCCTCGCGCCGCCCGACGGACGGCCGCTACGGTGAAAATCCCAACCGCCTGCAGCACTATTTCCAGTTTCAGGTCATTCTGAAGCCCTCTCCGGCCAATGTGCTGGAACTCTATCTGGACAGCCTGGGCGTGCTGGGTATCGACAAGCACGTGCATGACATCCGCTTCGTGGAGGATGACTGGGAAAGTCCGACTCTCGGCGCCTGGGGACTGGGCTGGGAAGTATGGCTGAACGGCATGGAGGTGACGCAGTTCACCTACTTTCAGCAGGTGGGCGGCATCAATCTGGAGCCCGTCAGCTGTGAGATCACCTACGGTGTGGAGCGGCTTTGCATGTATCTTCAGGAGAAGGAGTCGGTGTACGATCTGGCCTGGAACGATCATGTCACTTACGGCGACGTGTATCATCAGGCCGAGGTGGAGCAGTCCCGCTACAATTTCGACCATTCGGACGCGGAAATGCTTCTGTCCCTGTTCGGGGCTTACGAGGAGGAGGCCCGCAAGCTGTGCGCCGCCGGTTTGCCCTGGCCCGCATACGATTTCTGTCTGAAATGCTCGCACACGTTCAATCTGCTGGACGCGCGCGGAGCCATCTCCATCACCGAGCGGGCCAAATACATCGCCCGTGTGCGCGCCCTGGCCTCGGCCGTGGCCCGGCTGTACGTGGAACAGCGCGAGGCCATGCATCATCCGCTGTGCAAGTGATATGGAAGAAACGATATGAGTCATTTTATTCTCGAAGTAGGCGTGGAGGAGATGCCGGCCCGGTTTCTGGACAGTCTGAACCGGGAGCTGGAAGAAAAATTCGCGGATTTTCTCGGCGAGGCCGGGCTGGATTTCGGCCGGATTTGCGCCGCGTCCACTCCCAGACGGCTGGTGGTGGACATCACCGGCCTGGCCGGGACGCAGAGAACCGAAGAGGTGGTGGTGTCCGGACCGCCGGCACGCATCGCCCTCGACGCCGAAGGCCGGCCCACCAAGGCCGGACTGGGGTTCGCCAGGTCGCAGGATGTGGATTTCTCCCGGGTCTATGTGGAGGAGACGGACAAGGGCGCCTATCTGGCCGTGAGAAAGACCGTGGGCGGCCGGGCCGCGGCGGACATTCTGGCCGAAGCCTGCGCGCGGACGCTGCCGTCTCTTTCGTTTCCCAAAAAAATGCAGTGGATGGGCAGGGAATGCACCTTCGGAAGACCGGTGCGCTGGCTGCTGGCCCTGCTGGACGACACGGTGGTGACCTTTTCCTTCGCCGGTCTTGACAGTTCCCGCGAAACCCGTGGGCACCGGGTCATGGGACCGGGGCCGTTCACCGTGCCCCACGCCGACGTTTATGAATCCGTCCTGTCCGGTCAGGGCCATGTGACGCTGCGGGCCGAAGAGCGCAAGGAAGCAATCCGCGCCGGCGGCGACCGCCTGGCCCATGAAGCGGGCGGCACGGTCATCTGGTCCGAAGCCCTGCTGGACCAGGTGGCGGGACTGGTGGAGTCGCCGCGGCCCATCCTCGGGGGATTTCATGAAAAGTTTCTGGAACTGCCGGAAGAGGTGCTGCTGACCAGCATGGAAACGCACCAGAAAAGTTTCGGCCTGCGTGGCGGAAACGGAAAGCTGCTGCCTTATTTTCTGACGGCGGCCAATATCGAATCCCGCCAGCCGGAGCTGGTGCGCAGGGGCTGGGAGCGGGTGCTGCGGGCCAGACTGGAGGACGCCCGGTTTTTCTGGGAAGCGGACTGCGCGGCGACCTTCGACGGCTGGCTGGAAAAGCTGGATCGGGTTATTTTCATCGGTCCGCTCGGAACCATGGGCGACAAGACCCGGCGGCTGGAGAAACTGGCCGCCTTCATCGCGGCCGAAGCGGCTCCGGAACTGAAGGCGGATATGGCCCGGGCCGGGCGGTTGTCCAAGGCCGATCTGGTTTCGGAAATGGTCTATGAATTCGATGATCTGCAGGGAAAGATGGGCGGTATTTACGCATGCCGCCAGGGTGAGAGCCGGGCCGTGACCGATGCCCTGTACGAACAGTACCTGCCTGCGGGGCAGGACTCTCCGGTACCGGCCACCATGGGCGGGGCCATCCTGTCTCTGGCGGACAAGCTGGACAATCTCGCGGGCTGCTTCGGGCTGGAGATGATCCCTACGGGCACCGCCGATCCCTACGCCCTGCGCCGCAACGCTCTGGGAGTGTGCCGCATTGTTCTGGAATTCGGTCTGAAGCTCGATCTTCGCGCGTTGCTGCGTCAGGCCCAGGCCGGGTACACCGGCGTGGACTGGAAGCTGGCGCCCGCCGAGGCTCTGGACAGGCTCATGGATTTTTTCGGGCAGCGGCTCAAGGCTTTCTGGAGCGCTCAGGGCGTGGAAACTCTGGTGCTCGACGCAGCCATGGCTCCCGGATTCGACGATATCTCCGACACCTGGCAGCGTGTTCAGGCCCTGGCGGAATTCAGCCGCGCAGAGGACTTCGAGGCTCTGGCCCTGACCCTGAAGCGGGCGTCCAACATCATCCGCAAGCAGGGCGACCGGCCGTTGACCGGGCAGGTGGATGCCTCCCTGCTGGAAAACGCAGCCGAACGTCTCTTGCTGGAGACCGTCGAAAAGATGGAACCGCTCTGGGCCAGTCTGGCCGCTAGGCGCGATTACCCGGCCATGCTCGATCAGTTGCGCGTGCTGCGGCCCGTGGTGGACGGTTTTTTCGACGGCGTGATGGTTATGACCGAGGACGAGGCCCTGCGCGCCAACCGTCTGAACCTGCTTTTCCGCGTGACGGACATGGTCGGCCGGGTGGCGGATTTCGGCCGGTTGCAGGTGTAGATATCCGGCCGGGAGAGAGCATCTCCGGCCTAAAAGCGGCTTGACAGAAGCCGGGACCTTTGCATAGCACAGCTTTCTTGCAGAGACATCCGGATACTGACTGAAACACGCGTATTTTCCGCAGAGGAGTTTGACATTGGCTAACCACAAGTCCGCCCTGAAGAGACACCGCCAGAGCCTCAAGGCCCGCGAGCGGAACAGAATAATGAAGACCCGGGTAAAGAACGCCGTCAAGGCCGTGCGTATGGCCATTGAGGCCAACGACAAGGAAGCCGCAGCCAGGGCCCTGCAGGCCGCCACGTCCATTCTGGACAAGGCCGCCAGTAAGAAGACCCTGCATTGGCGTACCTCGGCCAGGAAGATTTCCCGGCTGAGCATGGCCGTCAACAAGATCTAGATTTTCATACGCTTCAGTCACGAAAGCCCGCCATGCTGCCGCATGACGGGCTTTTGCCGTCTGGTATGGAAAAAGCCGGGAATATCCCGGCTTTTTCGTCAGAGCCGTTCATGAATGAAACGAGTTGGATGCGTCAGTTGGCGCGCTCTCTGTACCAGAGGCTGGAATCTTCCATCAGCCGGTTCAGGCGGGCCACCATCTTGTGCGGATCCGACAGATAACCGTCCATCAGCAGGGCGGACTCGTAAAGCTGCTCGATGACCGAGGTCACGAAAGGATCTTTTTCGTCCTTGCCGAACACGGCCAGGAGATTGCGGATCAGGGCGTGATCCTGATTTATCTCGAAGACTTTTTTGGGAATGGACGTGTCTTTGGTCACCAGCTGCATGATTTTGTGCATCTGGGACGTTGCTCCGTCCGGGCTGACCAGACAGGACGGGCTCTGGCTCAGGCGTTTGGACACGCGGGCCTCGGTGATGCGGTCGCCCAGAATTTCCCTTACCCGTTTCAGGAAGCGGTCCATGTCTTTTGCTTCCTCGTCGCTCAGTTCCTGGGATTTCGGCGCGTTCTCCCCGGCGTCGGCGAATTTCTCCAGACTCTCGATGTCCGCGTTTTCCGTGGATCTGAACTCGAAGTCCTTGAATTTGCGCAGGCTGTCCATGACGAACTCGTCAATGGGTTCATACAGATAGAGCACTTCCAGACCCTTGGCACGGAAGATTTCCAGATGCGGGTTCTGTTCGATGGCCTCACGGCTGGGGCCGGAGATGTAGTAGATGTCTTTCTGGCCGTCCTTGGCCGTTTCAATGTACTCGCCCAGTGAGATGAGGCCGTCCTTGTCGTCGTGGCGAGAGGAGTTGAAGCGCAGAAGCTCGCCGAAAGCTTCCTGATTGGCGAAATCCATGTAACCCAGCTTGAAGCGTTTGGAATGCTCCTTCCAGAAGGCGGCGTAGCGGTCCTTGTCCTGTCCCAGTTTTTTCAGGTGTCCGAGAATCTGCTTGGTCAGCGTGCTGGCGATTTTGCGGATGAGCAGATTCTCCTGAAGGGTTTCGCGGGAAATGTTCAGAGGCAGATCTTCCGTATCCACCACGCCGCGCATGAAGCCCAGATATTCCGGGATGAGGTCCTTGTTTTTGGTCTGGATCAGCACGCGGCGCACATAGAGATCCAGGCCGTAGTTGTCCCGGTCGAAGCCGAAGGTGTCGGCGCTGTGCGGGGGCACGAAAGCCAGGGCCGAGAACTGTACCGGCGCGTCCACGCTCATGTGCAGGGTGTCCAGCGGCGCTTCGTGGTCGTAGGTCAGAAAAGTGTAGAACTCCTTGTACTGCTCCGGCGTGATGGAGAATTTGTTCTCCCGCCACAGGGCGGGCACGGTGTTGACCTTCTCTTCCTGCACCAGAATGGGAAAGGAGATGAAGTTGGAGTGCTTCTTGATGATGGACGTGATCTGGTTTTTGTCCGCAAACTCGGCCGCGTCTTCCTTCAACTGCACGGTGATGGCGGTGCCTCTCGGCGCGTCGTCCTCCAGCTCGGCGATGGTGTAGGTGCCCAGACCGTCGGAAACCCATTCCACGGTTTTGGTGTCGGGACGAAAGGACCGGGTGCGGATGGTAACCTTGTCCGCGGCCATGAACACCGAATAAAAGCCGACACCGAAGCGGCCGATGATGTTGGAGGAATTCTCCTTGTCGGCCATGGCCTGACGGATGAACTCCGCCGATCCGGAATGGGCGATGGTGCCGATGTTGCGGATGAGTTCCTCGCGGGTCATGCCGATACCCGTGTCCGTGATGGTCAGAATCTTTTTGTCCTTATCGGCGGTGATGGCGATGGACAGCTCCAGATCGGGGTCTTTTATGTCCGTGGAGCGGGCCTGCTCGAAACGCAGCTTGTCCAGTGCGTCGGATGCGTTGGACACAAGCTCGCGCAGAAACACTTCCCGGCTGGTGTAGAGAGAGTGAGTGATGATATCGAGCAGCTGCTTGATTTCCGTTTTGAATTCGAACTGATCGGTCTGGGACATATATGCTCCTTGGTAGAATGTAGGATGGCCGGGCCGCCTTGCGGCCGCGTTCAGATAAATGGCCCTTCCCGGTTGTCAAGGCGCTTTCCGAAAAGAAGATTTTTCTGTGGGACGGCTGTGCATGGCCCGGGTTTTCCCGTCCATGCGGAAAAAGCGGTGAAGGCTGTGAAAGGGGGACGGATTTGAGAAGGACGGGAGGATTTCAGACACAAAAAGGGATGCGGTGTTTTTTCCGCATCCCGGAAGTTCAGGCTTTGGTGGGCCACCAAGGAATCGAACCTTGAACCTGCTGATTAAGAGTCAGATGCTCTGCCAATTGAGCTAGTGGCCCGTTGTAAAAGCAAATTATGTCAATACGTTATGACAAAAATATCTTTTGCCCTCAGCAACGAAGAGGCAATTACGGTTTTCCCCGGGGAGCGTCAAGCAAAAAGATGGGCGGTCAAAATATGGCGGGCGCGACATGCGCATCACAGCAGGTATTTGACGCCTTCGCACCGCCCCAGCGCGGCGGTCAGCTCGTCCATCTGCATTCTGCTTTCCAGACGTACGGTCACTGCGCGGGTAATGTAGCTGCCGTTTCTGGAAACGGCGCCGGGTGAAGGAATTTCTTCAAAGCCGTGCTCCCTGAGAACCGCGCGGACTTCTTCCAGAGCTTGGTCCGTATGCCGGGTGATGATCTTGTATTCCCAGTGCAGGGGAAATTCGAGATGAGCCTGTTTCATGTGGGACTCCTGGTTGACGGAGGGATTCCGGGCCGTTAGCTTTTTCCCGGTTCTGCGCCGCCGTCTACATGGACATCCGCCTGCGGGCCGTCAATACCCGGCGGAGGCGGGGCAGGCTTTTCAGCATATATTCACACGAGCGAGGAATCCGCGGTGAAGGAAGACTGCGAGGATATGGAACGGCTGCCCGGGCTTTGCGACGATGCGGGAGGACGGGCCAAGGAATTGAAGCTTTTCACCATGTGTCTGAAAAAGTTCATCAGGAAGGTTTTTCAGCACATGGTGGCCACCCGGTTTGCCTCCTGGAAGGAGCTGGCCATTCACGATCAGGATGGGCTGGCCTATCCCATTTACAATTACGTCATCGACGCCGCGGATGCCAGGCTGCGGGAAGTTTTCGCCGGGTATGGACTGGAGATCGAGACCGGGCAGATTCTTCTGGCCGATCTGTCCGTGTCCGCCATTCTGGAAGAGGAAGGAGCCATCGGCCTTGAATTTTACCTGTACGAAACAACGTCCATTGTTCCGTACATCTGTGACGATTTCGAGGCCGTGGAGGAACAGCGGCCGGACATGTCACATTTTCAGCGCATCAACCACGCGGATTTCGAGGCTCTTTACGATGAACTGAAGGAAAACGGCATTTTTGACGCGCTCTATTACGAGCTCAACAAATCCATCCTGCTCATTGAGCTGTCCGAACGCGAGGTTCTGGCACAGATCAAAAAAGAGAGTCTGCGGATTATGTCCGGCATTTTCGCCCGCGCCAAATCCATTTCCAACCTGAACACCATCACCAACACAGACATCAAGGAATTCAGACTGGACTTCGATGCCGTCGGCCGGAATTTTTCGCTGGTCGTCCTGAACGGTCACGACGCGGACAATCAGCCGGTTTACTCTTCGGTGCTGACCCTTCCCGAATACAAATCCGTGGCCCAGTATGTGGATCTGGATACATTATACGAGAAACTGCTGAAAGTGATGCGGGCCAAGAATATCCCGGACCCCGAAGGCACGCTGCTGGACGCGCTGAAGCCCCATGACCGGGCCGGACAGAATCCGGGCGCCCCCTTGCCGGGAGTCGTTTCTTTCTGATCAGGAATGCAGGCCGCAGTAAATAAATTCTACTGGTTATCCCTTTATCCACAGGAGTACGCAATGCAGAAACGAAAACACATGTATCTCATTCTTGCGGTCTTCTTCCTTGTCGGTCCGTTTTTCCTCACCTCGTGCGCCTCCAGCCTGTCCAGCCAGGCCTATTCCCGCGATCAGGCCCGCCAGAGTATGCGGGTCAGTTACGGAACGGTCAGGGATGTCCGGCCGGTGCGGATCGAAGGGACCAAAAGCGGAGCCGGTGCCGTGGCCGGCGGTGCGGTCGGCGGCGTTCTGGGCAGCATGGTCGGCCGGGGCAAGGGAAGCGTTCTCGGAGCCGTCGTGGGTGCTCTGGGCGGTGCGGCCGGCGGAGCCCTGGCCGAGGAAGGCATGACCAGACAGAATGGTCTGGAAATCACCGTGGAAATGGACACGGGCGAGACCCTTTCCATTACGCAGGCCGCCGATCTGCAATTCCATCGCGGCGAGCGGGTCCGGGTGCTGCACAGCCCGGATGGTACCGCCCGGGTGCAGAAATAGCGCTGTCTTCAAAGGAGCATTCCGATGGAACTTTCTCTTGTGACGATAAAAAATCCCGGCAGCCTGAATATGATTCTGGGCATGTCGCACTTCATCAAGACGGTGGAGGACATCCATGAGGCCATGGTCAACGCCGTGCCGGGCGCCAGATTCGGGCTGGCCTTCTGCGAAGCCTCCGATGTCTGCCTGATCCGCACCACGGGCACCGACCCGGAACTGGTCGATCTGGCTCGTGAAAATGCCCTGGCCATTTCCGCCGGACACAGTTTCGTGCTGTTCATGCGCGACATGTTTCCCATCAACGTGCTGAAGACCGTGCAGAACGTGCCCGAAGTGGTCCGGACGTTTTGCGCCACGGCCAATCCGGTGCAGGTCATTGTGGCCCAGACCGATCAGGGGCGGGGCATTCTGGGTGTTGTGGACGGCTTCGCCTCCAAGGGCGTGGAAACCGAAGAAGACAAGGCCAACCGGGCGAATCTGTTGCGCACCATCGGCTACAAGCTCTAGGCGGTGTTCCGATCACAGGGTGGACAGGCTTACATAGATTGGGGAAACCCTCATAGCTGATGACACAAAACCCGCCTTTTCGAACATTTCCGGGAGGGCGGGTTTTTTTGTCATCAGGCTGTCGGGAAATATGAGGACCTCTTTTATGCCCGCCCGGCCCACAGCCACAGGGAGAGCAGGAACAGGGCGGCGGTTTCAAAGCGCAGGATGCGGGGGCCGAGAGTTCTGGGTGCGAAGTTGTGGTTCAGGAACAGCCGGGCCTCGTTTTCGGTCAGGCCGCCTTCGGGGCCGAGCACGGCGATGCTGCCCGCCGGGTGGATCAGCTCGGCGGGCTGGATGAACTCCGTTTCTTCCTTTTCCCAGCAAAGTATCCGGCAGCCGAAGGAACCGGTCGCCTGGAGAAGCTCCGGAGCGCCGCGTAACGCGCGTATTTCCGGCAGCCACAATGCGCCGCACTGTTTGGCTGCGGCCACGGTCTGGCGTTCCCAGGTTTCGGCGCCCTGAGGGATTTCACCCTGGGATCGTTCGGCCTGCCAGAACCAGATGGCCGCCGCGCCCAGTTCCACCGCTTTTTCCAGCAGGTAACCGCGCCGCAGGCTTTTGGACCAGCCCACAGCCAGGGTCAGGCCGGGAGGCGGTTCGGGTGCGGCGGTTATGGAAAGGGCGTTCAGTTCGGCTTTTTTCCCTGTGATGGCGCTGATCCGGAAAAGCCCCCACCGGCCCCGGCCGTCGAACAGGCGGATGGTGTCGCCGGGACGGGCCCGCAGGACACGGATCAGGTGCCGGGCTTCCCCATCCGCCAGAATGAAAGGCTCCCGCCAGAGGGCGGGAGGAAGGTGGAACGAATTGAGCCGGCTCATCTGGCGCCGGTTTTTTTCCGGGCCGTGCCTTCGGTGTAGAAGGGCGGTTCCACGCGCACGGCTTCAAGCGACGTTCTGGCGGCCCTGATGGTAAAGGAGGATGCATCGGCCAGATCAGCCCGGACATAGGCCAGGGCCACACAGCAGCCAAGGCTCGGAGCGATGGAGCCGCTGGTGACCACGCCTGCCCTCGTGTCCCCCAGATAGACCTCGTCGTGGGGCCGGGCGCTGCGCCGTCCCTCGATACGCAGGCCGATCAGCCTTTCGCGGACCGCATCCAATCCGGCTTTGCCCACGAAAGGCTCGGAGCTGGTGAGCATCGCGCCGTAACCGGCTTCCACCGGGGTGTGTTCCTCGTCCAGATCCTGACCGTACAGGGGCAGCCCCATTTCCAGGCGCAGGGTATCCCGCGCCCCGAGGCCCGCCGGGAGCACATCGGGTTCATTCAGCAGGTGCTCCCACAGCCACTGGGCCTTGTCCCAGGGTAGATACAGCTCGTAGCCCAGCTCGCCGGTATAGCCGGTCCGGCTGACCAGCAGGGGGAAATCCTCGATCCGCGTCTCCCTGAATCCGAAATATCCAAGGCTCGCCCAGTCGCCGGGAATGGCGGCAGCAAGGGCCGCGAAGGACGCCGGGCCCTGAAGATCGATCTTGGCGGTTTTATCGCTCTGGTTCAGAAAGCATAGTCCGGCGGGCAGCAGCCCCGCGATCCACGAGAAATCCGCGTCGATGCGTGCGCCGTTGACCACCAGCATGTATTTTTCTTCGGCCAGACGGTACACGATGAGGTCGTCCTGCACGCCGCCCCGTTCGTTCAGCAGAAATCCGTAGCGGCATTTTCCCGGCGCGAGGGTCTGAAGATTGTGGGTCACCACGCGGGACAGGGCGCTGGTGGCTCCGGGGCCTTCAAGCAGAAATTCGCCCATGTGGCTGATATCGAAAAGCGAGGCCCGGGTTCTGGTGTGCTTGTGCTCCTCCAGAATGCTCCGGTACTGCACGGGCATGCTCCAGCCCGCAAAGGGCACCATTCTGGCCCCGTTTGCCACGTGCCAGTCGTGCAGGGGAGTGGTCAGCAAAGAGGACATGATTTTTCCCGCCGATGAAGGTTTGGATGATGGGGAAGCGCCCGCCGTTTCGGTGTCACGCTTCGGTCTTTACCTTGTGGATGGCCCTTATCTCGTCGACCAGCGCCACCAGGCGGCCGTAGAGCTTTTTGATCTGCCGGCCGCCGTCGGTGAGGTTGTCGTCGGGCTCCGTAATATACGTTCTGATCAGATAGCGGTCGTTCAGCATGCTTTCGGCGAAATGCAGGGCCTGCCGGACCAGGGTCTCGAAGTAGGCGGCCAGCTCGAACTTCAGTTCCCCGAGCAGGGCCGTGGCCAGGGAAAGCATGGTCCGGTAAGTGATTCTTCTGCCCTTGTGCATCCGGCCGCTCAGATCTTCGAGCTGTTTCACCTTGCGGGCCTGCCTGATGTAGGCGTGGACGGCGCAGACGCTCTGGTGCAGCTCGTGCATTTCCCCGAATTCGTCGGCCATGCCGGGGTTGTGCAGATAGCCGTCCAGCACGCGGTCCACTTCGGCGTAGAATTCATCCGAATAGCCGATCATCCGCCGCTGGTGCTTGGTCAGCCAGGAGTGCAGGAACTTGAGCCGGTTTTCGTGGGTTCCCGTGTTCTCCACGACCTCGTTGGCGCGGTAGACCGCCTGGCCGATATATTCCCCGCGGACGATGTCGTTCAGCTTGAGACTCATGGAGTAGGAGTCCCGCAGCAGGTTGACGGCCGTGCAGACTTCGCCGCTTAGGGGATGGATGATTTCCTGGCGCAGCACAGACAGGGCGCGTTCCTGGCGCACGTTGTTGGGATCGAATTTGTGCTGGCGGTACACGATGCGCAGGATGACCACCCGTTTTTCGGGATGGACGAAATAGCCGCCGCGTTCCAGCACGTTGAGGACGTCCATGCCCTTTGCTTCCACATGCACCAGGGCGGTCTTCTCCACCTGTGGATAGGCGTGGCCGGGCTCGGAACTGAAAAGCGAGGTGATGATGCGGTCCGACTGCCCGAGTGCCTTGATCAGGAAGCGTTCGCCCATCTTGTGCAGCCGCCGGGCGAAGATGGCCGCCGAGGTGCGGCGTTCCGAGGAGATGGGATAGCCGTAGAGCTCCATCAGGAACTGGTACACGAACTCCCGGTTCCGCTCGTAGGAGAGGCTGTCGTTGGGCTGGAACTTGCGCATCCGCAGGCCGAAACGCTTGAGCTCCGTGTCCAGATCCGAGGGCAGGGAAGCGTAGACGCCCGAGAGATGATAGCGGCCCGAACGGTCCAGAGAGAGCACGTGCGCCCTGTCCATTCTGCCGAGATAGCCGATCATCCCCGAATACGAGGCCATGTCGACGAACTGGCCGGACATCTCCGAGCGGAACGTCTCGCGCAGTTCCCGCGGCAGATGGCGCAGCAGGCAGTCCGTGTTTTTTTTCCGGCCGCGGACATCCTGGGCGTCCGCGCCGGATTTGGGGGTGCCGGACGGCAGGCAGTCGTGGAGCAGATCGAACTGGAAAATCTCGTTGAAGTAGTCCAGCTGCCGCTGGAAGGCGACCATGGAAAAGGCGGGCAGTTCCGCGAATTCGATCAGGTTGGGCTCGAAAGACGGCAGCAGGTCGCGCACGTCCACCACGGGGTATGCGTCCAGTTCGTCAAAAGGCTTGAGCAGGCAGAACTTGATATGCACATGATCCAGAAAGCGGCGCAGTTCCGGGAGGTTGTCCAGCGGCAGGGTGGGGAGGAGACGGCCGTTTTCCAGGCAGAGCATGTCCGGAATCCGGGAAAACGCGGTGCGCCAGTGCATATGCCGTGATGACTCTCCTGTCGGGTTTGTTGGCGTTGGAAGCCGTTTTACATGTTTCCCGCCGGCCGTAAACCGGATTTTCGGAAGCCGGCGCTCGCCCCGCTTTCCTCTTCCGGCGTCCGGTTGCTGACGGCGTGCTTTCCCTGTATGCCCCGAAGGGCCGGGTATGCGCCGCATCATCATTATCCGCGACGCCGGAGAGTACACCAATGGCCAAGACATATTCTTCTCTGGACAGACTGCTGGAAGCCGTGGGCAGCGTTTTCGACGCCTATTCGGTGGCGCTGTTCCGCCGCAACGCCGAAGGCGCCTTCGACCTCGCGGCTTCCTTTTCGCTGGGAGATTCCATCCCCAAGAATCTGACCATCGAGGCCGGGCACGGCCTGGCGGGGTGGATTCTGAAAAACAACACGCCCCTTCTGGTGGAGAAGTTCGACCGGAAGAGATCCCTGCTCGGCTACTATCCTCCGGGACAGGATGAGGGCATCAAGGTGTTCATGGGCTGTCCCCTGCCGGGGGGGCTCGGCGCTTTGTGCATGGACAGCAAGAAGACCTATGCCTTCACGGACAAGGATCAGCGCGTCCTGTCCCTGTTTGCCCAGGTCGTGGCGGCCATCGTCACGGACATGGGCGAGGTGGAGGCCAGCAGCCGGGAACAGATGCTGTACCGCTTTCTGCAGCAGGTTTACGACCTGCGGGAAACCCATCCCAAATGGACGGAATTTCTGAACTGCTATCTGGCCCTGGTGGCCGGAGGCGGAATGTGCGAGCTGTCCTTTCTGGTGGTCAGCGACGAATGGGGGGACAACTATCTGCTCGAGGGCGCCAACAAGCCGTTTCCGCCCGAGACCGTCTCGCCGGGCCAGCTTTTCAGCATGAACAGCGGCCTTCTGGGCTGGGTGTTCAAGAAAAACCAGCCCGCCTTCTTCGACGACCGCAGAAGCGAGCAGGGGCACACGCCGCTGTTCGGCCGGGACATTCCCGGCCTGACCCTGAACACGCTGCTGGCCTTCCCCCTGAAAGTGCATACCCGCTGCCGGGGCGTGCTGGTCATCGGCGACCGGGAAGGCCGCGTCATCGACGAGGAGCTGAAATCCTTCGCCAAGATGGCCGCGGACTACCTGGCCCTTTTTCTGGAGAATCTGTATCTGAAGAACAAGCTGCGGAGGTTCATGCCGCCCGGCCTGATGGAACATGGCGGCGATGACTGCGGTCCCGGAGATGCGAGTCTTTAACCTGAGCGGGAGCTGTTCATGTTTTTCGGCAACCTGTTTGGTTTTTTCAGCAAGAATCTGGCTATGGATCTGGGTACGGCCAACACCCTGCTGTACTCCCCGAAGGAAGGAATCGTCCTGAACGAGCCTTCGGTCGTGGCTCTGGACGTGCGCAACGATTCCATTCTGGCCGTGGGACGGGAAGCCAAGGAGTATCTGGGCCGCACCCCGGAGCGCATCCGGGCGGTCCGGCCCCTGAAGGACGGCGTCATCGCGGACTTCGAGGTCACCAAGGCCATGATCGCCTATTTCATCCGCAAAACCATAACCGGCACGCGCTTCGCCAGACCGCGCATGGCCATCTGCGTGCCGGCGGGCATCACCCAGGTGGAAAAGCGGGCGGTGATCGAGTCGGCCCTGCAGGCTGGAGTCCGTGAAGTGCGCCTCATAGAGGAACCCATGGCCGCGGCCATAGGCGCGGGGCTCCCCATTCACGAGCCCCGGGGCAACATGGTGGTGGATATCGGCGGCGGCACCACGGAAGTGGCGGTCATTTCCCTTTCGGCGGTGGCCTATGCCGAGTCCGTGCGCGTTGCCGGAGACGAGATCAACGACTGTATCCAGCGGTACGTTCAGGACGAATTCAAGCTTCTGATCGGCGAGAACATGGCCGAGGCGGCCAAGATGCAGATCGCTTCGGCTGTCCCGCCCGCCGAGCCCATGCAATTCAGGGTGGCCGGAAAGAATCTGGTGGACGGCACGCCCAAATCCATCGTTCTGACGGACGCCCATGTGCGCGAAGCCATCCGGGAGCCGGTGAACGCCATCGTGGCCGCCGTGCGCAGGGCTCTGGAAAAGACCCCGCCCGAACTGGTGGCGGATATCGCTACCAACGGTCTGCTGCTGGCCGGAGGCGGCGCTTTGCTGAAAGGGCTCGACAAGCTCATCACCCAGGAGAGCTCGCTTCTGGTGCACATCGACGACGACCCTCTGACCACGGTGGTCCGTGGTACAGGCCGGGCCATGGAAGATCCGGAGAGGTTCGGCGGAGTCTATATCAACTGACGCCCGATTCACGGCCGGTCATGTCCGGCCAGCGGTACAGCCGTCTGTCCCACACGGTGGCGAGTTCCGCGGTGAAACAGTCCCGGTACGATGCGGCCAGGGCCTGGAATTCGTCCTGGTCCACCAGAAGGTATTCCAGGCTGTCCGTGAAATGGTGGAGCATGCGGTCCGGAATCCGGATTTCGAAAACGTCCACGGCTTCGTTGCCCGTGCCCGCTCCGCTTTCCAGATGCAGGCTGTGATGAGGGCTCAGCTCCTGGCTTTGCAGCACGTCGGGCAGGGCGCGTTCCGCCGCTTCATCCGCCGCTTCGTCGATGCCTGTGTGCCCGCTGCCGGGGATGTCCCAGTTTCCGGGCGATGCCGGATGCCCTGCGGTACGCCTGCGCAGGACCAGACGTCCGGAGCTGTCCGTCAGCAGCAGAAAAAATCCGCGGTGCCGCAGATTCTGACTATGGACCTCTTCCACGGGCATGACGGCCAGGGGCCGGTTGTCCGCATCCACCACGTAGATCTGTTTTGGCTCGTGTTCCGTCATGGCGTTTGGGTGGTTGAAGAACTGTGCGGGAAGATGTTGTTCTGCGTTTTTTGCGGCCAGAAGACGCCGCCGCTCTGGCCGGGCTCGAAGGCGAGGTGTTTGCCGACGCCTGGAGCGCAGAGCGTTTCGTGTCCCTGCTGGCGGCGGGCGTTTTTGGCGGCGGGCCGGAGACCCGGCGGGACGCTTTGCTGCATGCTTACGTCAGTGCGTACAGTGTGGCGGGCGAGCTGGAAATAGTCAACGTGGCCGTGCGTACAGCCTTACGCGGCCAGGGGCTGGGCACCCGTTTGCTGCTTTTTTTCCTGCGCGAGGCCGCCGGACGCGGAGTTGGAAGGGCCGTCCTTGAAGTGCGGCGGGGCAATGTCGCCGCCCATGCGCTGTATGCCCGGTGCGGCTTCACCGCCATCGGCAGACGCAAGAAATATTATGCCGATACGGGAGAGGACGCCCTGGTGCTTGAGTGGAGGCCGGAGGCGTTCCGCCCTGGTGGACCCGCCGGGTCCGCCGGAAAATGAAGCAATCCGTCGCGGACGGAGAAAAATAAGGAGCTTGTCATGGTTGTCATGGAAACATCCAAGGGGACATTGAAGATCGAACTGTATCCGGAAAAGGCGCCGCTTACCTGCGAGAATTTTCTGTCCTATGTGCGGGACGGTTTTTATGACGGGACCATCTTTCACCGGGTGATCCCTAATTTCGTCCTGCAGGGCGGCGGACTGACCAGCCGCATGCAGGAGAAGGAGACCCGTCCGGCCATCAAGAACGAGGCTGACAACGGGCTGAAGAATCTGGAAGGGACCCTGTCCATGGCCAGAACACAGGCCGTGGACAGCGCCACTTCCCAGTTTTTCATCAATCTGCGGGACAACGCCTTTCTCGATCACGGCGCCAGGGATTTCGGCTATGCGGTTTTCGGCCGCGTGGCCGAGGGCATGGATGTGGTCCGGTCCATCGCCCGGGTGGAAACGTGCGATCTGGGCTTTTATCAGGATGTGCCCAAGGAGCCGGTGCTCATAGAGCGGATGTACGAGGAGTAAGGCTTGAACCTTCTGCTCACGGGCTTTCCGTTTCATTCGGGGCACGTACACACTCTGTTTGCGCCGCTGTTCCGGCCGGAGCCCCGCGTGCTTTACGAGCGGCGGCGTTTTGAGACCTCCGACGGGGATTTTGTCGATCTGGACTGGTCTGTCGGCGGCGGAAAGCGGCTGGCGGTCATTCTGCATGGTCTGGAAGGACATTCCCGCCGGAAATATGTGCTGGGCATGGCCCGCGCGGCCCGTATCCGGGGGCTCGACGTGCTGGCCATGAACTTCAGGGGGTGCGGCGGGGAGCCCAACCGGAAACTTTTCATGTACCATTCCGGATGGACCCGCGATCTGCATGAAATTTTGCTCATGGTCCGTGAAACGGACCGGTACGAGAGCGTGGTTCTGGTGGGATTCAGCCTGGGCGCGAACATCGTGCTCAAGTATCTGGGCGAGGACCCGGGCCGGGTTCCGGACCTGGTGCGCGGGGTAGCAGCCCTTTCCGTGCCCTGCGACCTGGAGGATTCGTCCAGGGCTCTGGCCCGGCCCTTGTGCCGGATATACACGCGTTATCTGCTCGGACAGTTGCGGGAGAAAATCGCGGAAAAGGACCGCCTGTTCCCGGGAGCCCTGAATCTGACCGGCCTGGACCGGATCGGCACGTTTCAGGAGTTCGATGACCGGTTTACCGCTCCCCTGCACGGGTTCCGGGACGCTCTGGACTATTGGCGGCGGTCCTCCTGCAGGCAGTTTCTGACAGCCATCCGTCATCCGGCCTGCATCATCAACGCCCGCAACGATCCGTTTCTGGGACCGGCCTGCTTTCCCGAGGAGGAGGCGCGGGAGAACCGCCATCTGACCCTCCTCATGCCGGATACGGGCGGCCATGTCGGGTTCGTGAGCCGGAGCGGGGAATATTGGTCCGAGCGGACGACCATGCGCTTTTTCCGGGAATGTGCACAGTAGTTGCAATCTGTGCACTTTTTTACTTTATGTGCATGGATTTGTGCAAAAAATCATGTGAAGACCATGCGGTCATGCCGTCAGCCTTTACTGAACGGAAGGAGGGCGTTGGCATGGTCAATGCTTTTAAGGCCAACCACACCGTTGGAGGTATATATGAAACATGCCCTTCGTTTTCTGGCAATTTTTCTCATGTTCACGGCTTCGGCCGCCCTGGCCGCACAGCTTCCGGACTTCACGGAGCTGGCCGAAACATCCGGGCAGGCCGTGGTCAACATCAGCACGGTCAAGCTGGTCAAAAGGCAGCAGCGGAACATGCGGCCGTTTTTTCGCGGCCCGCACGGTCAGGATCCCTTCGAGGATTTTTTCGATCAGTTCGAGCGTTTCTTCGGTCAGCAGGGGCGCGGCGTGCCCCGGGAGCAGCGCTCTCTGGGCTCGGGGTTCATCATTTCCGCCGACGGCTATATTGTGACCAACAACCACGTCATTGACGGCGCGGACACCATCAAGGTCAATCTGCTTGGCGACAGAAACGGCGAGAAATCCTACGACGCCGAAGTGGTGGGCACGGACAAGGAAACGGATCTGGCACTTCTGAAGATAAAGGCCGACAAGCGGCTGCCGTATCTGCAATTCGGCGATTCCGACGCCCTGAAGGTGGGACAGTGGGTCATGGCCATAGGCAATCCTTTCGGACTGGACCACACGGTTACGGCGGGGATTGTCAGCGCCAAGGGCCGGACCATCGGGGCCGGGCCGTACGATAACTTCATCCAGACGGATGCTTCCATCAACCCCGGCAACAGCGGCGGTCCCCTGATCGATCTGGACGGCCGGGTGGTGGGCATCAATACGGCCATCATCGCTTCGGGCCAGGGCATCGGATTTGCCATTCCCAGCCGGTCGGCCAGGCAGATCGTGGACCAGCTGAAGGAGCATAAGAGCGTCCGGCGCGGCTGGCTCGGCGTCTCCATTCAGAATGTGGACGAGAACGCGGCCAAGGCTCTGGGACTGGACGCGCCCCGCGGCGCGCTGATTGCCTCCGTGACGCCCGGCGATCCCGCGGCCAGGGCGGGCATCCGCGCCGGAGATGTCATCACCGCCGTTGAGGGCCTGCCTGTGGAAAGCGCCAGTGATCTGACCCGGAAGATCGGCGATCTGCTGCCCGGAGCGAAGGTCACGGTATCCGTGTGGCGCGGCGGCAAGACTCTGAGCATTCCGCTGGAGCTTGGAGAGCGCAATGCCGGGAAGGTCGCTCAGAATGAGCAGGGGCAGCCGGGCGAGGATGTGTTGGGCCTGTCCGTGCGTGCTGTGGCGCCTGGGGAACGTGAGGCGCTGGGCCTGTCCGGTGGGAGCGGTCTGATTGTGGTGGAGGTGGGCGAAGGTTCGCTGGCCGCCCAGAGCGGTCTGGAGCCGGGAGATGTCATTCTGGAAGCCAACGGCCGGGCCATGGATTCGGTGGACGCTTTCCGGAGTGTGCTCGAAGGTGACGCCAAGGCCAAGGGTGTGGTCATGCTGCTGGTCAACCGGCAGGGCCGGGCCATGTTCCGCACTATCCCCCTGTCCTGAAGCACATGATGGAGTTTGCGCTTACGGCCGGATGCAAGGTCAACCTGTATCTGGACATCGTGGGCATCCGTCCGGACGGTTATCATGAAATCGAGAGCCTGTTCTACCCCCTTCCCGCGCCATGCGACACGCTGCTGGTGCGGGAAGGGGAGAGCGGGTTTTCCCTCTCCTGTTCCGATCCGTCTCTGGCCACGGATGCCAATATAGTCAGCCGGGCCTACCGGCTCTTTGCCGAAACCACGGGCTTTGCCCCGGACGTGTCCGTGCATATCCAAAAAAGAATTCCCATGGGCGCGGGGCTTGGCGGCGGCAGCAGCGATGCGGCCGCGTTTCTTTTGTGGCTGAACGGCCGGGCCGGGGAAAAAGCTCTGGCCGCCGGGGAGCTTGCTGGGGTGGCTTTGTCTCTGGGTGCCGATGTGCCGTTTTTTCTCGTGAACCAACCGGCCTGGATCACGGGCATTGGTGAACGGATCGAGCCAGTCCTGTGCGATCCGGGCGACACTCTGATTCTTCTGATCTGTCCGCCGTTGCGGGTGGACACCAGATGGGCTTACGGCCGGTGGGATGAGGTCCATGCCGGGGGGCCGTGTTCAAGAAAAAAGTTGACACCCCATCCCCCCCTGACTAGGAAATTTTGCTTCACGAATCCGTCGGCTCTGTGGAACACGTTTGAAAATGTGGTTTTTCAGGAGTTTCCACTGCTTCAGGATATCAAGTCTGATGTCATGCGGCACGGCGCCAAGGGGTGCGTCATGAGCGGCACGGGATCGACTCTGGTGGCGTTTTTCGATGCTCCGGAGGATGCCCTTTCATGTGCGAGACGGCTTCATGCCGCAAGGTGTGTCTGCCACGCCGTGAAATCCGGGCGGGAATTTTCTCTGGAATCGTGAGGCTTCCGGTAAGCTGCGGGACAGCGGGTCCCGCGGTCTTTTTTTGCGGGCGGGCTCTGTATGCGGGCCCTGCGGGATTGGGGCGTCGCCAAGCTGGCAAGGCAACGGGTTTTGGTTCCGTCATTCGGAGGTTCGAATCCTCCCGCCCCAGCCAATTTTCATAATTCTATAAAGGCATCGTCATGGCACGCGTAGGCGAACTGAAGATTGTCACGGGAACGGCCAACCCGGCGCTGGCTCTGCGTATCTGCGATCATCTGGGCTGCAAGCTTTCCCCGGCTCTGGTGGACACCTTCAGCGACGGAGAAATCCGGATCGAGATGAGCGACAATGTCCGCGGAGACGATGTCTATGTGGTGCAGCCCACATGCGCTCCGGTGAACCACAATCTGATGGAGCTGTGTCTGATGCTGGACGCCCTGAAGCGGGCCAGCGCGGGCCGGGTGACGGCGGTGGTGCCGTATTTCGGGTATGCCAGGCAGGACCGCAAGGTGGTGCCGCGGGTGCCCATCAGCGCCAAGATGGTGGCGGACTTCATCACTGTAGCGGGCGTGGACCGGGTGCTGACCATAGACCTGCATTCCGGGCAGATTCAGGGTTTTTTCGACAAGCCTGTGGACAACCTGTATGCGGCGCAGATCCTGCTGGATTACATCCGCAGGCTCGGCGATAATTTGATCGTGGTCTCTCCCGACGCCGGAGGAACAGAACGGGCCCGGGCCTACGCCAAACGGCTGGGGGTGGGACTGGCCATTGTGGACAAGCGCCGCGAAGGTCCGAATCAGGCTCACGCCATGCAGCTTATCGGCGATGTCAAAGGCAAGATCGCCGTGGTTCTGGACGACATGATCGATACCGCCGGGACCATGACTGCGGCTGGCAATCTGCTGGCCGAGCACGGTGCCGAGGGAGTGGTGGCCTGCGCCACGCACGCCGTCCTTTCGGGCCCTGCCGTGGAGCGGCTGATCAGTTCCGCCTTTTCGCAGATCATTGTCACCGATACCATTCCCCTTAATCCCACGGCTGCGGCCAGCGACAAGTTCAAGGTCATTTCCGTGGGCAGTCTGATCGCCAAGGCCATACACAATATCCATTCCGAATCTTCGGTCAGCGTGCTTTTCAGCTGAACGCAGCCGGTTTTCGACTTAAGGAGTACAGCATGTCTGAAGTCATGAGTTTGCAGTTGAAGCGCCGCGAAGAGCGGGGCAAGGGGCCCTGTTCCCGTCTGCGTGCCAATGGTCTGGTCCCCGGAGTGTTCTATAATTCCAAGGGGGAAAATATTTCCTTCACTGTGGACAACTTGGCTCTGGGCAAGGCCTTTGAGAAGGTCCGCTACTCGAAGATGCTTGAGCTTGAAATCGACATGGACGGGAAGGTGGAAAAGCGCAACGCCCTTTTCAAGAGCCTGGTCTCTCATCCGGTGAAGCGCCGTTACGACCATGTGGATTTTGTCGGCGTGGATCTGGACAAGGAAGTCGAAGTCACGGTCCCGGTGGAAGTTCGCGGCAGGGCCAAGGGTATCGTTCTGGGCGGGAAGCTGGAGCTGTACCGGGAACGCGTGCTGGTGCGCTGCCTGCCCACGGTCATTCCGGATTCCATTGGTTTTGACATTACGGAGCTGAACATCGGAGACAAGGTCTTTGTTGATCAGCTGGCCATGCCTGAAGGCGTCAAGGCTGTTTACGACCGCAATTACCTCGTGCTCGCCATTCTGGCCGGACGCGGCGCCAAGACCGGCGAAGAAGAAGAGGCCTAGATTTCACACCGGGCTCTGCCGTGCGGAGCCCTCTTTTTTCCGCTTTTTCCTTTCGTTATTGACGGTTTCCCATGGCATACGACGGCCTGATCGTGGGTTTGGGCAATCCGGGACGCGGATACGCCCGGACCAGGCATAATTTCGGTTTTCTGCTTGCGGACTGGCTGGTCAGAGCGTGGAGCACGCAACCCGGATCGTTTTGCGAGCCGCGCCGGGCAAAAAACGCCGAGATCTGGGACGTGACCGAGGAGTATGGCGCACGGCGCTGGCTGTTGGTCAAACCGCAGACATTCATGAATCTGAGCGGGCAGGCCGTGGGGGAATTGAGCCGGAAAAACGGCATCTCTCCGGATCGGGTGCTCGTCCTGCATGATGAACTCGATCTTTCTTTTGGCACGATCCGTCTGAAATTTTCCGGAGGCCTGGCCGGGCACAATGGACTGAAATCCGTGGCCGCCCACTTGGGAACCCAGGATTTCGTACGCCTGAGGCTGGGCATCGGACGGCCGGATGATGGAACTCCCATGGCCGATTATGTCCTGCGCGGCTTTACTCCCGAGGAATGGAGCAGGATAGACGGTCTTTTGGAGATGGCCGGGGAAGCGGTCTTCGATTTCTGCCGTGAAGGCCGGGATGCGGCCATGGCCAGGCTGCACTCTCGTTGAACCGCATCGTCCGTTTGCCTTGGGGATGGAGGCGTATGCCGGAAGATTCCGGCGGAGTCCGGAGCGGAGCTTTTGCTTGGCGCGATCCGGCATTGGATCGCGGAAATTCTGTCTTCCAAAACCCGGAAGCCCCTGCTGGTGGACTGCATGGCAATTTTCGCCTATATAGGCCGCCTTATGTTGGTTGATTCTGTTTCCCTGGAGGTCGCTTGTGTTTTCACTTGATGAGCTTGTCGTCTACCCCGCGCAGGGGGTCGGTAAGATCGAACGGATCGAAACTCAGGAGATAGGCGGGGTACCCACGGAACTGATCATCGTCCGCATTCTGAGCAACAACGTGACGCTGATGGTGCCCGTCAAGACCGCGCAAAATGTCGGCCTGCGGGGCATATATACTGCCGAGCAGGGCAGGGAGATTCTTCTTTACCTTCAGGATCGCTCCGATTTCACCGGCTATTCCGGGCAGAACTGGAACCGGCGGTATCGCGAGTATTCCGAAAAACTCAAAAGCAGCAACTTGCGTGATGTGGCCTACGTGCTGAAAGAGCTGATCCTCATCGGCAAGGACAAGGAGCTGTCTTTTGGGGAGCGCCGTCTGCTGGAGCAGGCCATGGGGCTCATTTCTCTGGAACTTTCCTTTGCCCTGGGCCAGGAGCAGGCCGAGGTGAAGAAATCCATCGAGGCGCTTTTCGCGGATATTCTGCGTAAGGAAAGCGCCGACGACGCTGCGGAAGCGGAAGAGGAATAGGGGGATTTTCCCCCTTGTTTTTTTATTTTCAACCAGCCGATCCTGTCCATGCCGCGGCTCCGGCGGTTACTACTTTCCAGTTCAGGTGTTCCACCTCATATATATTGACGCGCAGGCATATCCCGGAGGGTTTGCCGTGGCGTTTTCCGTATTGTCCATGGTCAAGGGATTTATTTTTTATCGTCACGAGGGAGTGTTATGAATCTGTCCGAGTTGAAAACCAAGTCCATGCCGGAGCTCATGGACATCGCCAGCGGGTATCAGATCGAGAATCTGAGCGGGCTGCGCAAACAGGAGCTGATTTTCGCGTTGCTGCAGGCCTGTGCCTCCCAGAACGGCTCCATTTTCGGGGAGGGGGTGCTTGAAATTCTGCCCGACGGGTTTGGTTTTCTGCGTTCGCCCATGTACAGCTACATGCCCGGTCCGGACGATATTTATGTCTCTCCGTCGCAGATCAGGCGTTTCGGTCTGCGTACGGGAGATGTCATTTCCGGACAGATTCGCCCTCCCAAGGAAGGCGAGCGCTATTTCGCTCTGCTCAGAGTCAAGGAAATCTGTTTTCGCGAGCCTGAGGAGGCCAAGAAAATAGTCCTCTTTGACAACCTGACGCCCATCTATCCAGACCAGCAGTTCCGGCTGGAAAACGGCGACAAGAATTATTCCGCCCGGATCATGGACCTCATGACGCCCATCGGCATGGGCCAGCGCGGCCTCATCGTGGCACCGCCCCGCACCGGCAAGACCATGCTCCTGCAGACCATCGCCAACTCCATCAGTGTCAACCACCCTGACGCCTATCTTATCGTGCTGCTCATCGACGAACGCCCTGAAGAGGTCACGGACATGGAGCGCACGGTCAAGGCCGAGGTCATCAGCTCCACATTCGACGAACCGCCCCAGCGTCATGTGCAGGTGGCCGAAATGGTGCTGGAAAAGGCCAAACGTCTGGTGGAGCGCAAGGTGGACGTGGTCATTCTGCTCGATTCCATCACCCGCCTGGGGCGGGCCTACAACGCCACCACGCCGTCGTCGGGCCGGGTGCTGTCCGGCGGTCTGGACGCCAACGCCCTGCAGCGGCCCAAGCGCTTTTTCGGCGCGGCCCGGAACATCGAGGAAGGCGGCAGCCTGACCATCATCTCCACGGCCCTCATCGACACGGGATCGCGCATGGATGAAGTCATTTTCGAGGAATTCAAGGGCACGGGCAACGCGGATATCTATCTGGACCGCCATCTTTCGGACAAACGGGTCTTCCCGGCCATCGACCTGAACCGCTCCGGCACGCGCAAGGAAGACCTGCTGCTCGATCCCGACGTGCTGAACAAGGTCTGGATTCTGCGCCGGGTCATGGCCCCCATGAACTCCGTGGACAGCATGGATTTTCTGCTGGACAAGATGCGCGGCACCAAGAGCAACAAGGATTTTCTGGAAGTGATGAACTCCTGACGGGAGGAAGCGTGACTCTGCCCCGCATGAACTGCCCGCGCGACGACGACTACGCGCTCTGGCTGGAACTTCTGGAAGTGAAAGCTTCCGGGCGGCTTCTGGATGCTCTGGGCGATTTCCTGCGGGATTACCTGCATTCCTCCGGAAGGAAGCTGTATGTACTCGGCCTGTCCGGCGGGATCGATTCCTCCTTTCTGGCGGCCCTGCTCCACTCCCGGGGCATTCCTTATCTGGGTTTCGTGCTGCCCATTTTCACCAACTCGCCCGAAGAGATCGACCGGGGGCGGCGTGTCTGCGAGGCCTACGCCAATCCGCCCGGACATCTCCGCCTTTCCTGCCTGCATGATTTCTCCGCCGTGTACGGCCGGATTTCATCCGCGTTCTCGGATATCTGCGGCAGCGCGTCCGCTCTGGCCGAAGGCAATATCAAGGCCCGGATCAGAATGCTCTTTCTCTACCATGCGGCGCACCTGCACGCGGGTTGCGTTCTGGGCACGGATCAGCTGGACGAACTGCTCACCGGTTTCTGGACCCTGCACGGCGATGTGGGTGACGTAAGCCCCATCCAGCTCATCCCCAAAACCACGGAATACGAACTGGCCCGCCTGCTCTGCCTGCGTTTGAACGATCCGGCGCCCCTTCAGGCGGCCATCGAGGCCGTACCTACGGACGGCCTGGGTATCAGCGCCTCGGATTTGGAGCAGCTGGAAGTGAGCTCCTATGCCGCCCTGGAGGAGCTTTTCCGTGAATATTTCGGGCTTTGCCTGCGGGCACAGGTGCATGAGCCCGGCCCCAAAGAGCGGCAGCGCCGCGCCGAACTCGAACGGACGGGACCTGTGCGCCGCTTTCTGCACAGCGGACATAAGCGTGCCGGAACGGTTCTGGCCGATCCGAGGATAGCCGGATGAACACGTGGAAATTGAGATGCGCGGCGCTTATATGCTGCGTTCTGATGTTTCTTCCGGCGCGCATGTTCGCCGGCTTCGGGGAGTTCACCATCCGGGACGAACTGGAACTGGCCCGGAAGTTCGATCTGGTCATCGAAACGCGTTTTCCCGTGGTGCACGACCCGCAGATCACCGGCTACGTGCGCTCTCTGGTGGACCGGCTGGTGGCGGCCATGCCGCCGCAGCCCTTTCCCATCAAGGTGACCGTGGTCAGAAACGGTTCCATGAACGCCTTCGCTTCCGCGGCCGGGCATATCACCGTCTTCACCGGTCTGATGGCCAATCTGGACGGGGAAGACGAGCTGGCCAGCGTCATCGCCCATGAACTGGCCCACGTTTCCGAGCGGCATATCGCCAAATCCATCGAAAAAAATCAGCTTATCGGCGCGGGCTCCCTGCTGGGCATTCTGGCCGGGGTGCTGGTTGGCTCCCAGACCAGGGGAGACGGCGGCGAAGCCCTGGCCATAGGCGCCATGGCCGGTTCGCGCGCCCTGCAATTGCAGTATTCCCGCCAGAACGAGCGGGAGGCGGACCAGTACGGTCTGGATTTTCTCGTCGCGGCGGGTTTTTCCCCTCGGGGCATGGTCGGTGCTTTCGAGAAGATCCGCAAACTGCAGTGGCTGGGCGGCGGGGGAAACGTTCCCTCGTACCTGACCACACATCCGGGCATGGACGAGCGCGTGGTGTACATGCAGGAGCGCATCGCCCGCCTGCCGCTGTCCGTCAGGGAGCGCGCGTCGGATAACGCCGCGTTTTTGCGGTCCAAGG
>JAUMXF010000023.1:25606-27706 GCA_030529235.1 Pseudomonadota bacterium
CCCTGGTGCTGGCCTGGTATACGGATCCCAATACAGCCATCGCCGTCTTTTCCGCCGAATCCCATCCATATCCTGCCTGCACCGCTTTTCTGGGCGAGGCCATCGCACGCAGCCGCCTGAAGCAGAGCGAGGCGGCCAGAGCCGGCTTCGGGAAGGCGCTGGCCTGCGGCGGGGATGACGCGTTGTGGAAGCGCGAATACGGACGGTTCGCCTTCGAGTACGGGGCCTTGCGGGATGCCGCTCAGGCTCTGCAGGAGGCGGTTTTGCGCGCGCCGGACGATCTTTTCGCCCTGTTTTTTTACGCCAGGGCTATGGGCGAGCAGGGAAATCACGCGGCGGCCATCGGGGCTCTGGAGCGCGTGGCCAGGGCCGTGCCCAGAGACGCTGAAGTGCTGGAAAATCTGGGCCGCCAGCAGGCCGCCCAGGGCATGCAGTTCGAGGCCCATCTGAATTACGCCAAAGCCTTTGCCTACAGGAGGCAGTTCAGAAAATACGCGTTTCATCTGGAGAAGGCCGAAGCCCTGGCCCGCACGGAGGAACACCGGGCCGCCGTTTCGCGCGCCCGGGAGGAAGTGGACGAGTACCGGGAAATTTTGGCCGGCTGAATTCTTTTACCCTTGAATTGCGTACTATTCCGGGGTAGCCAAGCGGGCTACTTGCGACACCACTTTACGGAGGAAGACATGTTTTTTGCCGATATCGCCCATGCCATGGGACAGGCCCCGGCCGATGCGGGCGCGCAGCCCGGCGGACCGCTCATGACGTTTATGCCGCTCATTTTGATGTTTGTGATCTTCTATTTTCTGCTCATCCGTCCGCAGCAGAAAAAGCAGAAGGAGCACAGGCAGATGCTGGATGCCCTGGGCCGCGGAGACCGCGTGGTCACGGCGGGCGGGCTTTACGGCCGGGTGGTGGAAGCCAGGGAAGACGTGCTGACCATCGACCTGGGAAACAATGTTCAGGTGCAGGTCGGCCGGGCTTTTATTTCCGGGAAGCTGTCCCCTGAAGGGGACAAGGCCAGGGACAAAGACAAGGACAAGAAGAAATAGCTTCCTTCCGGGATTTTCCGCGAAGCGGTTCCCGAATGCTTTGTCGTCCGCGCCCGGATCTCCGGCCGGGCGGCTTACGATATGCAACCTGTTGACTGATTTTGGATAAGGAAGACACTCATGGGTAGTTTGCGTTGGAGGGCGATCCTTGCCGCCGCGGTGGTGCTTGTGGCTCTGGTGTATTTTCTGCCTTCGGTTCCAGCGGTTCGCGATTCTTCTCTGGGCGCGCTCCTGCCGTCGCAGGAGATCAGTCTGGGGCTGGATCTGAAAGGCGGCATCCATCTGACTCTGGGCGTGGATCTGGACACGGCTCTGGTCAATGCCGTGACCAGCATGGGCCAGGATATCCGGGCCGAGGCCAGGGAGAAGAAGATCACTATTTTGCGGCCCAAGGCGGTGGGAACGCGGCAGCTTGAATTTGTCCTGCTCAAGGCGGAACAGCAGAAGGAACTGGATGACCTGCTGCGTGGGCGTTTCAGTAGTATGGAAGTCAGATCGCGGGAAGAGGCCGGTAACGGCCAGCTCAAGTACACGCTGGAAGTGACGGACGAGCATGCCAAATATCTCGAAGGTCTGACCATGGATCAGGCCCTGAAGACCATCAGAAACCGCATCGACCAGTTCGGCGTGGCCGAGCCGGACATCCGCAAGCAGCAGGACAACCGAATCATCGTGCAGCTTCCCGGTCTGAACGACCCCAAGCGGGCCATCAGCATCATCGGGCGCACCGCGCATCTGGAGTTCAAGCTGGTGGACGAGGGGGCGGATGTTCAGGCCGCCGCGGCCGGTCAGGTGCCTCCCGGAAGCGAGCTGATGCAGATGCAGTCCAGGCGGGGCGGGACGGAGATCAGCACGCCCATCGTGGTCAGGTCGGAAGCGGTGCTCACGGGCGAGTACATCACCGACGCCAATGTGCAGTTCGATTCGTACGGCCAGGCTTATGTGGGCATGTCTTTCAATGCGCGCGGTGCGCGCGTGTTCGAGGAAGTGACCGGGGCCAATGTGAAGAAGCGTCTGGCCATCGTGCTTGACGGCTCCGTGTATTCCGCAC
>JAUMXF010000140.1 GCA_030529235.1 Pseudomonadota bacterium
GGACGCGCTCGATGCTCCGCAGATGGCGGATATCCCAGTCGGTCAGAAGTGCGGCGTCCAGCATGTCCGGCCGCAGGGCCAGCGTGGTTTCCAGACTTTTCTCCCGCCGCCAGGCCGCGATCCGGCCATGGTGTCCCGAAGACAGCACTTCGGGTACAGCCAAGCCCTCGTATTCTTCGGGTCTGGTGTAGTGCGGATATTCCAGCAGTCCGGAGCTGAAGCTCTCCTCGTCCGCGCTTTCGTCCCGGCCCATGAAGTCCGGCACCAGACGGCTCACGGCCTCTATCAGACACAGAGCGCCGCTTTCTCCTCCGTTCAGGACGAAATCCCCCACGGAAACGGGCTCCACGGTGCACAGCTCCTCCAGCCGGGCGTCCACACCTTCGTAGCGCCCGCATAAAAGTGCCAGTTCCTTTTCCGCAGCCAGTTCTCTGGCCAGTTTCTGGGTCAGAGGACGGCCCTTGGGACTCAGCATGAGGATACGCGCCGACGGAGGCAGCGTTTCCAGAGCCCGGCGCAGCGGTTCCACGGCCATGACCATTCCCGGTCCGCCGCCGTAAGGGCGGTCATCCACATTATGGTGTTTGTCCGTGGAATAATGACGCGGATTGATGAACTGGAAACTGATCAGCCCTTTATCCACGGCTTTGGACAACAGGCCGCAGGACAGGGGGGACTCGAAAAATTCCGGAAAAATACTGATGATGGAAAACCGCATGGCCGTCTGGTTCGCAGTGGATGCAAATGCCCGCCGTCTTCGGGGCTATCCGTTCTGATTCTGATACAGCTCGACCAGGCCGCCGGGCGGGTCCACCCTGATCAGTCCCTGCTCCAGATCGATTTCCACCACGATCTCCTCCACCGCGGGCAGCAGGATTTCATTTCCGGCTTCGTCGCGTACAAACCAGATTTCCTGCCCCGCCATGTCCCCCATGTCTTCCAGCACACCTATCCGGCCACCGTCAGGGCGGACCACCGGCAGGCCCAGAATATCCTCGGGCCAAAGTCCGTCTTCATCCGTGTCGGGCAGATCACGCTCGCGCACCAAGACCAGAGCCCCTCGCAACATTTCGGCCTGATCCCTGCCCTGACAGCGGTCCACCAGTATCAAGACGCGTTCCCGGTGCGGCCTCCAGGCCTCAAGAACGCATGGTCTGGCTTTCTTGCCGGGAAGCTCCAGATAGACACGCGAAATCCCTTCAAAGAGGAACGGGGAGCCCGCGTGGATTTCCACGCAAAGCTCCCCCCTGAGACCGTGAGGCTTAAGCACCCGGCCCACCTGCACCAGCCGGGCCGACTCCCGGCGCGGACCGGACATGCTATTCCAGAATCTCCAGCACCGGACGCTTCCCTGGTCCGCCCCTGGCCGCACTCAGCAAGGTGCGCATGGCTCTGACTGTACGGCCCTGCTTGCCGATGACCTTACCCAGGTCCTCCTTGGCGACCTTGAGTTCGATCACGGCAGTCTGTTCGCTGGGAGTCTCGGTGACAAGCACCCCATCCGGGTTGTCCACCAGGGCTCTGGCGATGTATTCAATCAGCTCCTTGGGCATGGGGCACCTTCAGCAGGCACGGCGAACACAGAAACCGCCGGCGGAACTAACCGGCAAAGCCTGCCTGCTTGAGCAGGGAACGGACGGTATCCGAGGGATGCGCGCCCCGCTCCATCCAGACCTTGATCTTTTCCTGATCGATCTTGATGTCGGCAGGCTTGGTCATGGGGTTGTAGTACCCGACATAATCGAGAGCCCGGCCGTCGCGGCGGGATTCGCTGTTCACGGCCACGATGCGGTAGAACGGTTTCTTCTTGGAGCCCATGCGGGTCAGTCTGAGTTTCAAAGCCATGTGATATTCTCCCTGAACTGTAATGTACGGCGTATGGATCGTTACCCGATCGTCGCCTATTTTTTCCTGCGTTGTTTCTTGGCCTTCTTGCGCTTTTCCCTGATCCTGGCCAGATCCGCGGCCGACCGGCCGGCAGATGGAGCGGGCATCCCCCCTCCGGGCAGTCCTCCCGGCATGCGTGCGCCCTGGGGCATGGACGGCATCTTTCCTCCGGCCATTTTCTTCATCATCTTCTGCATCTGCTCGAAGTTCTTGAGCAGTTGATTGAGCTCCGCCACGCTGTTGCCACTGCCCCGGGCAATACGCTCCTTGCGGCTCGTATTGATGATCTTCGGACTGCGCCGCTCCTCCATGGTCATGGAATTGATCATGGACTCGATCCGGGACAGTTCCTTTTCCGGCATCTGCACATCCTGCAACTGTTTGCGGATCTGCCCCATGCCGGGAATGAGCTTCATGATGCCCTCGAGGGAACCGAGCTTTCTGATGCGGCGCATCTGCGTACGGAAGTCTTCGAGGTCGAACTCCGCCTTGCGGAATTTCTTCTCCAGAGCCTCGGCTTCCTTGGCGTCAATGGTGGACTGCGCCTTCTCGATGAGCGTGAGCACATCGCCCATGCCCAGGATGCGGGAGGCAATGCGGTCCGGATGAAAAACCTCCAGCTCGCTCAGCTTCTCGCCCATACCCACAAACTTGAGAGGCTTGCCCGTAATGGCCTTCACCGACAGGGCCGCGCCGCCACGGGCGTCGCCGTCCATCTTGGTCAGCACCACGCCGGTGATGTCCAAGGCTTCGTCGAATTTCTCGGCCACGGTCACGGCATCCTGGCCGGTCATGGCGTCGGCCACGAACAGAATTTCATGCGGCCGGCATTTTTCCTTGATGCCGGCGAGCTCCTGCATCAAAGGTTCGTCGATGTGCAAACGCCCTGCGGTGTCCAGCAGCACCACCGAGCAGCCTTTGAGCTCGGCCTCACGCAGAGCCGCGACGCAGATGTCCACCGGATTCATCTCCACAGTGGACGGATAGACCGGAATGCCCAGCTCCGCGCCGAGCTTCTGCAACTGGTCGATGGCCGCCGGACGGTATACGTCCGCCGGGACCAGATACGGCGTATATTTCTGGCGGCGCAGATACAGAGCCAGTTTGGCGGAGGATGTCGTCTTGCCCGAGCCCTGCAACCCGGCCATCATGATCACGTAAGGCGGCTTGCCCTTGAATTCCAGAACGCTGCTTTCTCCACCCAGAAGTTCGATCAGTTCTTCGTGGACGATCTTCACCACCTGCTGTCCGGGAGTGAGACTCGCCAGCACATTCTGGCCCAGAGCACGTTCCCGGACCCGTTCGATGAACTCCCTGACCACCTTGAAATTGACGTCGGCTTCCAGAAGGGCCATGCGCACTTCACGCAGACCTTCCTGAATGTTGTTCTCATCGAGGCGGCCGTGCCCGCGCAATTTTCTGAAGACCGATTCCAGCCGGTCGGACAAGCTGTCGAACATATGCGAAGTCCTGTGCAAAATAAAAGAAGTCACGCATAGGCAAATTGATATCAGGCGTCAAGGACGCCGCCCCGCTGACCTCCGGC
>JAUMXF010000141.1 GCA_030529235.1 Pseudomonadota bacterium
GAGCAGGGCCATGACCTCGGCCTGAATGGTCACGTCCAGAGCCGTGGTGGGTTCGTCGGCGATGATCAGGCTGGGGTTGGTCAGAAGGGAAATGGCGATGACCACCCGTTGCCGCATGCCGCCCGACAGTTCGTGCGGGTACTGGTCCAGACGTTTGCCGGGAGAGGAGATGTACACCTTCTGAAGCTTCTCCAGGGCGATTTCCCGGGCGTGGGCCGTCGTTATCCTGCCGTTGTGGGCCCGGATGGTTTCCACCATCTGGGTGCCGATGGTCAGCACCGGGTTCAGGGTCATCATGGGGTCCTGAAAAATGATGCTGATGCGGTTGCCGCGGATGCCGCGCATCTGTTCCAGGGGGTAGCTGCTGATCTCCTGCCCCTCGAACAGCACCCGTCCCGAGGCGATGTAGCCCGGCTTGCTGATGAGATTGATGATGGAGAATCCGGCCACGGATTTGCCCGCGCCCGACTCGCCCACCAGCCCCATGCGCTCGCCCGCTTCCAGCGAGAAATTGATGCCGTTCAGGGCCGTGAGATCGCCCGAGCGCAGGCGGAATTTGACCACCAGATCCTGGACAGCCAGAAGTTTCGTCATGCTCAGCCCTTGTACAGTTTGGGGTTGAGAACGTCCTGCACCCAGTCGCCCAGCAGATTGATGACCAGAATGAGGACCACCAGCAGGACTCCCGGAAATGTGGTGATCCACCACGCGCCGCTGAAGATGTATTCGAAGCCGGAGTTGATGAGGGAGCCCAGGGACGGTTTGGTGATGGGCATGCCCAGGCCCAGAAAGGACAGGGCGGCCTCGCTCATGATGGCGTGGGCCACCTGCACCGTGGACAGCACCATGAGGGGAGACATGGTGTTGGGCAGGATGTGCCGCCACATGATCCGGCCCGAGGGCAGGCCGATGACCCGGGCCGCTTCCACATATTCCTTCTTTTTCTCGGCCAGCACCGAGGCCCGCACGGTGCGCGCGTACTGCGGCCATTCGGCGATGCCGATGACCAGCACCAGAAAGGGCACGGCCATGTTCTCGAAGGCGGCCACGCCGAAGATGGCCTGAAAGATGGCGGACAGGAAAATGGCCACCATCAGGGTGGAGAAGCTGAGCTGCACGTCGGCCAGACGCATCAGGAAATTGTCGATCCTCCCGCCCCTGTAGCCCGCGATGAGCCCCAGCACCACGCCGATGGCCGCCTGCAGGGCCACGGCGCAGACGCCGATGATAAGAGAAATGCGCATGCCGTAGAGCATGGTGCTGAGCATGTCCCGGCCCTGGGCGTCGGTGCCCAGCGGGAAGACGGACTCCGCGCCGTCCATCCACATGGGCGGCAGTTCCGCGTCCATGATGTTGATGGTGGTGGTGTCGTAGGGGTTGTGCGGGGCGATGACCGGCGCGCCGAAGGCGGACAGGGTCAGAACGGTCAGGATGGCGAAGCTGCCCATGGCCACGGGGTCGCGCAGAAAGCTGTACAGAAAGTAGGAGGAGCGGAAGCGCTGCCAGATGTTCATCAGGACGTCCTTATTTCATACCGGCGATGCGGACCATGGGATTGACCAGCCCGTAGATGATGTCGACCACCGTGTTCACCACCACGAAGATGATACCGACGAAGATGAGATAGGCCACCAGAAGGGAGGTGTCGGCGCGCTCCACGGCCTCCAGGAAAAGAAAGCCCAGACCGCCCCACTGGAAGACCGTTTCCGTCAGGATGGTGAAGGCGATCATGGTGCCGATCTGCACGCCGCCCACGGTGATGACGGGCAGCAGCGTGTTCTTGAAGGCATGCACGAACCAGATGCGCAGGCGCGGCAGCCCCTTGGCCCAGGCGAATTTGACAGACTCGGTTTCGAGCACCTCCATCATTTCCGAGCGGATGAGGCGCACGAAAAGGGGCAGCATGAGCGCGGTCAGGGAAACGGACGGCAGCAGCAGATGCTTCAGGCCGTCCAGGCTCAGAAGGCCCGATTCCCAGCCCCAGACGTTCACGGTCTGGCCCCGGCCGTAGGAGGGCAGCCAGTTCAGTTCGATGGCGAAGACGTAGATGAGCAGAATGGCGATGAGAAAGATCGGCACGGACACGCCGATGCTGCTCATGGCCATGATCAGGCGCGAAAGGAAGCGCTTGGGATAGATGGCGCAGTAGATGCCCATGGGGATGGACAGGATGACGATGAACACGGAGCTGACCATGACCAGCTCCAGGGTGGCCGGGGCCTTGCTTAAAATGACATCCATGGCCGGTTTCTTGTAGAAGAAGGACTGGCCGATGTCGCCCTGCAGCGCGCCCTTGAGAAAGCGGCCGTACTGCACCGGAAAGGGGTCGTTCAGGCCCAGTTTTTCGCGGATGGCCTCGCGTTCGGCGGCGGAAACGGAAATGCCGGTGATCTCGCGGACCGGGTCGCCCACGTTCTGCTTCAGGGCGAAGCCGATGAAGCTGATGATGAACATGACCAGGATGGCCTGGAGAACGCGACGGATGATAAATGCAAACATGATGCGTCCATGGCGGATGGAATTCAGAAAGGCGGGTTTCCCCTGCCCGGAGAAACCCGCCTTCTTTACACAGACGTGATGGGCTAATCAAGTCATTCCACGACCAGATCCCCGAGATAGGGGAAGTCCATGATGTTGATCACGGGCTCGATGTTCACGTTCTTCCTGGTGGCCCAGGACAGATCCTGCCAGTGCAGGGGCACGTAGGCCGCATCTTCGTAGGCGATGCGTTCCACTTCCTGGAGCATGGCCCTGCGCTTTTCCTTGTCCGTTTCGACATTGGCCTTGTTCACCAGTTCGTCCAGCCTGGCGTTGCAGTAGTTGCCGCTGTTGTATTGGCCCTTGCCCGTTTCCTTGTTGGGACACATGAGCAGGTATTCGGAATAGTTGGCCGAATCCTCCGTGTCCGGATGCCAGCCCATCATCTGGATGTCGGCCACCTGGGCGTCGAACTCGTCCCAGTACTGGGCCTTGGGCATGGTCTTCAGGCTGACCTTGATGCCGATTTTGGAAAGCATGGACACCACGGCCTCGGCGATCTTCTCGTCGTTCACGTAGCGGTTGTTGGGGGCGATCATGGTGCAGGAGAAACCCTTTTCGTATCCGGCCTCCTTCATCAGCTCCCGGGCCTTTTTGAGGTCGAAGCGGGGCTTCAGGTCCGCCACGTAGCCGTCGAAGCCCTCGGGCGCCTGCTGATGGGCCGCCGTGGCCGTGCCCTTCATCAGTTTGGCCACGATGCCCGCATTGTCGATGGCCGCGATGACGGCCTGGCGCACCTTCAGATTGGCGAATTCGGGCTTTTTCTTCTGGTTCAGCTGAAAGGTGATGACGCGGCTGCCGGTCATGGTGACCATGTTCACGTCGGCGTTCTTGCGCAGGCGTTCGTAGTCCTGGGGCGGGACGGGTGCGATGAAGTCCACGCCGCCG
>JAUMXF010000142.1 GCA_030529235.1 Pseudomonadota bacterium
TCTTGACCCCTCAAGCGGCCGGGTGGCATGTCCCCATCCTGCCGCGTCAATCTTTTCCGGCCCGAACATGAAGCTCAACCCCTTTCGCGTCGATCCGGCGCATCCTTTCCAGCTGGTCAAGTTTCTGTCCGTCAGCACTCTGGTTCTGATTCTGGGATCGAGCATTGTTCTGTCCGTGGTCATAACCAACTATGCCAAAAGCGCCCTGCTGAAGAAGAACACGGCCTTTGCCCGGCTTCTGGCCGAGAACCTGAACCATCAGATCTACCGGCGGTTCACTCTGCCCGTCGTGCTGGGTTACGGACGGGTGGAGCTCAAGCGCAAGGAGCAGTACGACCGGCTGGAGCAGGTCATCGAATCGACCATTCATTCCTTTCATGTTCTGGACCTGCGGATCTATGACGAACAGCGCGCAGTGGCCTTCAGCACGGATCCCGGCCAGATCGGCAACGCCACTCTCGGCGGCCCGGCCGTGCAGACAGCCATCAGTCAGGGAAAACCCACCTTTGCCCTGCAAAGCCGCCTGAGCCTGTGGGACGCGCTTTTCGCTCTGAATCTGGAGCCCGGCGACATGGTGCTGCGTACGGTGCATCCTCTGCGGGCGGAACGCGACCTGCGATTCAGGGAGCAGCCCGGCCCTCTGCTGGGCGTGCTGGAATTTTCCCAGGATATCACCAGCGACTACGAAAGCGTGCTGCATCTGCAGCGGCTCATCTTTCTGACCACCGTTCTGGGATCGGCCGCTCTGTACGCTCTTATTTTCTTTCTGATCCGCAAGGCCGACCGGGCATTGGCAGAGCGGGTCCGGGACAAGGAACGTTTGGAGCGGGAACTGCTGCAGAACGAAAAACTGGCCTCCATGGGGCGCATGGTGGCCAGCATCGCCCACGAGATCCGGAATCCTCTGGGAATCATCCGCAGCAGCGCGGAGCTTTTGCTGAAACGGGAGCAGGACCAGGGCGGCTCACGCCGCAGGATTCTGGAAGCCATCTTCCATGAATCCAAACGGTTGAGTCAGACGGTCAATGATTTTCTGGATTATGCCCGGCCCCGGCAGCCGGCTCTGGAAGATGTGGATCTGGAAAAAATCGCGCGCAATGCCGTGGGTTTTCTGACCCAGGAAGGCTGTGGAAACGCGGTGGGGGTAACCTGCGAACTGCCTGCAGGGTATACGGTCCGGGGAGACCGGGATCTGCTCTACCGGGGGCTTTACAATCTGATCAGCAATGCCGTGCAGGCCTGCGGGCAATCCGGCGAGGTACGCATTCTGGGTCAGAGCTATGATGGCCGCAAGGCCCTGCTGGTGCGGGATTCCGGATCGGGCTTCGACCCGAAGCTCCAGGACAGATACACGGAGCCTTTTTTCACCACCAAGGAAACGGGCACAGGGCTGGGCCTGGCCATCACGAGCTCCATCTTCCAGAGCCACGGCGCGGAGATGATACTGCGCAACGCCCCGGACGGCGGGGGTGAAGTGCTTGTCGTTTTCGCCGAACCCGCTCCCGCCGCCTCCGGGACGGTTCCGGAAGCGGATCAGGACGGAGGGGTGCAACAGAATGGGGATTGAAATGGGCAGCCAGATTCTGATCATCGACGACGAAAAAAACTACCTGCTCATCCTGGAGGCTCTCCTGGAAGAGGAAGGCTATACCGTGACGGCCCTGAGCAATCCGGCCATGGCTCTGGCCTACCTGGACGAGTCTGAAGTGGATGTGGTCATCACGGATATGAAGATGCCCGGCATGAGCGGACAGGATGTGCTGGAGCATGTGCGCAGGAATCATCCGCATATTCCGGTCATGATCATGACCGCCTTCGGCACCATCGACCGGGCCGTGGAAGCCATGAAAAGCGGCGCGTTCGACTACATCACCAAGCCTTTCGCCAACGACGATATTCTGCTGTCCGTGCGCAAGGCCCTGAAGCTTTCTCATGCCGAGCGCCAGAACCGCCTGCTGCGCGAAAGTCTGGCCGAGAAATTCGGCAAGGACGCCATCGTGGGCAATTCCAAGGCCATTCAGGATGTGCTGGCCCTGGCCGGACGGGTCGCGCCTTCCCGCAGCACCGTGCTGGTCACCGGCGAGTCGGGCACGGGCAAGGAGCTGGTGGCCAGGGCGTTGCATATCGCCTCGGATCGGAAGGAAATGCCTTTCATTTCCGTCAACTGCATGTCCCTGAGCACGGGGCTGCTGGAAAGCGAGCTGTTCGGACATGAGAAAGGTTCCTTCACCGGGGCCGTGGCCCTCAAGCGCGGCCGGTTCGAACTGGCTCAGGGCGGAACTCTTTTTCTGGATGAGATCGGCGAGCTGTCGCCGGAACTGCAGGTCAAGCTGCTGCGCGTGCTGCAGGAGCGGGTGATCGAACGGGTGGGAGGGACGGAAACCATTGCCGTGGATTTCCGGCTGGTGGCGGCCACCAACAAGAATCTGCAGGAAGAAATCGCGGCCGGTCGCTTCCGGGAAGATCTGTTCTACCGGCTGAATGTCGTTAATATCCATCTGCCGCCTCTGCGCGAGCGGCGGGAGGACATCCCCATTCTGGCCGGCCACTTTCTGCGCAGATTTTCCCAGGAAAACAGCCGCCAGGTACAGGGATTCACGCCCGGCGCCGTGGATTATCTCTCGGCTTACGAATGGCCGGGCAATGTGCGGCAGCTGGAAAATGTCATCGAACGCTGCGTGGTTCTGACCACCCGCGACGTCATCGATGTGGACGACCTGCCCCCGGAGCTGCGCGATGAGGACACGCAGTACAAGAGCGCCGTGGACCTGTTGCCTCTCAGGATCAATCTTCCGGACACTCTGGAAAAGATCGAGGCCGCGCTTATCCGCCGGGCCATGGTGCACAGCGGTTTCGTGCAGGTCAAAACGGCCGAATTGCTGAACGTGTCCAAGAGCCTGCTCCAGTACAAGCTCAAAAAGTACAACATTCCCACCAAGGCCTGAGCCTGCGCGTCGCGCTCAATACCCTCTCTTTCAGCTGGCGGGCGTCTCCACGGCTTCCACGGATATTTTTTCTTGCCAAAAGGAGCCGTCCCCACTATGGGTTGTTCTTCCGTCGTGCCGGGGTAGCTCAGTCGGTAGAGCAGGGGACTGAAAATCCCCGTGTCGGCAGTTCAATTCTGTCCCCCGGCACCATGGATTT
>JAUMXF010000024.1 GCA_030529235.1 Pseudomonadota bacterium
GCTTGGCTCAGAGTGGCATCATCCAGAGCACAGGAGATGCGGATGCACCGGTCGTCGCCGAAAGCCTGCCCCGGTACCAGCGCCACGCCTGCTTCTTCCAGCAGATATTCACACAGGGCCGTGGAGTCCGGAACGGCGGCGGAATACCAGGTGTCCATCTTGGGGAACAGGTAGAACGCGCCCGTCGGTTTGGGACAGATCACGCCATCCCAGCCGCGGATCACGGCCAGCCCCAGATCGCGGCGGCGGGCAAAGGCTTCGCGCATAGAATCCAGGATATCCCAGCTGCCGGTCAGGGCCGCCAGCCCGGCGTACTGGGCGATGGAGCAGATATTGGACGTGGATTGTCCCTGGATTTTGGTCATGGCCTTGATCAGGGTTTCGTCGGCCAGAGTATAGCCGACCCGCCATCCGGTCATGGCAAAGGTTTTGGCCAGCCCGTTGACCACGGCAAAATGCTCCGGATGGCGCTCCCACCACGAGGAAAGGGACGCGGGTTCGGCCGGGGCGTAAACCAGACGGTCGTATATTTCGTCGGCGATGACGAATACGTCTTTTTCCACGGCCCACGCCGCAATGGCGTCAAGCTGGGCCTGGGTGTAGTGGCAGCCCGTGGGATTGGCCGGGGTGTTCAGAATCAGGCAGCGGGTGCGGGATGTGCGGGCCGCTTCCAGCTGTTCCACGGTGGCCAGAAAGTTTGCCTCGGGTTCCGTGGGCACGAAGACGCTGACGCCGTCGGCCAGCTGCACCATGGCCGGGTAGCTGACCCAGTATGGAGCGGGGATGATCACCTCGTCGCCGGGGTCGAGCAGCACCTGAAACAGATTGTACAGGCTCTGTTTGCCGCCGTTGGTGACGATCACGTTCTCCATGGCCGCCGTGACACCGTAGAACGAGTGGAAATAGCCGGCCACCGCCGTGCGTAGTTCCGGAATGCCCGGCACGGCGGTGTATCTGGTCTGACCCTGATCCATGGCCGCCCGGGCCGCTTCACGAATGTGCGCGGGAGTGGGGAAATCGGGTTCGCCCACGGCCAGACTGACCACCTTGCGTCCCGCGGCGCGCAGTTCCTGAGCCTTGGTGTTGACCGCCAGCGTCGCGGACGGTTTGATCCGTGTGATGCGCGCAGCCAGTTTCATGACGGGCCTCCTGGATTTTTGTGCCGCCGATGAGCGGCTCAGGTATTTCGGGCGATATAATCTTCCAGCGCGATTTCCAGCTCCGCCAGGGTGATATCGGAAAGGCCCAGCACGCTCGCTTCGAGGGATGTCTCGAGCTGTATCTCCCGGTCTTCCCGCACGCCGAAACCGAGTTTGCTGCAGGCGCTATTGGCCAGACGCACGGCCACGAGCAGTATGTTGGACGTGTCGTAACGCGCCTGGTGATGTTCCTGGCAGATTTCGCAATAGATTTCGGGCAGATTCCATTTTCTGAGCAGCTTGGATCCGTACTCCGTGTGCAAAGCGTCCAGAAATTCGTCGGCCACGATTTTGGTCAGCCGGATGGTGTTCTTATCCTTTTCCATGACGGAGATGATGGCCTTCAGGACCAGCAGCTTGCCCACGTCGTGCAGCAGACCGGCAATGTAGGCCTCCACGATCAGTTCTTCCCACCCGCAGCGTCTGACCAGCCATTGGGTGCCGTAAGCGCAGGCCGCGGAGTGCTTCCACAGATTGGTCATGTACTGCTGTACGAAGGAGCTTTTGGTATTGCTGGCCTTGCGGTGGATGGCCGTTGTCACGCAGTCGAGCACTCCGCGCAGCCCCACGCGGGCCAGTACTTCCTGAATGTGTTCGACCTTTTTTATCCCGTGAAAGAACGGGGCGTTGGCAAGGCTCAATACCTCGGCGGTAAGAACCTGATCCTGAAGGATGCACTGGGTGAGCTTTTCCGCATTCGGGTTGGGCTTGGACGCTTCCTGCTGCACGAGACGGGCTCCCCGGTCGAACACGGGCAGGTTCCAGGCCGGTTCTTCCAGATATTCCTGTATCCGTTCATCGATGGAAGAAATTTCGAACATGCCTAGGCTCCCAGTATGCGCCGCAGTTCGGCCAGCGGGCGGGGCTTGTGGACTCTGGGCAATGTGCGCAGGACTTCATCCAGCGTGGTCCAGCCGATGCCGGCCTTGGTGATGCCGTCTTCCATCAGCGTGACCATTCCTGCCTTTTCCAGACTGAGCTGGCGCAGCTCGTGCGTTGTCTTGCGTTTCAGCACCGCGTCCCGGATATGGACGTCGGGAATGAGCATCTCGAAAACAGCCACACGTCCCCGGTATCCGGTGTGCCGGCACTCGTTGCAGCCTCTCCCCTTGCGGAAGTCTCCTCCGGCCAGATCGGCGTGGGTGCAGCCCAGCCGGCGGAGCTGGCTCACCTCCGGCGGGCAGGGCACGGAGCAGTGCGGGCAGAGACGGCGGACCAGACGCTGGGCCACGATGCAGCCCACAGTGGAAGAGACCAGAAAGGGCTCGATGTCCATGTCCAGCAGACGGACCAGAGCGCCGATGCTGTCCTCGGTGTGGAAGGTGGTCAGAACCTTGTGGCCGGTCAGAGCTGTCTGGATACACATGCCTGCCGAGAAGTTGTCGCGGATCTCGCCGATGACCACGATATCCGGATCCTGGCGCACGATATGCTTCAGGGTTTCCTCGAAGGTCAGGCCGATGCTGGGCATGATGGAGCACTGCGCCACGCCCCGTATCTTGTACTCCACAGGATCTTCGGCCGTGATGATGCTGACGTCGGGACGGTTCAGATAATTGATGCAGCTGTAGACGTTGGTGGACTTTCCCGATCCTGTGGGGCCGGTGACCATCATGACCCCGGAAGGCGCATCCAGCACGTCCTCCATGAAACGCTCCAGCATGCGCGGGAGCATCCCCAGCTTGTCGATGGGCAGCAGCTCCTCCTGATTCTTCAGAAGCCGCATGACCACCTGTTCGCCGTACACCGTCACATAAAAGGACATGCGCAGGTCCATCTGCACGCCCATGTGATTGAAAATGAGGCGGCCGTCCTGGTGCCTGCGCTTTTCCGCGATGTCGGCCCCGCACATGATCTTGAACCGGCTGACCAGGGGCGAGATGGCGCTGATGGGGTAGTCGCGGAAGTGGATCATGACGCCGTCCGCCCGGAACCGGACCCGGATCTTGTCGGCCATGGGCTCCACATGGATGTCGCTGGCTTCCCTGCGTATGGCGCTCAGAATGATGGCGTTGGCGATTTCAACGACATTGACCTTGTTGGGGTCCGTCTCGGTGCTCATGGCTGCGGCTTCTTTGCGCTGGGCCAGGATTTCGTTGAGCTGGCTGAGACGTGTGATGCAGATCTCTATGTCCTGGCCGAAATAGTCCTTGGCCGCGGAAATATTGCGCTGGTCCAGAGGGTCGGCGAAGGCCAGCCGCGGCGTTCCGTCCGGCCTGTAATCGTAGGGGATGAAGCGGTACTGCTCGTAGTATTCCGTGGGCGCTTTGGCCAGAAGTGCGGGTTCCGGCTCTGCGGACACCAGATCGATAATGGGCAGGCCGAGCTGCAGGGCCAGAATTTCCGTCAGCTTTTCATCGGAGAGAAACCTGTGCTGGATCAGTATGTCTCCGAGCTTCTGTTTGGGCGCGCTTTTCTTCTGCAGTTCCAGAGCCTGGGCCAAGTGTTCGTCGGACAGGTACCCCAGACCGTTCAGCAGGTCGCCGATGCGCAGTTCTCCCTGGTACTTCCTGACGATGCCCTGAAGCTGCTCCTCCGTCACATAGCCGAGTTCTTCCGCGATCTCACACAGAGACCGCACATCGTGCAGCTTGGAGGCGACACGTTGCGCATATTCAACCTGCTGCTTGGTGAGCACTCCCTCCCGAAGCAGCAAAAGGATGATGGGGTTGGGGGCGGGTTTGTTCTGCCTTGGTTCTGGCGGCATTCAGTTCTCCTTCGGCCATGGGCGGGCGAGGTAAAAGCCCGGTTCCCTGCGGTATGCGCCACCGAAACGGCTTGTCCTCACGCACTTTTCCCGCGAACTGCGGAACAGGTTCCGGCGTTCGAGCCTATCTCCGGACGGGTTGGCCGGGCTAAGTCGCGGCGTGGCCTTGTCCCCGGTAATAATCGGCCCGGTTTCCGACGCATCGACCGGAAAAAAGGATGCGCCGTACAGTAACCAGTTGTCAATTTTCGTGAGCAGACTTTCCATGCGCTCAATGGAAAAAGTATCTACCTTACAATCGAAAAGTTCTACTACAAAATTTTCGAAATTCGATCAACGCGGCATTCGTTTACCATGAGGACATCGCAGAATGAAGTGTCGTCAATGCATCATGCGGTTCTGCCGCGTCTGCCGGAATGTGTGACTTATACTGGAAAAAACCCTGATCCGAAGCCAGATCAGGGTTTTTCTGCCAACAATCTGCGTATCTCCTCCAGTTCGGATCTGATGATCTCCAGCGGCCCGCGCAGAGCTTCCAGGTTTTCGAGCTTCTGGCGGGCGCCCCTGATGGTCAGCTTTTCCTCGTAAAGCAGGTGGCGGATGCGTTCCAGCATGCGCACATGCCGCTCGGTATAGTATCTCTGCCCCTTGGCCGTCCTCGCGGCCGCGGCCTGAGGAAATTCCTCCTCCCAGAAGCGCAGCACATAGGGTTCCACGCCAAGGTGTTTGGCCACATGGCCGATGCGGAATCTTTTCTCTGCGGCAGGGCTCACGGGTGCCGTTTCCTCCCGGCCGCTTCCGTCCGTCAGGGAAAACGCACGGGCAGCCGCTCCGTCAGATACTGGCCCAACCGGCTGTTGGCCTTGTCCACTTCCTTGTCCTTGAGGGTCCGCTCCGGATGCCGGTAGACGAAACGGAAGGACAGATTGCGTTCATCCTGCCCGTCCGGCGCGTACACGTCCACCAGAAAGACATCTTCGAGCAGGGGTTCGCTGAACTCCCTGACAGTGTCCATGATGGCACCGATGGCGAGATGAAACGGTACGGCCAGAGTCATGTCCCGCCGGATCACGGGAAATCTGGGAATGGGGCGGAAAGCGGGCTGGCCGCACATGCCCGTCAGCAGATCGAGATCCACATCCACATACCAGATTTCGTTTCTGGCCAGACAGGAATTGGCCAGATCGTCCCGGATCCTGCCCAGTTTGCCTACGGCGGCGTCATGCGCCAGCACGGATACGGCCGGACTCAGATAGGGATGCTCGCCGGTGCGCTGGAACTGCGGGCGGACAATGCCCAAGGAAAGCAAAAGGTGTTCCACCAACCCTTTCATGTCGGCAAAGCCGCTGTGCCCCTCAGGGTAGGGGTAGCGGCCCGGAAAGCGCCCGCCGTGGAGCAGCAAGGCCAGACGGTTGTTTTCCCGCACTCCGGTATCGCTGGCCGCGTCCGGCACAAAAGTGTGCGCTATTTCGAAAATCCGCACCCGCACGTTGTCCTGACTGATATTGTGGCGCAGGGAGTTGAGCAGGCCCGGCGCGAGGTCCGTACGCAGCACGTTCATTTCTTCGCTCAGAGGATTGCGGATATGCACGCGGTTTTCGGCGGGCAGGCCGCAGCGGTCCAGATCGGCCCCGCCCACGAAACTGTAGTTGATCACTTCGGTCAGCCCCGCTCCGCGCCCCCAGTCCCGGACCCGCTGCAGAAAGATGAAGGCCGGGTCGGCCTTGTCCAGATCTTCCAGACACTTGCGGACCACTGGCAGAGCGGGTTCAATGCGGTCCATGCCGTACATGCGGGCCACTTCTTCGATGAGGTCCACTTCCCGCTCCAGGTCCAGGCGGAAGGACGGGGCCGTGACCGTCCACGTTTCGTCCTGGCCCTCTACCGTGCAACCCAGACTGGTCAGGGCGTTCCGGCAGAATTGCGGCTCCATGTCCTGTCCGAGGAGGCGGCTGGCCTTGGCCGGAGTAAAGGAAATGATTTTCGGGGCAAAGGGCCGGGGCTCGGAGCGGACCACGCCGGGAGCCACCCGGCCGCCGGACAGTTCGGCCATGAGCGCCGCGGCCCGGTTCATGGCGTAGGTGTTGCCCATCTGGTCCACACCCCGTTCGAACCGGTAGGACGCCTCACTGGAGAGGCCCAGCCGCCGCGCGGTTTTGCGCACCGAAACCGGATTGAATACCGCCGATTCCAGAAGAACCGCAGTGCTGTCCGCGGTGATCTCGGAATTGGCCCCGCCCATGACTCCGGCCAGGGCCACCGGCCGCTCCTGATCCCAGATGAGCAGGTCGTTTTCCGTAAGTGAGCGGTCCTGACCGTCCAGCGTGGTAAACTGCATGTCCGGCCTGGCTGTGGCCACCCGGATGCAGTTGCCGCGCAGGCGGTCGCGGTCAAAGGCGTGCAGGGGTTGCCCGCACTCCATGAGTATGTGGTTGGTCACATCCACGATATTGTTGATGGGCCGCATTCCCACGGCCAGCAGACGGTAGCGCAGCCAGGCCGGACTGGGGGCGACCCTGACGCCGCGGATCAGCCGAGCCTGATACAAAGGGCACAGATCGGCGCGTGTTTCGATGGTGAAAGTCGCGAAAGGCTCGCCGTCTTCCGTCAGTTCGGCCGGGGGCGGGTTCAGGGGCAGCCCGAAAGCGGCGGCCACTTCCCTGGCCAGTCCCAGTACGGACAGACAGTCCGCCCGGTTGGGCGTGACGCTGACATCGAGCACGACGCGTTCCAGATCGAGCGCCCGGGTCAGCGAAGTACCCGGAACCAGGGAAGAATCCAGCACCATGATGCCGTCGTGCCCCTCGCCCAGCCCCAGCTCTCGCTCGGAGCAGATCATGCCGTGGGACGGCTGGCCGCGCAGTTTGGCTTTTTTAATCTCCAGCCCGCCGGGCATGACCGTGCCCACGGGAGCCACCGCCACATTCTGCCCTCTGGCCACATTGGGGGCGCCGCAGACGATATCGAGACATTCCGAGGTGCCGATATCCACCCTGCATACCGAAAGATGATCCGAGGACGGATGGGGGCCGCATTCCACGACGTGTCCCACCACGATCCCCGCGATACCGGCAAAAGGATCGCGGATTTCCTCTACTTCGAGGCCCAGCATGGTCAATTTGTCGGCCAGGGCCTGGACTCCGCCCGTGTAAGGTACGAATTCCCGCAGCCAGTTCAGACTGAGAAGCATGATCTCACCTTGTCGTTCAGGCGAATTGCCCGAGGAAGCGCAAATCGTTCTCGAAAAACATGCGCAGGTCGCCGATGCCGTATTTCAGCATGGCAATGCGCTCCACGCCCATGCCGAAGGCAAAGCCGGTACAGGCGTCCGGATCGTAGCCGACCTTGAGAAACACGGCCGGGTCGACCATGCCGCATCCCAGGATTTCGACCCAGCCCGTCTCCTTGCAGACCCGGCATGGCTGGCCGTCCGTCCGCCCCCGGCCGCCGCAGATGACGCAGCTCATGTCCACCTCCGCGCTGGGTTCGGTGAACGGAAAAAAGCTGGGCCGGAAACGGACTCTGGTGCCGCTTCCGAAAATGCTCCGCACGAAGGCCGTCAGGGTGCCGCGCAGATCGGCCAGGGTGACCCGCGTATCCACCAGAAGTCCTTCGATCTGGTGGAACATGGGCGTGTGGGTGAGGTCCGAGTCCCGGCGGTAAACCTTTCCCGGAGCAATGATCCCGAGAGGCGGCTTACGGGCGAGCATCGTCCGGACCTGGAGAGGCGATGTATGGGTACGCAGCAGAATGGAGTCGGAAATATAGAGAGAATCCTGCATGTCCCTGGCCGGATGCTCAGGAGGGAGGTTCAGGGCTTCGAAGTTGTTGAAGTCGTTCTCCACTTCCGGCCCGCTGACGACCTCGAAACCGAGGCCGGAAAAGACCGCGCAGATTTCCCTGGTCACCCGGCTGATGGGGTGCAGAGAACCGAGTTCCGGCTGCCAGGACGGTGCGGACGGGTCGAACTCGTCCAGAGAACGCCGCTGTCCGGCGGCCTTGAGGGCGTTCGTCCGTTCTTCCCAGAGTCCGGTCAGCCTGGCTTTGACCTGGTTGGCGGCCTTGCCCGCCGCCGGGCGATCCTCCGGCGCCAAGGCGGTCAGGCCGGACATGAGTTCCGCCAGTGCGCCTTTGCGGCCCAGAAAACGTATCCGCACGGCTTCCAGGGCTTCCAATGAAGAAGCCTGGCCCAGGGCTTCCGTCAGCTCCGGGACCAGGCTTTCCAGTCTTTGAATGATATCGCGCACCACGGCTAGGCCTTGGATTTGACCATGTCACACAGCCTGGCGAAAGCGTCTTTTTCGTGCACGGCCATATCTGCCAGAACTTTCCGGTTGAGACTGATTTCGGCCAGTTTCAATCCGTGCATGAAGCGGTTGTAGCTGAGTCCGGCCTGGCGGACGGCGGCGTTGATGCGCATGATCCACAGCTTGCGGAAAGCTCTCTTTCTCTGTTTTCTGTCGCGGTAGGCGAAACACAGGGCGCGTTCCACGGTCTCGCGGGCGGTGCGGTACAGCTTGCTGCGGGCTCCGCGGTATCCCTTGGCCAGGGCCAGATACTTCTTGTGCCGCCGGTGGGCTGTTTTTCCTCTTTTGACTCTCATGTTCTGCTCCTTTGATCAGGTATAGTGGGAAAGGACTATACGCTGCATCGTTTCATCCGCCTTCCGGCGGAGCTAGAAGATGTACGGTACCATGCGGCGGATGGCGGCCACACAGGACGGCGCGGCGAGAGTGGACTGGCGCAGCTGCCGTTTCCGTTTGGGCGATTTCTTGGTCAGGATGTGGCGCATGTTGCAATGGCTTCTCTTGACCTTGCCGCTGCCCGTGACAGTGAAGCGCTTGGCCGCGCTTCTGTTGCTCTTTACTTTCGGCATGATTCCTCCTCGACTCGTGAAGCCGCCCGAAAGCGGCAAAAACTGCTCCCTCCCGCGGGTATGACGGGAAATTTTTTTACAGTCCGCTCCGGAGGGAGTTATTTTTTGGGCAATCCCGAAAGCAGCAGGAACATGGTACGGCCTTCCACCTTGGAGGCCTGTTCCACCCTGGCCACATCCGAGAGCATTTCCACCACGCGGTCCAGCACCAGCTGGCCGCGATCCTTGTGCGCCATTTCGCGGCCGCGGAAAAATACAGTGACCTTGCAACGGTCTCCATCCTCGATGAAACGCCGGATATGCTTGATCTTGGTCTGCAGATCGTGATCGTCGGTGTGCGGGCGGAACTTGATTTCCTTGACCTGGATCTGGGTCTGGCGCTTCTTGGCTTCCTGCGACTTCTTTTTTTCTTCGTACAGGAACTTGCCGTAGTCCATGATCTTACAGACAGGGGGCTTGGCGTTGGGGGCGACCTCCACCAGATCCAGCCCGCCCGCCTCGGCGTGTTCCAGCGCCTCGGGCACGCTCATGATGCCCAGCTGATTTCCGTCCTCTCCGACAACCCGGATTTCCTTGGCCCTGATCTGCCTGTTCCGGCGGGCCTTAGTTGCTGAAAGAATATCTCATTCCTCCATGTTTGAAAGGTTCCTCGCATTCCTGCCGCAGCAGCTCCACAAAGGCGTCAATGGACATGGCCCCCAGATTCTTCCCTCCTCTGGCCCGGACATTGACGGCCTTCTGCCCGGCTTCCTGATCGCCGATGACCAGAGCGTACGGGATTTTTTCCATCTGGGCTTCCCGCACCTTATAGCCGAGTTTTTCGTTCCGCAGATCCGCTTCCACGCGCACGCCGGCCTGTTGCAGCGCGTCCCGGCACTGCCGGGCAAAATCCTCCTGAGCGTCCGTCACGGTCAGAATCCGGGCCTGTACCGGAGCGAGCCATGCCGGAAACGCTCCGGCGAAGTGTTCCGTGAGGATGCCGATGAACCGCTCCACCGAGCCCATGATGGCCCGATGCACCATGACCGGGCGATGGCGTTCGCCATCCTCGCCCACGTATAACAAATCGAAACGCTCCGGCAAGGTGAAATCCACCTGAATGGTGGAGCACTGCCACATCCGGCCCAGAGAGTCGCGCAGCTTGACGTCGATCTTGGGACCGTAGAACGCGCCGTCGCCTTCGTTGATGGTGTAGGGCAGCCCCATTTCGGACATGGCGTCCATGAGAGCCGTGGTGGCCAGCTCCCAGGCCTGATCCGAGCCGATGGATTTTTCCGGCCGGGTGCTGATTTCCATGACGTATTCAAAGCCGAACACGCCCATGAGGTCCTGTATCCAGCGCATGACGCCCTTGATTTCATCCTGAAGCTGATCCGGGCGGCAGATGATGTGCGCGTCGTCCTGGGTGAACTGGCGTACCCGCAGCAGACCGTGCAGCACGCCGGAAAGTTCGTGGCGATGGACCACCCCGAATTCGAACAGGCGCACCGGCAGGTCGCGGTAGCTGTGCTGCGTGGACGTGTACACGAGCATGTGCCCCACGCAGTTCATGGGTTTTACGGCGTAGGGTGAGCCGTCGATCTCCGTGAAATACATGTTTTCACGGTAGTTGGCGTAATGCCCGGAGGTTTCCCACACGTCGCGCCGCAGTATCTGCGGGGTGCGCACGATGCCGTAGCCGCGCCGGAGCATCTCCTTGGTCACGAAGTCTTCCAGAATGGTGCGCAGCAGAGCGCCTTTGGGGTGCCAGTAGGCCATGCCGGAACCGGCCTCTTCGTGAAAGCTGAACAGATCGAGCTGCGGCCCCAGTTTGCGGTGGTCGCGCTTTTTGGCCTCCTCGATCATGGTCAGATGGGCCTTCAGATCTTTGGGCGTGGCGAAGGCAATACCGTAAATGCGTTGCAGCATGGGGCGGCTGGAATCGCCGCGCCAATAGGCTCCGGCCACGGCGGTCAGCTTGAAGGCCTGCAGAAATCCGGTGGAGGGCAAATGCGGTCCGCGGCACAGATCGGCGAAACTGCCGTGGCGGTAGACGGACACCCGGTCCGCGCCCAGATCGTCGATGATTTCGAGTTTGTAGGTCTCCCCCATGCCCGAGAAGAGCGCCCTGGCCTCATCCGCATTCATTTCTTCGCGGGAGAAGGGCTGGTCCGCAGCCACGGAGCGGGCCATACGTTCTTCGATCCGTTCCAGATCTTCGGGCGTGAACGGGCGCTCGTAATCGAAATCGTAGTAAAATCCGTTTTCTATGTCCGGGCCGATGGTCACCTTGGCCGTAGGGAACAATTCCTTGACTGCCTCGGCCATGATGTGAGCCGCGCTGTGGCGCAGGATGGACAACCCTTCGGGGGATTCCAGAAACACCGGGTCCACTGTGGCGGTTCCGGGAGGAACCGGGGCGGCCAGATCGAGGGTCCGGCCGTCGCACACACAGGCCACGACGGATTTCATCTTCTTGCCCGAAAGGACGCCGCGCAGCACATCGCCGCAGGACTGGCCCGCCGCGACTTCCACATTCTGCCCCTGAACCACCGCCATGATGTCTTACCTCACAAACACGATAGGGAGGCCAAGCCTCCCTATGAGTTCTTTTGGTAGGCGCGAGGAGGGTCGAACTCCTGACCCCTTGCACGTCAAGCAAGTGCTCTCCCACTGAGCTACGCGCCTAAGTAGAGTGCCGCCTATAGCTCTCCGGTATTCATGCTGTCAATAATTCTTTAACGCCGTACGCATTTTTCACCAGGATTGTTTCTCCCGGCCGCTTCTGGCAGAGGCCGGAGTGTGCATCCTTCGGATGCGCCGTCCGGAAAACACCACCGTTCACCGCAAGGAAAACGCCATGCATGTGCTGCATATCGACACCACGGCCCGGGAGGCCATGACGGACATCACGCCGCGTCTGGAAGAACTGGTCCGGGCCGGAAACATCCGCTCCGGTCTGCTTTTCGTGTACACGCCGCACACCACCACGGCCCTGACCATCAACGAAGGGGCCGATCCCGACGTGCGCCGGGACATTCTGTCCCATCTGCGTGCGCTGGTGCCGGAAAACGCCTCCTTTCTTCACGCCGAGGGCAATTCCGACGCCCACGTGAAGGCATCTCTCTTCGGCAGTTCCGTACAGGTCATGGTAGAGGAGGGGCGGCTTCTTCTTGGCACATGGCAGCGGATTTTTCTGTGCGAGTTCGACGGTCCCAGGAAGCGGAAAATCTGGGTGCGGGTCTGCTGAAGGACGCCGCGTTCATTCGTCCCGCAAGGGGCGGTTCATGAGTTCATGCACGGCCCCGGCCGGGCCTTTTCCGGTGAAGAGCACGGCATGCACCTGTTCCGTGATGGGCAGCTCGATCCCGAGTTTCTGGCCGAGTTCACGGACCGCCTGCGTTGTCTTGACGCCTTCGGCCACGTTGCGCATGCCCGCCAGGGTCTCTTCCAGGGTTTTGCCGCCGCCGATGGCCAGACCCACCCTGCGGTTGCGGCTCTGGTCTCCGGTGCAGGTCAGCACCAGATCGCCCAGGCCGGACAGACCCATGAAGGTTTCCGGGCGGGCGCCCAGAGCGGCGCCCAGGCGGGACATTTCCGAAAGGCCGCGCGTAATGAGCCCGGCCCGCGCGTTTTCCCCGAAGCCCACACCGTCGGCGATGCCCGAGGCGATGGCCATGATGTTCTTGACCGCGCCGCCCAGCTCCACTCCGGTCACGTCGTCGTTTACATAGACGCGGAAGTGTCCGGTGGAAAAAAGACGCTGCGTGAAATCCGCCATGCCCGGGTCGGCGCAGCCCAGAACCACGGCCGTGGGCCGGCCGGCCGCCACTTCCGAGGCGAAAGACGGTCCCGAAAGAATTGCGTAGCGTGGCGCCAGTCCGGCCAGCCCGTCTTCCACCACCTGCCGCATGGTTCTGAAGGTGCCCAGCTCCACGCCCTTGCTGGCGCAAACCACGCGGGGGGCCGGAGGAAAAAATCCGCGCAGATCCCGCAGACAGCCGTCCATGCTCTGGCAGGGGACCGCCAGCACCACGCAGTCCGCGCCGCGCAGAGCTTCCGCCGGATCGGAATGGGCCTCAAGGGCCGGACACAGGGCGTGACCGGGCAGATAGCGGGCGTTCATGCCGGTCTCCGAAATTTCTCTGGCCGCCTCCGCATTGCGGACCCAGAGCCGGACATGCTCTCCCTTGCGGGCCAGCATGTCGGCCAGGGCAGTGCCCCAGCTGCCCCCCCCCAGCACGGCGATGTTCACAGCCGCCTCCTCAATGTTCGCTTAGAAGTCCCTGCCGCCGGAAAAAGAACCGGCGTGATCCTCTTCCCGGCGGCGGTGAAATTCCCGGGTCAGCACTTTTTCCAGGCACTGGAGGCAGATGTCCATGTTGTGGCAGTCCCGCAGGCGCAGTTCGATGGCCGGGGGCGTTTTGCCGGTCTGGCCGCCGAGACGACTCAGATTGACCGGATCCTCGATGAGCAGAGTATACCGCTCCTCGTGCAGGCCGTCTTTCAGTCCCGGAATTTCCGCCCCGCAGATATCGCAGAATCGTCTGATCATGTGGCCTCACACCAGCAGGGAACCCCGGAATTCCTCCCAGGAGGAGATGCCCAGAGATTCGGTCAGCAGGCGCACCTCGTCCACCAGACGGAAGGCGTTGTCCGGGCGCATCAGGTTGTACGTGCCCACCTGTACCGCGTGTGCGCCCGCAAGAATGAACTCCAGCACGTCTTCGGCCGAGGCGATGCCGCCCATGCCGATGACCGGCACGCTCACGGCCCGGACGGTCTGATAGACCATGCGCAGGGCCACGGGCTTGACGGCCGGGCCGGACAGGCCGCCCGCCACGTTGGCCAGGCGGCTCTTGCGGGTGCGGATGTCCACGGCCATGCCGGAAAGGGTGTTGATGAGCGAAATCATGTCCGCCCCGGCGTCTTCCACGGCCCTGGCGATGACCGTCACGTCCGTCACGTTGGGGCTCAGTTTGACCATGACCGGTTTGTTGCCGGCGCGGCGCTTCACCGCCTCCGTGACCCGGGCGGCCATGCCCGGGTCCTGGCCGAACTGCACGCCGCCCTCCTGTACGTTGGGGCAGGAGATGTTCACTTCCAGGGCCGCTATCTTGTCCTGCTCCGCGAAGATGGCCGCCAGTTCGCCGAAATCTTCCGCACTCTGGGCGTACAGATTGGCGATGAGGATCGCGCCCGCCGGGATGTACGGCAGCTTGTCCTTCAAAAACGCCTGCACGCCCACGTTTTGCAGCCCTATGGCGTTCAGCATGCCGCAGGGCGTCTCCGCGATGCGCGGCATGGCGTTGCCCGCCCTCGGGGTCAGGGAAATGCCCTTCAGGCAGATGCCGCCCAGGCTGCCCAGGTCGCCGTAGCGCATGAATTCCAGGCCATAGCCGAAAGTGCCCGAGGCGGTGATGACCGGATTTTTCAGGGTCAGGCTCCCGAGCCGCACGCTCTGATCCATATCTATGCCTCCAGATCGATGTCGCGCACGTCGAAAACCGGGCCATGCACGCAGCTTTGCACATACTCTCCGGCGGTGGTTTTACCCACGCATCCGAGACAGGCCCCCACGCCGCAGGCCATACGGTTTTCCAGCGACACCTGGCCGTCGGTGCCGTGTTCCAGACAGTACCGGCGCACCGCCCTGAGCATGGGCTCCGGCCCGCAGGCCAGCACCTGTCCTTTTCCGGCCAGCGCCCGAATCCGTTCGGACAGCACCTGTGCGAAGGCGGCGATATCCTCGGGCGTTTTCTGCTGCATGGCCTCGCTGGGGATGCGCCCGGCGATTTCGTCATAAGGGTAGTGCCGCAGATCCAGGCGATGTCCGAACAGCATGCGCAGGTTTTCCGTGTTTCCGGTGCGGGCCATCATGACGAACGGGGCGATGCCCATGCCGCCAGCCAGAATCAGGCACGGACGCGAGGGGTCCGTGCGGAACCACCGGCCGAGCGGCCCCCAGACGACCGCTTTCTGACCGGGCTCAAGCTCCGCCAGCTTCGCCGTGCCCCGGCCCACAATCTGGAACAGGATGCGCAGGCCTTCGCCGGATACGTCGCAGATGGAAAAGGGTCTCGGCCAGAGATGCTCCATGCCCCAGTGGGACGGCCTGATCATGATGAACTGTCCCGGCCTGCACGACCAGCCGGGCGGCGAGAGCAGGAGGTCCACCAGCGTGGGATCGGAGCGGGGCGTGCACGAAAGAACGGTCAGTTCCCGGCAGGGTGTCTGTCTGGTCATGGATTTCCTTGAGTGAGGGGTTGTTCTGAAGAGAGCGCCGCGTGATTTTCTCCGGCCATGCGGGCCAGTTCTTCCCGTCGCGATTCCGGAGAAAGGGCCGAGCACAGGGTGTATGTGCTGCCGTCGTGAATTTCCTTGCGGATGGCGAAATGTTCGTCGGCCATGCGGGCCAGTTGCGGCCAGTGGGTGATGAGGATGATCTGCTGCCGTCCGGCCAGCCCCCGGATCCGCTCCGCCACCTTGGTCAGGGTCCGCCCGCCGATGCCGGAATCCACTTCGTCGAACAGCAGGGCCGGGAGTTGCTCTCTGGTCCGCAGGCTGACCAGGGCCAGCAGAAAGCGGGACAGTTCGCCGCCCGAGGCGATACGGTCCAGCGGCTGCGGAGCCAGTCCCGGATTGGGCACCCACAGGAAGCGGGGCCGGGCCTCCTCCACGTCAGGGTGTATGGTCTGGAGCCTGAAATCCACCAGCACGCGCATGTGCTCGGAAAAGCCGAGTCCGGAGAGTTCCCGCTCCAGGCTGCCGGTCAGTGCGGCGGCGGCCTCCCGCCGGGCCGCGTTGAGGCTGTCCGTGGCCCGCCGCAGCGATTCCACGGCATCGCGCTCTTCCTTTTCCAGACGCTTGAGTTCCAGCCCGCCGGCGTCCAGAAAGGACAGGTTTTCCTCGATTTCCCCGCCCAGAGCCACAATGGAGTCTAAAGACCGCTTCAGCCTGCGTTGCAACTGCTGGAGCTCCCACAGCCGTTTTTCCGTTTTCTCGGCGTCGAAAGCCTCGGACTGGCGGGAAGTCAGGGGGCGCAGCTCGCGCAGCATGTCCGCAAGACCATCCCGGAACCGCCCTGTTTCCCTGGCATATTCCCGGAATCCGTCATGCCCGTCGCTCAGCCCGGCGAGCAGGCGTTCCAGCGCGGTCAGGCCGTCCTGGAGCCCGCCTTCGCCGAGCACAAGACCCTGGGCCTCGGCTGCCTGCTGGCGGAGCCTTTCGCTCTGCCGGGAATCCTCGCGCCGGCGCAGGAGTTCTTCCTCTTCTCCGGGCCGGGGATTGACCTTGCGGATTTCGGCCAGCTGGAATTCCAGCAGCTCGCGCCGTTCCGCAAGACCGGCCATGCGCCGCTCCACTTCGGCCTTGCGGGCCAGCACGGATTGCAGCGAGTCTCTGGCGGCGGCCTGAGCGGCGGCGATTTCCGCGTCGGGCAGAAAGGCGTCCAGAATTTCCACATGGTGCTCCGGCGAGAGCAGCCGCTGCTGTCCATGCTGGCTGGTGTGCATGAGCAGGCGCGGCCGCAGTTCGCCCAGGCGTTCCTGCGAGGCCAGGTCGTCGTTGAGATACAGGCGGCTGCGTCCGGTTTTGGCCGACAGCTCCCGGCGCAGAAAAATTTCTTCTCCGTCCAGACGGAAGGCGGCTTCCACCAATGCCTTTTCCCGCCCCGGGCGAACCAGATCGGCGGCGATGCGCTCCCCCAGAATGAAATCCAGGGCGCGCAGGATAAAGGATTTTCCCGCGCCGGATTCGCCCGTCAGCACATTGAGGCCCGGATGGAATTCCAGTTCCACGTCGTCGATGAGGGCGAGATTTCTGATGCGCAGTGTTTCGAGCATGGGTTTTCGCGTTCGTGTGTGCGGCGGGGCGGCCGTTGCCCCGGCGGGGTACCGGAACCTCATAGCTTTGCCCGAAGGGCAAGGCAATTGCCGAGAGGAACGTCCGGGACGGATGTCCGCGAATCAGTCCGCCAGACCGAACAGCTCACCGAAAGCCGGGTGAGCGGACAGTTTTTTCCAGGAGCCCTGAAAAACACATGCGCCGCCATCCAGCAGCAGACCGTGGGTCGGCAGATCTTCCATGTATTCCGGCGAATGGGTGGCCAGTATCAGGGTGCGGCCCTGGCCGGTCCAGTTTCGCAGGAGCATGGCCATGCGTTCCCGCCACGGCGCGTCCAGACCGGAAAACGGCTCGTCCAGCACCAGAAGCTCCGGCCCGCGGGCCACGGCCCTGGCCAGCATGACCTGCCGGAACTGCCCGTAGGAAAGGGTTGCCACCTGCCGTTCCGCCCAGTCTTTCATGCCCCACAGCCGGATCAGCTCGTCGGCCCCGGCTTCGCCGGCCGGAGAAAGATTTCGGTGCACGCCCAGGCCGTCGCACAGGCCGGAAAGCACCGCGTCGCGGCACGAAACACCGGGTTCCAGACGCTCGGACAGCCACGGCGCGAGAATGCCCATGCGGCCGCGTACGGTGGAAATTTCCGGGCGGTCCTGAAGGCCGAACCAGGATATTTCCCCGCCGGGCCAGGGACGGCGGTAGCCCGTGGCCAGCTGCAGCAGCGTGGACTTGCCGCTGCCGTTGCGGCCGAGCACGGCCCAGCACTGCCCTGCTTCCACCGTCCAAGTGAGGTTGTTCACGGCGGGATAGGCGTCCATGACCACAGAACAGGCGCGCATATGGAGAATGTGCTGCGGAGATGACGTGTCGTGACGTTGACGGGCGGGCAGGCTTAAAGGCGGCGGTGAAAACCTGTGCGGCGGCCTGTCTGCGATCCGCCCCCGTTCCAGGTGGATATGTCCGGTCACGCAGGCCGGGACGGGCAGCAGACCGTGCCCGCTGACCAGAAGCCGGGTCCGGCCGTTGGCGGCCATTTTCTCCAGAGTGTCGAGCAGGGCATGCTGTCCAGCGCGGTCCAGCCCCTGGGTCAGCTCGTCCACGGCCAGCAGTTTGGGGTCGGAGATGAAGGCCCGGGCAAGGAGGGCGCGTTTGGCCTGCCCCGTGGAGACGGAACGCATGGGCCGGTCCAGCACACCGCCAAGGCCCATGTCCCGGCCCAGCAGGCGGGAACGCTCGCGCATTTCCTCCGTGGGCGGCGTATAAAGAAGCGGCGTTCCGGTAAGACCGCCGCAGATGACTTCCCAGACCGGGACATCCAGGTCGTGCCGCCGGTACCAGTCCGCCTGGTCCGGCGTGACCATCCGCATGAACGGCCGGGCGGCGATGGGCGACAGGGTTTCCTCGCCGTTCAGGCGGTAGACGCGCCGTCCGCCGCCGCGCTGCGAGGGCCAGATTTCTCCGGTCAGCAGCCGGAGCAGGGTGGTCTTGCCCGCGCCGTTGTCGCCCAGCACGGCGTAGTGCGTCCGGCCGGATATGTGAAGGGTCAGGTCATGCAGCACCCGGGTCAGGCCCAGGTCCACGTGTACCCGGTCCAGCTTTATTTCCAGGTGCCGCATGACGGGGCGGGCGGCTCAGCCCCGCTGCAGGAGTTCCATGTCGACGGTCAGGTCGATGGTGTCGCCCATGAGGCCCATCTGACTCCATTTTTCCGTGCCCACATGGAAGTCCAGCCGGTTGATGGAGAATTCGGCCAGCAGACCCAGTACCCGCGTGTTGGGCATCCTGTCCGTCATCGGGTGCTCGCGGATGCCCAGAATCTGCACCGGCACCCGCACCTCGGCGGTGACGTCCTTGATGGTCAGATCGCCGACCACGGTCAGGTTGCCGTCCTGGCCGGGCAGCACTTCCTTCGAATTGAAAATGATGCGCGGCGCGTTGGCTGCATCCAGAAATTCGGCCCCGCGCAGATGTTCGTCCCGAGCGGGCAAGCCGGTGTGCACGCTGGCGCTGTCCACCAGAAAATAGAACTGCCCCTTTTCCGGGGTGTCGGGGTTGAAATCCATCTGGACGGAGAATCTGGAGAAAACCCCGGGGATATGACCCGCAATATGCCGGATGCGGAAGCCGATGAAAGAATGTTCCGTATCCACCGACCAGCGCTGTGGGGAGTCGGGCTCTTCGGCCAGAACCGGAGAGCAGAGCAGAGAACAGATCAGAAAAACCGTGACGGCGAGCAGTGAGCGCATTTCTTCCTCCTCGTTCCGGCCTCTGACCCGCAAAGGCTGAGCCGTGTGGGCGCGGAACGGTTCTCCCATTACTTCCCGGATTTTCTCCGTCAAGGTCTTTGCAGCGTGCCGGATACGTCCGCATATTCCCATGCCCGGAGAATTGCGTTACCGGTTCAGGAAAAAATGGCCTGCGTCCACGGGACGTTTCCGTCAACTTCACCATACGGAGGATGCATGTATTTCCAGCAGATTATGACTCCGGGGCTTGGATGTTTCTCGTACTGCATCGGCTGTCCCCAGGCCGGAACCATGGTCGTGGTGGACCCCAAGCGCGATATTCAGGACTATCTGGATATCGCCCGGGACGAAGGCATGCGCGTCACCCACATCGTCAACACCCATCTTCATGCCGATCACATCAGCGGCGATCAGGAGCTGCAAGCCGCCACAGGCGCGGAAATCTGCATGTACGAGGGCTCTCCGGTAACCTTTTCGTTCCGGGCCCTGCGGGAGGGCGATACCCTCCAGACCGGGTCGGCCCGCTTGCAGGTACTGCATACGCCCGGGCACACGCCGCATTCCCTGTCGCTTCTGGTCACGGATATGCAGCGCTCTTCAGAGCCGCAGCTTCTGCTCACGGGCGATCTGCTTTTCGTCGGGGACACGGGCCGTCCCGATCTGGCCGGAGCGGAGCTGATCGAGGAACAGACCCGGAACCTGTACGTCAGCCTGTACGAGAAATTACGGGACTATCCCGGCCATCTCGAAGTGTTCCCGGCCCACGGCCAGGGTTCCCTGTGCGGCAAGGGCATGAGCTCCAAGCGCAGCTCCACCCTGGGTTACGAGCGCGAAGCCAACCCCATGCTCCAGCATCCTTCCTTCGAAAGCTTCCGCGCCGCGGTTCTCGGAGCCCTGCCCGCGCGGCCGAAGAGCTTCAGCCACATCATCGCCACCAACACGCGCGGGGCCGACCTGCTGGAAACCTGCACCCTGGACCGGGCCCTCAGTGTGGCGCAGTTCGAGGAGGCCATGACCGGCGGGGCCGTGGTCATCGATTCCCGCGATGCCGAAGCCTTTGGCGGCGGGCATATTCCGGGCAGCATCAATATCGGATTCGAGAAGCAGCTGGCCAACTGGGTGGGCATGGTCGTTTCCCCGGACGCGGACCTGCTTCTGGTCACGGCCGAACGACGCGACTACGAGCGCATGCTGACGGAATTGCATCGCATCGGCTACGATCGTGTGCAGGGATATCTTTCCGGGGGAATCAAGGCGTGGATCCTGAGCGGCCGGAGCGTGGCCAGGCTGGCTCAGATTTCCTGCGAAGCGGTGCAGAAAGGCGCGCCTGCCGTGCTTTTGGATGTGCGCACCGACGCCGAATGGGAGAGCGGCCATGTGCAGGGTGCCAGACACGTCCCTCTGACGGACATTCTAAATGGAATCATTCCGGATCTGGACGAGGGGGAAAACATCGTGGCCTACTGCCGCTCGGGATTCCGCTCCAATATCGCGGGCAGCGTTCTGGCCCAGGCCGGATTCACCAGCGTCCAGTCCATGGCCGGGGGCGTGACGGCCTGGAAAAACGCGGGCTACCTGCTGGAGCGCTGAATACGGGCGGGCGCTCCAGCCGGAATATGGGAAGGCCCTGCCGCCGATGGCAGGGCCTTTCCTGTCTGGATGGTCACAGCCGCATGCCGAAGGCGATGGGCATGAAGATGTACATCATGACGATGGTGACCACGATGCCGATGCAGTTCAGCACCATGCCCGCCTTGAACATGTCCGGTATGCGGATGATTCCCGAGCCGAACACGATGGCGTTGGGCGGCGTGGCCACAGGCAGGGCGAAAGCCAGGGAGGCGCCCAGAGACACGGGAATGGCGATGAGCAGCGGCGGATAGCCGAGTCCATGGGCCATGGAAATGCCCAGCGGCACGAAGGTGGCTGCCACGGCCGTGTTGGAGGTCATCTGGGTCAGCAGCATGACCACAGTGGCCATGATGGCCATGACCATGACCGGGCTCATGCCGCGCAGTGCCTCCATGTGTCCGGCGATGAACTTGGATACGCCGGAATGGTCAAGACCGGCTCCCAGCGCGAAACCGCCGCCGAACAGCAGGATGGCGTCCCAGGGAATGCCTTTGGTGAAGAGGCTGCTGTCAAGCAGCATCCGGCCTTTCCTGAAATCCACGGGAATGAGGAAACACAGCAGCAGGGCGAGCATGCCTACGGTGGAGTCGGAAACGACCTTGCTTACGGCCAGAGTCTTCTCGCCCATGACAAACGGAGGGAAAAGCCCCAGAATCTGGGGACGCAGCATCCAGAACGAGGCCGTGAAGACGAACAGGACAAAGGTCAGTTTCTCTCCTTTGCTCATGGGGCCCAGCTCTTTCAGTTCATGGTCCACAATGGCTCCGGCCTGGGCCAGATTCAGATCTCTGATCGGGAACATGAGCGGCAGCACCCACCAGCAGATGCCCATCATCACCAGGGAAATGGGCGCGCCGACCATCATGAACCTGGAGAAAGGAACGGCCGAGCCGGTCATTTTGACTACCTGTCCGGCCATGACCGCGTTGGGCGGCGTGCCGATCAGGGTGGCCATGCCGCCGATGGACGCGGAAAAGGCGATGCCCAGCATGACGCAGATGCCGAAATTGGTGGCGGCTTTTTTCTCGGCTTCGGTACCGCCTTCACTCTCTTTCACCATTTTGATGATGGCCAGACCAATGGGCATCATCAGAGCCGCACAGGCCGTGTTGGACATCCAGGCCGAAAGAAAGCCCGTGGACACGAGAAAGCCGAGCAGGAGCATTTTGGGGTTGGTGCCGCAGAACTTCAGCACCAGCAGGGAGATGCGGCGGTGCAGGTTCCAGGTTTCCATGGCATAGGCCAAGGCGAAACCGCCCACGAACAGCCAGATCAGATCCTGAGCGTAATTGGGAGCCACTTCCTTGGCCGTCATTACTCCGAAGGCGGGAAAAAGCACCAGCGGGGCCAGAGCGGTCACCGCTATGGGCACGGCTTCGAACATCCACCATATGGCCATCAGAAAGGATATGCCGATGGTTTTCCAGGCCAGAGGGGCAAGGTCGCTGGGGGCCGGAACAATCATGGTGAACAGCAGGCCCGCAAGGCCGGTGACAAGGCCGATAACCTGTTTTTTCCGCTCACCGGTGAACCCGGCTCCCTGAGAGACATTGGTGGACACAGAAGCACTCATGTTCTCCTCGCTATGGAAATAGGTGAAACCAGACCAACTTCAACTCCAAAATGATGCTCCGGAATTTTTCAGAGCATGATGTCAGAGAGATGTATCCTCCTCGGGTAAAAGGTTTCATGGGCGCGGCGCAAAAAATTCCGCCCCGGATTCCTGCCCGCGAATTCCTTTCCGGTCAAGTCCGGGAGGGGAAAAAGGCCGTACAGTCAGGCGAAACGGGCCCGGCGCGGGCCGCCGGCCTTGTAAGGATGCATGGTTGCCGCTAGAAACGGGAGCCGTTGTACGTTCGTTTCATGAAATGCGTGAAAGCGCGAAAGGAGGACGCATGGCGCTGAACAGGGAACTCCTGCACATTCTGGCCTGTCCCAAATGCAAGGGAAGCCTGGAGCTTCTGGGCGCGGAGGAAGGGCTCAAATGCGCCGCGTGCGCGGTGGTCTATCCCATCCGGGACGAGATTCCGGTCATGCTCATCGAGGAAGCCGTGCCCGCGGAGAAATGGGACCAGGGGCAGCGCGAAGTCTGACGGCCGCAGCAGAGTGGAGCGGAAGACGCCTGCCGGCAAGGCCTTCCGGCCGTGTCACGGCGTTCGGCTGTATTCAGTCGTGAACTTTTGCATCACGGAAACACTTCGGCCTCGGCCAGCAGGACTCCTTTGGCGTCCTTTTCCGACAGGAGAGGTTGGCCCTCGTAGTGCCAGTCGATTCCAATGGCCGGGTCGCTCCAGAGAATGCACCGCTCCGACTGGGCCGCATAGTAGGCCGTGGTCTTGTAGAGAAACTCGGCCGTTTCGCTCAGAGCCACGAATCCGTGAGCGAAGCCCGGCGGAATCCACAGTTGCTGCTTGTTGTCCTCCGAGAGCACGGCTCCCGTCCATTTGCCGAATGTCGGCGAGGATGCCCGGATGTCCACGGCCACGTCGTAAACACAGCCCCTCACGACGCGCACCAGCTTGCCCTGGGCATGGGGCGGAAGCTGGTAATGCAGCCCCCGGATCACGCCGCGCGTGGAGCGGGAATGGTTGTCCTGCACGAAATCGGGATTGAGCCCCGTGGCCTGGCTGAATCCGCGCGCCTGAAAACTCTCGAAGAAAAAGCCCCGCTCGTCTCCGAACACGCGCGGGGTGAACAGAAAGACCTCCGGGATATCCAGAGAAACGGCGTCCATGTTACCCACTCTTGCTGATGATTGACAGGTTCGCGTCCGGAAAGTTCCGGACGGAAGAAGGTTTCATCCGCCACGGCCTGTTGTCAAACAGCTTTCACTTTCGCTGTTGGGAGTCCGTTGGTTGTTTTGTTCCGAAAGGGAGCAGGAGAGGCTTTTTCAGTACCGTTACCTCCAACACGGATCATTCCATGACCATCGCTTTCCGCCCGGGCCCTCTGGGCCCGGCTTTCCGTCAGGTCCTGCCCGTCATGCTGGGCTATATCCCAGTGGGCTTCGCGTACGGCGTGCTGGCGCAGAAATCCGGCATATCGGACCTCAACGCCATTCTCATGAGCCTGCTGGTCTATGCCGGGTCGGCCCAGCTCATCGCGGTAGGCCTCGTGGCCGCCGCCGCTTCGCCTCTGGCCATCGTGGTCACGACCTTCATCGTCAATCTGCGGCACCTGCTCATGTCCGCCGCCCTGGCCCCTTTCCTGAAACACTGGAGCGGCCCCCGGCTGGCCCTCTTTGCCGGGGAGATGACGGATGAAACCTTCGCCCTGCACGCCGGACGCTTCGCCAGGGGGGATGCCGGACAGGCGGAGACCTTCGGCATCAACGTCATGGCTCACTGCGCCTGGGCCGGAAGCACGGCTCTGGGCGTGGGCGCGAGTTCTTTTGTCACGGACGTGAAACCCATCGGGCTGGATTACGCCCTGCCGGCCATGTTCATCGCCCTGCTGCTCGGACAGCTCAAGTCCCGTACGCACGCCGCCGTCGCTCTGGCCGCCGGAATCCTTTCCATATCTCTTTTTCTTGCGGGATTTACCCGGTCCCACGTTTTGATCGCCACCATTTCGGCCGCCACCCTGGGGCTTGGAGTACATGCATGGACCAGCAGACGCTCTTTCTGACCATCCTTGGCATGGCGGCCGTGACTTATGTCCCCCGCGTTCTGCCGCTTCTGACCCTGGCCCGGCGGAACCTGCCCGAAGCCGTCGCCCGCTGGCTTAGCTTCATCCCCGCTGCCGTGCTCGCGGCCATGCTGCTTCCCGCCCTGACCCTCACGGATCAGGGGCTCGATCTTTCGGAGAAAAACGTCTTCCTGTGGGCGGCCCTGCCGTGCTTTCTGACCGGCTGGAAAACAAAAAGCGCCGCCGCCACGGTGGCCGTGGGCATGGCCTGTGTGGCGGCCGGACGCTATTTCCTGACGTAGCGGGCTGTCAGGCGCGAGCCGGTTTTCTGCGCTCCGTGGAGCGGAAGTCTCAGGGGCGCTCAGGCCGTATACAGGCCGCGCAGGCGCGTCTCCAGCCAGCTTGCGGCCAGAGAGCAGGAAAAGGTCAGGACAAAATAGAGCAGGGCCACACACGCCCAGACCTCCAGAGGCAGATAGATGGTGGCCATGAGCTGTGAGCCCTGGAAGGTCAGTTCCTGAATGGAGATGATCGAGACGATGGACGAATCCTTGATGGTGGAAATGACCTGCCCGGCCAGAGGAGGGATGGCGCTGCGGACAGCCTGAGGCAAAATGATGTGCAGCTGAAGATACAGGGGCGGAAAGCCCATGGCCCGGCCCGCTTCCCACTGTCCCCGGTCCACGGATTGGACCGCTCCCCGGACGATTTCCGCCACATAGGCTCCTTCGTACAGGCCGAGAGTGACGCAGGCGGTGGCAAAGGCGTCGGCCTGGTCCAGACGGCCGATGAGGATTTCGGCCGCGGCTTTGAGGGCTTCCGGAGCCGCACTTAGTGTTTTCTGCAGAGAAAGAAGCGGAGTGAGCTGTTCGGCCAGAAAATAGTAGCAGAGGAAAACCAGCACCAGAGGAGGCAGGTTGCGGCAGATTTCCACATATGTTCCGGCCATCAGCCGGAGATACAGGTGTCGGCTGGTCCGGGCCAGACCGGCCGCGGCGCCGAGAGGCAGCGCCAGCAGGCCGGACCAGACCGCCAGACGGATGGTGGTGAAAAGCCCCTGCAGCAGCAGACCGGGGCTGCCGTCCGGACGCAGCAGGTAGTGCCCCAGCACCCGCCACTGCGCGGGCGCGCCGGAATGCGTTTCGGCGCTTCTGAATGCGAGGATGACAATCGCCCCCAGCGCAATCAGCAGCGCCCCGTCCAGCCACCCGAAGGCCAGCCGCTGGGCGGCCCAAGAGCCGTCCGCTCCCGGGCCGGGGCGTTTTCTCATTTGATCCGGGATTCCCAGTCCACGGTCTTGAACCAGTAGTCGTGCCGTTC
>JAUMXF010000143.1 GCA_030529235.1 Pseudomonadota bacterium
TCCATCTGACGCTTCAGGGTCTGGTGCATGCGCGCATTTTCGATGGCGATGGCCGAGATGTCGGCAATGGCCTGCAAAAAGCCGATATCCTCGGCCCCGAATTCCCTTTTTTCACCCGTATACACCCGAAGTACGCCGATGGGCCGGGTGCCCTCCACGAACATGGGAGCCACCAGCACAGAAACCAGCCCTTCCTCGGCGGCTTCCTTGCCGTACTGGAAGCGGGCGTCCGTGCCGGCGTCCGGAATCTGGACCACGTTCCCGGCAAAAGCCTCTCTGTCCAGGCCGCTTCTGGCCACCTCAACCACGCCCTTTCTGGCGTAACGTTCGCTCAGACCATGATAGGCGGCCGGTTTCAGAATCTTGCCGGAACGGTCCAGCAGACGGATGAAGCAGCCCTTCACGTTCATGGCCCGCGTGACCTGCTCGGCAATGCGGTGCAGCACCTCGGCCGGGTCCAGGCTGGAATTCACGGTCCGGCTCACCTCGTAGATGATCTCGTACAGACGCTTCTTGCTCATGCTTTCCTCCTTGCATGTCAAAGGCTTCAGAGTGACCATAGCTGACAGCGGCGCGGGAGAACAACCATTTTCTCCGCCGGGCGGTGAAATATCTCACTCAGCCGTCCAACATTCTTGTATTTTTCCCGCGCAACAGGTAGAAAGTCCAGAACTATTCGGACCATGTAAGGAGACCCCATGGAGCGGACCCTCGCCATCATCAAGCCAGACGCCGTAGAACGCAACCTGCAGGGCGAGATCATCCGCATCATCCAGCAGGCCGGATTGCGTATCGTGGGCATGAAAATGCTCCACCTGAGCAGGCCCCAGGCCGAAGGGTTCTACGCCGTGCACCACGATCGGCCTTTTTTCGCCAGTCTGACAGAGTACATGAGTTCCGGGCCGTGCGTGGTCATGTGCCTCGAAGGGGCCGACGCCATCCGCAGATACCGCGAGCTGCTGGGAGCCACCAACAGGGACCAAGCGGCCGAAGGCACCATCCGCAGAATGTTCGCTCTGGATGTGGAAAGAAATTCCTGCCACGGATCGGACGGGCCGGATACCGCCGCCGTGGAAATCGCCTATTTTTTCAGCACACTGGAACTGGTGGGATGATGAAGACTCTGGGAATCATCGGCCTTGGCAACATGGGCGGAGCCATCGCCCGGGGGCTCGCCCCGGCCGGGATGTTCCACATGTTCGGCTACGACCCGGACGAGGATACGCGAAACCGGCAGTCGGACATCATGCATATCCTGCCGACGGGACGGGATGTGGCCCGGCAGTCGGACATGCTTCTTCTGGCGGTCAAGCCGCAGATCATGCGCTCCGTGCTGACGGATCTGGAACCAGCCATCCGGCCGGAAACCTGCATCATATCCATCGCGGCGGGCATCACTCTGGAAAAGCTTGTGGACTGGTCCGGCCAGCGCGCTTCAGTGGTCCGCGTCATGCCCAACACGCCAGCCATGATCGGCCGGGGTGTTTACGCCCTGTGCCTGGACCACGCTCTGCTGACCAACGAAACCAAGGCTGCGGTCATGTCCATGTTCGCGGCCATCGGCAAGGCCCACGCCCTGCCGGAGCGGCTTTTCGACGCATACACGGGGCTCATAGGTTCCGGTCCGGCCTATATTTTCGCCTTCATGGAAGCCCTTATCGACGCAGGCGTAACACTGGGGCTGGCCAGACCACAGGTCACGGAAATGGTCCAGGCCCTTTTGTCCGGTACCGTGGCCATGGCCGGAGAAGCAGGAACACATCCAGCCCTCCTCAGGGAAATGGTCACCTCCCCCGGAGGCACCACCATTGCCGGGCTCAACGCGCTGGACGAACACCGCTTTCGTTTCGCGGTCAATCAGGCGGTCGCCGCCTCCGCCAGACGAAGCAAAGAACTTGGCGGCTGACCTTCTTCTTGCGATGACATTCGACAGTTTCCGCACCACACATCTTCTGGCCCGCCCGGCCACAGCGGATGATGAAAAGGACGTTCTGGCCGTTTACGCCGGAAACGAGCCCTTGCTGCGCCTGCTGGACCGGGAAAGCGAGGCCCGGGAGATGGCATCGAAATTCCTGCATAGGGAGAATCTGCCGCCCAGCGGACGGCCCGACCTGCTTCACAATCTGGCGCTGTGTATCCCATCTACGCCCGGAGTGGCCGGCCTGCTCAGCCTGTATATCGGTTATCCGCAGGTGCGGACCCTGTACATCGGCGAACTCTTTCTGCATCCGTCCGTTCAGGGCCGGGGGCTGGGACGGGAAATATGCCTGCGGCTGGAGGAATTGTGCCGGAAGGCCTCTCTGCGCCGGATCAGGGTCGGAGTGGCCCTGCGCAACTGGAACGCCCTGCGCTTCTGGATCAAGCTCGGCTTTCTGGACGTCACCGGCATGAGCGGGGACCGGGTGTTCGCGCCCGACGCGTACGCTTTTCTGGAGCTGCAAAGAAAATTGTAGCCCGGCCGGGGAATTTCTTGACAGTCCAGCGAGGCCGAAGCTAAACGCTCTTCACTTCGGGCGATTAACTCAGTGGTGAGAGTGCCATCTTCACACGGTGGAAGTCACAGGTTCAAATCCCGTATCGCCCACCACGAACACAAACCCTTCCAGACATACGTCCGGGAGGGTTTTCGCGTATGGAGGCGGCATGCACATCCCCGACGACTACGAATTGCTGGACAGCGGCGGTGGCCGGAAGCTGGAGCGTTTCGGCCCCGTGATCCTGAGCCGCCCCTGCGCCCAGGCCGTATGGGAACCGGCACGGCCCGAACTGTGGGACAGCGCCAGCGCCTCCTTTGACCGCAAGGACGGTCTGAACTGGCACGGCCGCGAACGGCTGCCCGAAGCCTGGGAGATCGCCGTACGCGGAGTACGCATGCGCCTGTCCACCACGGACTTCGGACACCTGGGCATTTTCCCCGAAACTCTGGACATCTGGGACCGGATCGCCCGGAATGTGGCCGATGCCGCGGCCCGCCGCCGGGAACCGCCCGCATTTCTGAATCTTTTCGCCTATTCCGGCGGCGCCACCATGGCCGCAGCCAGGGCCGGAGCCCGGTGCTGCCATCTGGATGCGTCCAAGGGCATGGTGGAATGGGCCCGGACCAACGC
>JAUMXF010000025.1:0-4594 GCA_030529235.1 Pseudomonadota bacterium
CCAGCTCGTTCCGGCGGGAGAGGCAGTAGCGGATGAGCCCGGCGGTGGAAGAATCGTGCCTGCCGGTAGCTCCCTCCAGAAGCTCCGGCAGGATGGCGTTGGCCAGTTGCTTGCCCAGCTCCACACCCATCTGGTCGAAGGAATTGATGTCCCAGACAATGCCCTGCACGAAAATTTTGTGCTCGTAGAGGGCGATGAGGCTTCCGAGCACGCGCGGGGCGAGGCGGTCGTACACAAGGGAGTTGGACGGACGGTTGCCCGGAAAAACCTTGTGCGGGGCCAGTGCCGACCGCTTTTCCGGAGGCAGGGCGGACAGTTCCGCCTCGGCCTCTTCCTTGGTGCGGCCGCGCATAAGCGCTTCGGGCTGGGCCAGAAAATTGGCCAGTAAAATGGCGTGATGCGTCCCCACCTCGTGCAGGGGGCACACCGGAGCCAGAAAATCGCAGGGAATCACTGTCGTGCCCTGGTGCAGCAGCTGATAGAAGGCGTGCTGGCCGTTGGTGCCGGGCTCACCCCACAGGATGGGCCCTGTGTCCCAGGACACGTCGCGGCCGTCTCTGGCCACGCGCTTGCCGTTGCTCTCCATGTCCGCCTGCTGCAGGTAACGGGGGAAAAATTCGAGATACTGGTCGTAGGGCAGCACGGCGTGAGAATCGAAACCGTGGAAATTCCGGTACCAGACACCGAGCATGGCCAGGATGACGGGCAGATTCCGCCCGAAAGGCGCCGTGCGGAAATGCTCGTCCATGTCTCTGGCTCCAGCCAGCAGTTCGCGGAATCCGTCCATGCCGATGGACAGGGCGATGGGCAGTCCAATGGCCGACCACAGGGAGTAGCGTCCGCCAACCCAGTCCCAGAATTCGAACATGTTGGCCGGATCGATGCCGAAGGCCCGCACCGCCGCCTCATTGGTGGACAGGGCCGCAAAATGCCGGGCAATGGCGTCCCAAGTGCCGCCGTTGGCCAGAAACCAGTCCCGCGCGGTATGGGCGTTGGTCAGGGTTTCCTGGGTGGTGAAGGTCTTGGAGGCGACGAGAAAAAGCGTCGTCTCGGGCCGGACCCTGTTCAGGACACGGGCGATATGGGTGCCGTCGATGTTGGAAACAAAGTGGAAATTCAGATTCTTCTGGCGGTAGAAATCCAGGGCATCCACCACCATTTTGGGGCCCAGATCGGACCCCCCGATGCCGATGTTGACCACGTCGCAGATGGGTTCGCCGGTAAATCCCTGCCACGCGCCTGAACGGACCCTGGAGACGAATCCATCCATCCGGGAAAGTACCCGGTGCACGTCCTCCACCACGTTTTTACCGTCGAGAAGCACCGTCTCGTCCGCGTTTTTGCGCAGGGCCGCATGCAGCACGGCCCGGTTCTCCGTGATATTGATGCGGTAGCCCTGGAACATGGCGTCAATTTTTTCGGCCACCCCCGCCGCGCGGGCCAGGTCCATGAGCAGGTCCATGGTCCTGCCGGTAATGCGGTTCTTGGAGTAGTCGGCCAGAATGCCGCAGGTCCTGAGGGAAAAACGCTCGAAACGGTCAGGGTCGTGCTCAAAGAGCTCGCGCATGGGCGGCACTTCCGCCACATGGGAGGCAAGAGCGGTCCAGGCTGCTGATGTATCCATGAGGGCCTCCTGTGCAATCTGTTGGCGGCCGCCCAGGCCGTGGGCCCGAAAAGGCCGGAATTCGCCGATGCCTTGCGTTTTGGCTTCCATACCTTAAGAAAAAAATCTGGTAAACCAAAGGAACGGGGGCTGCGGGCCCTGTAAAAAACGACCGGAAAAAGGACAGCCATATGCATGAAGTCAGCCTGAACCGGCTCATCACGGATTATATCAGCGGGCGGGAAATCATGGACACGACATATGAGGACCTGCGCCAGGCTCTGGCCCGGATGCTGGTGGAGGACAAATTCTACCCGCGCTCCAGCGTCCGTCCCAAATACCTGATCGATTTTCATGCAAGTGGAGAGGCCCAGTCCGCCACCATTGACATAGCCGTTTTCACCCCGGACGGCCGCCCGGCCCTGGCCCTTTTTTTCCATCCGGGCGAGGCGGGCACCTTCGTGCGCCAGAGCGTGGCCGCGGCCCGGATTCATGGGCCCGCGCCCTTTCCACTGGTGGTGGTGACGGATTCCATGGAAGCGCTGGTGGTGGAAACGCGGACGGCCGCGGAGATCGGCCGGGGGTTTTACCAGATTCCGCGCTGGGATCAGATGGAGGAGATGCTGGTCCGCCATCCGTGCCCGGCCCTTGCTCCGGACCGGCTGGAAGGAGAGAGAAGGATTCTGGCCGCCTATTTGAGCCTTGGCGGGCCATGCTGCGGCGGCGCCTGCCCGGTCTGAAAGCCACGCCGCCGCAAGGGCAGGGACAAAGGCCGCTTTGAAAAATCAGTTCTCGTCGGCCGTGGCTCCGGCCACGCGCAGCACTTCCTCGTATGTGGTGACCCCGCGCGCCACGCGCTCCATGCCGTCGTCGAGCAGGGACGGCACACCCTTTTTCCGGACCAGCGCCCGCAGTTCCGACAGTTCGACATTTCTGCGCACGGCGTCCTTGACCTCGGTATCGTACATGAGCACCTCGAAAATACCCGTACGGCCGTAAAAACCTGTCTGCCGGCAGCTTTCGCATCCGGCGCCTCTCCAGAGCTTCTGGCCGGGCGCGATGTAGCGTTCCAGCCCCAGAGCCTGAATCTGCGCGTAATCGGGGGTATACTGCACCCGGCAGGACGGGCAGATGTTGCGCACCAGACGCTGGGCAATGCATCCGATGACGGAAGCGTTGATGAGATAGGCGTCGAGGCCCAGGTCCAGAAGGCGGACCAGGGCGGAGCTGGCGTCGTTGGTATGCAGGGTGGAAAAGACGATATGCCCGGTCAGGGCGGCCTGCACCGCCTGCTCCGCCGTTTCCAGATCGCGCATTTCCCCGACCATGATGATGTCCGGATCCTGCCTCAGGATGTGCCGGAGCATCTGCCCGAAGGTCACGCCGATCTTGGTCTGCACGCCGATCTGGTTGAACTCGTCCACCACCATCTCAATGGGATCTTCGAGAGTCACCACGTTGACCTGCGGATTGGCCAGGGTCTTCAGGGTGGAGTAGAGGGATGTGGATTTGCCGCTGCCCGTGGGGCCGGTGACCAGAATCAGGCCGTAGGTGCTGCGCAGAAACTTCTTGTAGGTGGCGAACTGGGCCGGAAGCATCCCCAGTTCTTCGGGATTTTTAAGCGTAGTGTCGCTGGAAAGCAGACGCAGCACCATTTTCTCTCCGAAGGCCACGGGAATGGTGGATATGCGCACATCCGTGGGCTGGCCGCCCAGCACCAGCTGCACGCGGCCGTCCTGAGGCCGCCGTTTCTCGGAAATGTCCAGACGGCTGACGCCCTTCAGACGGTTGATCATGGCCAGATGCACGGTCATGGGCAGCCTGTGCAGATCGTGCAGAATGCCGTCGATGCGGAAGCGGACCAGAGAGTGGTCCCGCTTGGGTTCAATGTGGATGTCGCTGGCGCGCTCCCTCAGGGCCGAGCGCAACAGGTAATCCACGGCCTTGATGATGTGCTTCTGGGATGTGGGGTCCGACTTTTCCTCGACCTTGACCCGGGCTTCCAGATTGCCCATCTCGCTGCCGGACATGAACTCCACTTCGGCGGCCTGAATGGCCGTGCGGAACTGGTAGTAGTCGTCGATGAGTCGCTCGATCTCCTGCCTGGTGCTCAGAAACACCCGGTAGGGCAGGTCGCTGACCCGCTCCATGTCCAGCCACAGTTCGGGCCGGAAGGGGTTGAACACCGCCAGCTCCAGCTCCCCGTCCCTGATCATGATGGGCACCAGGGTGTTCTTGCGGGCGAAGCTTTCGGAAATGGTCTTGGTCGTCACCTCCAGATCCAGGTCGAAGGGATCCACCTTGCGAAACTCCAGACCCTCCCGCCGGGCCACGGCCCGCAGGATGGCCTCCTCGTTGAGCCAGACAGGGGGCAGCCCCGGATCCTTGCCGGGCAGGCGTATGTTGAACCGGATCAGATAGTCGATCCCGTCGGGATGCTCGGGGTCGATGTCATTCTTGCGGGCGTGCTCCAGAATGTTCTTGGCCAGTTCCGGGCCGATTTCTCCGCCTTCCAGCAGCACTCCGAGCAGATAGTTGATGGAATAGACGATCCGTCGATGGCTTATGCTAGTCATGCGAGACGTCCTCCCGGTGCAGGGCCAGAACCCGCCGCACGATATTGGTGGTGGAATATCCGGGCAGGACCGGCAGGGACAGCACCTGTCCGCCCCGTTCCTGGACCAGCTCCCGGCCCACGATCCGTTCCACCGGCCAGTCGCCGCCCTTGACCAGAATCTGGGGACGAAGCTTCCGGATCAGCTCCCAGGGCGTGTCCTCGTCAAAAATGACGACATGATCCACGCAGGCCAGACCGGCCAGGACAAGGGCGCGGCTGCGCTCATCGTTGACGGGCCGGGCCGGGCCTTTCAGACGGCGGACGGAAGCGTCGCTGTTCAGGCCGACCGCCAGACGCGATCCGAGGGCCCTGGCCCGTTCCAGATAATCCACATGGCCGGGATGCAGGATGTCGAAACAGCCGTTGGTGAAAAC
>JAUMXF010000025.1:4694-24830 GCA_030529235.1 Pseudomonadota bacterium
CTGCTCTGGCGGCTCAAGGATACCGCGCATCTGCTTTTCCGGAATGAATCTTCAAAAACCAGCGTTCTGGGCGAATATCTGGACTGGGCGCTGGGATACATCTTCCACGAATGCATCAAACTCAAGGAAGACGCCTACCAGCAGATGAACTACAAGCCCCGGTTCGGACGCCTTCAGGAAAACGACGCTCTGCTGCCCGAGGAACAGCATATCGGCACGGAGCTGTACGCCGTCATCCAGCAGACATCCGAAAGCATCGCCCGTGAAGTCGGCCGCGTACGCTTCATCCTTTTCCACTGCAAGCGCATGTTCATCCTCTATCTTCCCCGGCACTGCGAAAACCCCCTGCTGGCCCGTTTTTTCCACACTCGCAGCGCCTTGGTGAACACCGTCTTCAGGGGATACCACGGAGAACTGCTGGAGTGCGTCTACCCCGAAGGGCCGGCCGCCATGCACCTGCTGGCCGCGCAGTCGCTGGAACAGGGCGGATGGCTGCATGAAGCGGACAAAGCCCGCGAACTGGCCGCCAATATTTAGAGAACACCTTTCCCCACGGATGCGTCCGGCCTTCTTTCCGCCGGAATTACATAACATCAACCGAGGAATGTGTTATGCGTTATCTGAAAATCGTTCTGCTGCTCCTGCTGCTCCCGGCCTGGGGGTGCGCCAACCTCACGGGATCGAGCTCCCCGGAACCCCAGACCGCGCCCATGCCCTCCAGTTTTTTCTATGACTTCAACGATATCCGCGTCCCTTCGGAGATGGAGATCCAGCCCAAAAAATCCTCCATCGCTCCGGTAGAGGGAGGCAAGTCCGGCGTCATGAAGTTCAAGGGCCGGGTGGAGCCCATTTCCCTTTTCGACTTCTTTTACAACAACATGCCCAAGGATGGCTGGACCCTTCTGACCTACCAGAAATATCAGCGCTATCTGCTGGTTTTCTCCAAGGACAACCGCATTGCCGTAATCACCATCGAAGAAGATCCCATCTATTACACATGGACCGAGATCTGGGTTTCGCCCCGCGTTCCTTCGGCCGCACCGGCCTATTCCGGCGGAACGCAGCACATGGATACATATTCGCCATCCGGAATGTCCGGCAATCCGCCCTTCGGATCAACCCTTGAAAACGAGAGAAATCTTCCCCAATGATTCCCGAACATTATCTTTTCGACACCTTCCGCGGCAAACGCCTGCAACTGGGCGTGACGGGCTCCATCGCCGCCTACAAGGCTCTGGAACTGACCCGGGTGTTCACCAGTATGAGTATACAGGTGGGTGTCACGCTGTCGCCCGGCGCTCATCAGTTCGTTACGGACTTCTCCTTCGGCGCGGTGGGAGCCGACCCCATCCATACCAAACTCTTCAATCCGGAGGAACACTTCGGGCACCTTGAACCGGCCGTGGCCGACGCCTTTCTGATCGCACCGGCCTCGGCGAATCTGCTGGCCAAGGTCGCCCACGGCCTGGCCGACGACATCCTGAGCTGCCAGCTTCTGGCCTACACCGGCCCCATCCTGGCCGCCCCGGCCATGAATCCGAACATGTGGAACGCCAAATCCACCCAGGCAAACTGGCAGACCCTCCTCCAGCGCGGCGTGCGCGGCATCGGCCCGGCCTGCGGCACAGTGGCCTGCGGCGATACGGGCGCGGGCAAGATGTCCGGCATCGACGAAATCTTCATTCACACCCTGCGCGCACTGGCTCCGCAGGACATGGCCGGGCTCAAGGTCATGGTCACTCTGGGCCCCACGCGCGAATACTTTGACCAGGCCAGATTCTGGTCCAATCCGTCCACCGGGCTCATGGGGACGGCTCTGGCCATCAGCGCCGCGTTGCGGGGAGCGGACGTGACCGCCATCCACGGCCCCATTTCCCTGGCCATGCCCGACTTCATCCGCACGGTGCCCGTGACCTCGGCAAGAGAGATGTTCGAGGCCGCGAAAGACTATTTTCCCGCTCAGGATATCGGCTGCTTCACGGCGGCGGTGGCGGATTTCCGCCCGCCGGAATGCCCTCAGGCCAAATTCAAAAAAGACGGAGAGGGGCTGTCGCTGAACTTCGAGCAGAACCCGGACATTCTGGCAACCCTGAGTACATCCAAAAAAGTAGGTCAGAAGACCATCGGCTTCGCGGCCGAAGCCGAAAATCTTCGGGAAAACGCCCGGCGGAAGCTGGAGGAAAAAAATCTGGACCTGCTGGTGGCCAACCCCATCGGCGAAGAGGGCGCGGGCTTTGCCGCTTCCACCAACCGGGTGACCGTTTTCGACCGGGCGGGCCGCGAAGACCACTGGCCCCAGATGAAAAAGACGGAAATTGCCTGGAGGATCTGGGATTGGATCTCGGCGAGTACCGAATGACCGAACGGGAACGCCTGCTCAAACGGGCAGGCGTTTTCTGCCTGTGGCGGAGGATTTCGCCGGATCGTGCGGAACCGGCGGCTCCCCGCGTCTCAGGAACAGATAATTCTCAAAAAATTCCAAGTAATTACGCAGTCCCGCCACATCTTCTTGCGTTGTTTCACGAGAAACAATGTCCCGTGCGCACCCTGTGGACCTATCCCGGTCTGGCCGCGGATTTGAGCCTGTCGCCCCCATTCCCGCGCCTTGCTCTCTTTCAGAAAATTCAGGATTCCGTCTGCGGCCATCTGGGCTGGAAAAAACAGGATATCTGCGTCTGGCCTCTGGACGTGGAGGACGCGCTCCTTCGTCACGGCCTCGAGTACTTTCGTCCCAGCGTGGTCATCTGTTTTGCCCGGGACGCATCCGAAATCAAATCACTGCAAGCCAGTCTGAAAGATATCTGCCCCCAGGCGAGACTTTTCCTGCTCCCCGACATCACGGACATGGCGCAGGGAAATCAGGCCGCCAAAAACGCGGCCTGGAAAATATTGCAGGATATTTTCCCAGCATCGCCCTGATCCCTTGGGTGCACCCGGCTCCACAAATCTTCATGCCGGTTCTGCCGTCGTAAAATATCCATCGCGGCCACGTTTCACATGAAACATTCTGTTCCCATCGACATCGCGGAACCGGGCGACTGCCCCCGCCATGCCAATCGGCAATCGCTCCTCGTAATCGGCCGGAGTCTATACAACACGCTCATGCTCCTTATCGAATTACCCCGCGCCCACAGGTATCTTTTCCGTATTGCTCAAGGAACATGCTTGAGATAGAGGGCGGCCATCTTCGATTCACGGGAGCATCTATGAAAATTCTCATCACCGGCGCGGCCGGATTCATCGGCTTTCATCTTGCCCGGCGTTTTCTCCGGGCCGGAGAAAGCGTGTTCGGACTGGACAATCTGAATGACTATTATTCCGTGCAGTTAAAGAAAGACCGGCTGAAACTGCTGCAGCAGGAAAGCAGGTTTCATTTCGAGCCCATCGACCTGGCCGACGAGGCGGCCCTGAAGACATATTTCGCCACTCACGGCTTCACCCATGTGGTCAACCTCGCGGCACAGGCCGGGGTCAGGTACTCGCTGATCAACCCGCAGTCCTATGTCAGTTCCAACATGGTGGGCTTCGCCAACCTGCTGGAATGCTGCCGCCATCACGAGGTGAAGCATCTGGTTTACGCCTCCTCCAGCTCCGTGTACGGGCTCAACACCCTCATGCCGTTCAGCGTGCGCCACAATGTGGATCACCCCGTCAGTCTGTACGCGGCCAGCAAAAAATCCAACGAACTGATGGCCCACACCTACAGCTATCTGTACAATCTCCCGACCACGGGACTACGCTTCTTCACGGTGTACGGCCCCTGGGGGCGCCCGGACATGGCCCTTTACCTGTTCACCAAGGCCATTATGGAGGGTAAACCCATCAAGGTGTTCAATCATGGGAAAATGCGCAGGGATTTCACTTACATCGACGATATCGTCGAAGGCGTTTTCCGCGTCACCCAGCGCATTCCCGAACCCAATCCGCAGTGGGACGGCCAGAAGCCGGACCCCTCCACTTCGCCCACGCCATACAAAATCTACAATATCGGCAACAACAACTCCGTGGAGCTGGAAACCTTCATCTCCGTACTGGAAAACGCTCTGGGGAAAAAAGCCATCCGGAACTACATGGACTTGCAGCCGGGGGATGTACCCGCCACATACGCCGATGTGGACGATCTGATCCGTGACGTGGGTTTCAAACCCGACACGAAAATCGAAGACGGCATCGCCCGGTTTGTGGACTGGTACACGGAATACTACGGCATATAGCCCGTTCGCCCATCTCGGCGACACGAGTTGAAAAAAGCGAAGCGGCACGGCACGTCCGGTGCCGGACCGCTTTTGTTTCTCATGAAACATTCTGGCAAGGAGGCGCTTTTGGCCCAGACCCTTGTTTTGGCAAATCAGAAGGGCGGCGTGGGAAAAACCACCACTACCGTCAATCTGGCCGCATCACTGGCGGCCATGGAGAAACGAGTCCTGGTCATCGACTGCGACCCCCAAGCCAATGCGTCCAGCGGCCTGGGCGTGGATTTGGATGTGCTGCGAGGATCGATATATCAGGCGTTTTTTGAACCGGAAAATGCGAGGGAGTTCATCGTCGGAACAAGCATGGAATACCTGCAGATCCTGTCTTCGACGCCCGATTTCGTGGGGGCGGAAATGGAACTGAGCGATATTCCGGGCAGGGAATTCATTCTGCGCAGAATCGTGAAAAATGTCGAAAGCGGGTTTGACTTCATCCTGATCGACTGTCCGCCGTCTCTGGGACTCATCACCGTCAACGCGCTGTGCGCGGCGCGCTGGCTGCTGGTCCCCCTGCAGTGCGAATACTACGCCATGGAGGGTATCGCCCAGCTGATGCAGACCTATGCCCTGATCCGCGAACGGCTGAATCCATCCCTCGATATCCTGGGCATTCTGCTGACCATGTTCGACAAAAGGAACAGACTGTCCTTCATGGTGGAAAAGGAGGTCCGTGAGCACTTCAAGCAGCTGGTCTTCAACACGGCCATCCCGCGCAACGTGCGCCTGTCCGAAGCGCCCAGCCACGGTCTTCCGGCCATCCTGTACGACATCCGGTCCCTGGGCACGCAGTCGTATATCAATCTGGCCCAGGAACTTCTGGAGTGCGACCGGCTTCAGCCGCAGGCGCAGGAAAACTGAGGAGTGCAGCTCACGGTAACCTTGTCCTTGAAGTGACGCTTGGTCACGCGGGCCTTGCAGGATACGCACTGGAAAGACAACAGCCCGCCCATGTTGGCCGCCCTGAGGATGAACTTGCGCGGCTCGTCGGCCTGCCAGTCGGGTGAGGATGCCCCGCAAATATCGCAGGCCACATCCGTGGGCAGATCGTAGCGGAAGTCCCAGTATTTTTCCAGGAGGGCCAGGTCAGCCAACGGCTCGGCAGGACCGGTTTCGGAGGGAAAAAGCTTTTCCAGCTCGGCCAGCACATGCGAACAGACCCGCTGCCACATTTCTTCCTCCAGAAACACGCCCTGAGCCTTGCCTTGGGCGTCCACGAGATATCTGATGGCTGTATCCTTGTTCATATGCACTCCTTGGGTGGCACTTTTGCAGTAAATCCATCCGAAAGCCCGGCGGACCGGGCAAACACCGCGAGAAAATCATGATCATGAAAAAAAGAGGGCTTGGCCGGGGTCTGGATGTACTCATCAAAAGTCCCGCTGTCGAATCCGGCCATGGAGCGCAGACCATCAATCTGCCCGCAGATTCCCTGAAACCCAACGCACATCAGCCCCGGCAGCATTTCGACTCCGCGGCCCTGGAAGAACTGGCCGGGTCCATCAGGACTCAGGGCCTCATCCAGCCCGTTCTGGTGCGCCCCATGCCCGGCGGCACATATGAAATCGTGGCCGGGGAGCGGCGCTGGAGGGCCTGCGTACTGGCCGGTCTGACGGAAATCCAGTGCATCGTCCGGGCCATGGATGACTACGAAAGCATGACCATCGCCCTCATTGAAAACCTGCAGCGCGAGGACCTAAACCCCATGGAGGAGGCCCGGGCCTGCGGACAGATCAGGGATCATCTCGGAATCACGCAGGAAGAGCTGGCCGACCGGATCGGCAAAAGCCGGCCTGCGGTGGCCAACTGTCTGCGTCTTCTGAAGCTGCCGGAAAAGGCGCAGAGCCTGCTGGAGAAAGGCCTGCTCTCCGCCGGTCACGGCCGGGCCCTGCTGGCGCTGGATGACGCCGCCGCCATGGAATCCCTGGCCCAGGCCGCCGCGGACAAGGGACTCACCGTGCGGGCGCTGGAAGACGCCATCCGCAGGCTCCGGGAAAAACGCCCCCACCGGCCGGCCAGAGCCATTCCGGCCGAAGACATCGGAGGGCTGGTCCGGGCACTGCGCGACCGCTTCACCATCAGCTGTTCGGGCACCAGGGAAAAGGGCAAGGTCGTCCTGTCCTACGCCAGCGAGGAAGAACGGGAGCGCATCACCAGGGCGCTGGAAAAGATATCACGGGAGGACGCGTGAGCCCGTCCGCCGACACGGCCCGGCTGGCCGGAGCGAAAGTGCTCGTCATCGGCGACATCATGCTCGACCGGTACCAGCACGGTGTGGTGGAACGCATTTCGCCCGAAGCCCCGGTGCCCGTCGTCCGCGTGGTGGACCAGGATTTCAAGATCGGCGGCGCGGGAAACGTGGCCCAGAACGCGGCCCTGCTGGACGGGTCTCCCACGCTGGTCAGCATATGCGGGGCTGACGGACACGGTGACGAACTGGAGCGGCTCTGCCGGGCCCTGCGTATCGATGCCCGGCTGATTCATTCCACGAGCCGGGAAACCACTCTCAAAACCCGGATCATGGCCGCACACCAGCAAATGCTGCGTGTGGACCGGGAAACCACCCGGCCACTGGACGCCGGAGAGTCCGCCGCATTGCGGAAAACCGTGGACGATCTCGTGGACGGGTTCGAAATCATCGTGCTCTCGGACTACGGCAAGGGCGTCGTTTCCGCCGAATTTCTGGCCTGGCTGCACGAACGCGCCGCCGGACGGAGAATCATCCTCGATCCCAAAACATGCAACTTCCCCCATTACCGGAATCTGTACTGCATGACGCCCAATGCCAAGGAAGCCTCCGAGGGCGCGGGCTTGCCCGTTGCCGGGCGGGAAGACATCATCCGGGCCGGAAAACATATCGTGGAGCGGCACGGACTTGACAGCCTGGTCATTACCCTGGGTGCGGACGGCATGGCCGTGTTCCTGCCGGGACAAGGTGTTTTTCATCTGCCGACCACGGCCCAAAAGGTCTTTGACGTAACCGGCGCCGGAGACACCGTGATCGCGGTCATCGCTCTGGCCCTGAGTTCAGGGTTCGACCTGCTGGATTCATGCGTTCTGGCCAACTGCGCGGCGGGACTGGTCGTCGGCCAGGTCGGCGCCGCAGCCGTGAGCCGGGAAGAGCTGGAATCGGAACTGGCCGCCTGTGGCTGGCGGAAATACGAATGCTGGGAGAACTTCTAAAGCCCGAAGTTTTCCGGCCGGACCAAACGCCCGTTCTACGCCATGCCCAGACGGGAGAAGCCTTCGGCCAGATGATCGATGAGATGGCGCACCGCCGGAATCAGCTCACGCCGGGGAGCGAATACGGCATGAATGAGCTTTGGCTCGAATTGCCAGTCCGGCAGCAGACGCTCCAGACGCCCGGCCTCCAAATCCTCATCCACGATCATCCGGGGCAGGCAGACCACGCCGATACCTGCCAAAGCGGCCCTGCGCAGAGAATTCAGATCCGTGGTCACCAGACGCGGCTCATGAGGCTGGCGGACCAGCATTCCATCCTGTCCGCGCAATATCCAGACATGCTCCTCCTCAGGCGGACCATAGCCCAGGCTGGGCCAGGAAGACAGATCGGCAGGAATTTCCGGCACGGCACGCCTCTCACACAGCTCCCGGCTGGCCACCAGACAATGCTCGGCCCTGCCCAGAACGCGCATGAACAGGCTGCTGTCCTCCAGGGGAGGCGTCTGCATCCGGACGGCCAGATCGAGTCCTTCATTCTCCACATGGACCCTCCGGTTCATGCCCATCAGAATCACTGTCACCTGGGGAAAGCGAAGCATGTACTCCATCACCATCTTCCCCACATATTCATGCAGCAGCCCTATGGGACAGGACAGGCGTACGGAGCCGCAAACCCGGCCCCTTGAAAAATCGATGGCGGCCTGAGCGGCCTGGGCCGCTTCGATGACCGCCTTGCACCGTTCGTAATAAACCTGCCCCAGTTCCGTCACCATGAAGCTGCGCGTGCTGCGCTGGATGAGGAGCACGCCCAGACGTTCCTCCAATGAGGCCACCCGGCGGCTGAGCCTGGATTTGGACAGCCCTAGGGCTCTTCCGGCGGGAGCGAAGCCGCCATGTTCCACCACCTGCGTGTAGTAGTACAGATCGTTGAGATCCTGCATGGGCCGTTGTGCCGGAAATAGAACGCTGAAACCTGTTTTCATCACCTTCCCATCCCTTGCATCAGAATTATTCATCGTTCTGGATATAAACCATGCCCAAGGAGTAAGTATGAAAAAAATCAAGAAAATCTACAATCCGCCCCGTCAACATTGGGTCGGTGACGGCTTTCCCGTGCGTTCCCTTTTTTCCTACAACGACCATGGCCGCGATCTGAGTCCCTTTCTGCTGCTGGATTACGCGGCTCCGGCGGAATTCGGTCCCGCATCCGCGCCCAGAGGCGTAGGCGAGCACCCGCACCGGGGCTTCGAGACCGTGACCATCGTGTACGAAGGAGAAGTCTCGCACCGGGATTCCACAGGCCAGGGCGGTACCATCGGGCCCGGCGACATCCAGTGGATGACCGCCGCCGGAGGAATCCTTCACGAGGAATTCCATTCCGAAGCCTTCACCCGTGAGGGCGGCAGGCTGCACATGGTCCAGCTCTGGGTGAACCTTCCCGCCAAAGACAAGATGAGCTCTCCCGGCTACCAGGCCATCCTGGCCGCAGATATCCCCGATGTGGCCCTGCCGGACAACGCCGGAACCCTGCGCGTGATGGCCGGAAACTATGAGGGGCACGCCGGTCCGGCCCGGACCTTCTCACCCATGAATGTCTGGGATCTGCGGCTGAAGGCCGGAAAAACCGTGACTCTCCCGGCCCCCGGCGGATGGAACACGGCCATCGTGGTCCTGCAGGGGACGGTGGAGGTCAACGGCGAGGAGGTGGCCCGTGAGGCCCAGCTGGTCACTTTCGACCGGAGCGGCACGGAAGTCCGCGTCGAAGCCAATAACGACGCCATGCTGCTCTTCCTGAGCGGAGAACCGCTGAACGAACCCATCGTTGGCCATGGCCCCTTCGTCATGAACACGGAACAGGAAATCCTCCGGGCCTTCACGGATTTCAACAGCGGCCGTTTCGGCCAAATGGCCAGATAAGCAAAGCCATACGGCCGTTACTCCTTCGGGAGTACGGCCTTTGGCATATACCCTTCTTTACCTTCGACGATACTCCCTACATCGCCCGGAACGGTAACATCAATGCCTGAGACAACGAAGACTTCGTCAAGGCAGTCAAGGCCACGGGCAAAAAACAGCTCATCATTGCCGGCGTGGTCACCGAAGTCTGCGTTGCCTTCCCCGCCCTGTCCGCTCTGGAAGAAGGCTATGACGTCTTTGTCGTGACGGACGCTTCGGGCACCTTCAACGTCCTGACCAGAGACTCCGCCTGGAATCGCATGGCCGCCGCGGGCGCACAGCTCATGACCTGGTTCGGCACGGCCTGCGAACTGCACCGCGACTGGCGCAACGATACCGAAGGCCTCGGAGCCCTCTTCTCCAGACACATTCCGGATGACAAAAAAGAAATCCCGGAATCCCAGCGCTGACAACGCACCGGAAAATCCCTCTGCCTTTTACCCGAATCCCCGCGCGAAGCGCATTAAATCCCCAGGGCTGGAAAAATTTTTCCGGCCTTTTTTCGTTTCCCCATGTCCAGACGGAAGTCTGTCCCGGAACCCGTTCGTTTTTCTCCTTTACGATCCCCGGAAAATTTTGGCAGGCAGGAAAAAAGAGGGCTTCACGCCAGAGCCTTCAAAACGCTTTCGGGCATGGAGGTGCCGGTGAACAAAATTCTGAAGAAAAGGGCGCTGATTCCGGGGAAAACCACGGAACTGACCCTGGATGCCCCGGAAATCGCGCGAAAAGCCAAACCGGGGAATTTCGTCATCCTGCGGATCAATGAATCCGGCGAACGCTTCCCCCTGACCATCGCCGACGCCGATGCCGGGGCAGGCACCATCACCATCGTCTATCTGGTACTGGGCCGGAGCACGGCCATGCTGGAGGCCCTGGAGCAGGGCGACAGCATTCTGGACCTGTGCGGCCCTCTGGGACAACCTACGGACATCCACAAGGTCGGCACGGTAATCTGTGTGGGCGGCGGCACGGGCATCGCGGCCATGCATCACATCGCCAAGGGACACGCCCAGGCCGGCAACCGGGTGGTTTCCGTCATCGGGGCACGTTCCGCCGACCTGCTGCTGTTCGAGGAGGAACTCAGGAAGTTCAGTCACGAGGTACTGGTGGCCACGGACGACGGCAGCCGGGGAGAAAAAGGCTTCGTCACCCAGATTCTGCAGAAACGCCTGGAGGAGGACCCGCAGATAAAGGAAGTGGTGGCCGTGGGGCCGGTGCCCATGATGCGGGCCGTGGCCGGAGTGACCCGGCCCTTCGGCGTGAAGACCGTGGTCAGCCTGAACTCCATCATGGTGGATGGCATCGGCATGTGCGGCGCCTGCCGGGTGCGGGTGGACGACAATATCCGCTTCGCCTGCGTGGACGGCCCCGAATTCGACGCGCATCAGGTGGATTTTGACGAACTCATGTTACGGCTTGGGTCCTATGTCACACAGGAAAAAGAATCCTATAAATGCTACTGTGAATGCCATGAATCAAAAAACTAAGCGTCTTCCCCGCGTGTCCATGCCCATGCAGGACGCACAGCTAAGGCGAGGCAACTTCAGCGAAGTGGCCCTCGGATACACGCTTGAACAGGCCAGAACCGAAGCCGGCCGATGTTTGCAGTGCAAGAAGGCCCCCTGCCAGCTGGGCTGCCCCGTGGAGGTGGATTGCAAACAGTTCATCCGCCATGTGGCGGAAGGACGGCTGGATGAAGCCTACTCGGTGATCAAGGCCACCAACAGCCTGCCCGCCATCTGCGGCCGGGTCTGCCCCCAGGAAAAGCAGTGCGAACTCAAATGCATGCTGCGCCCCACGGGACAACCCATTGCCATCGGGCGGCTGGAAAGGTTTGTGGCCGATTCCTACTATGCGGAGAATCCCTGCGACGCCGTCACAGGCGGAGACGAATGCCGCCTGCTGCGCGACGATCTGAAAGTGGCCTGCGTGGGCTCAGGCCCCAGCAGTCTCACTGCCGCCGGATATCTGGCCGCGCTGGGCATTCCCGTCACCGTGTTCGAAGCTCTTCATGAAGTTGGCGGCGTGCTGGTATACGGCATCCCGGAATTCCGCCTGCCCAAGTCCATCGTGCGCACGGAGGTGGAATTCCTCAAACGCATGAGTGTGGAGTTCAAGACCAACTGGGTGGTGGGCAAGACCGTGGGAGTCCGGGAGCTGATGGACGAAGGCTACCAGGCCGTATTCATCGGCGTGGGCGCCGGGCTGCCCAAATTTCTGGGCATACCGGGCGAAAGCCTGCTCGGCGTCTACAGTGCCAACGAATATCTGACCCGCGTCAACCTGATGCGCGGCTACAAGTTCCCCGAAGTGGACACGCCCGTGGCCGCCGGACGCCATGTCGTGGTCCTCGGCGGCGGCAACGTGGCCATGGATGCCGCACGTACGGCCCTGCGCCTGAACGCGGAAAAAGTGACCATCGTGTACCGCCGGACCAAGGAAGAAATGCCCGCCCGGCTGGAAGAGCTGGAACATGCCCTGGAAGAAGGCGTCATGCTGGAAAATCTGGCCGCACCCATCGCCTTCAACGGCGACGAACACGGCCGGCTGATCAGCCTGACGGTTCAGCGCATGGAGCTTGGCGAACCCGACGATTCCGGGCGGCGCAAGCCCGTGCCCGTGAAAGACGCCTATTTCGACATCCCCACCGATCTGGCCGTTCTGGGCATCGGCACCGGCCCCAACCCGGTGCTGCTGCGCGAAACCCCGGAACTGACCCTGAACAAGTGGGGCTACATCAAGGCCGATCCGGAAACCGGGGAGACGGACATTCCCATGGTTTTCGCCGGAGGAGACATCGTCACCGGCGCGGCCACCGTAGTGCTGGCCATGGGCGCGGGGCGGAAGGCCGCCCGGGAAATCGCGCGCAGGCTCGGCGTGGAGCAGTAACCTGCCCAACCATGCCCCGAAAGCGCCTCCGGGAGATATTCTGTTCCGGAGGCGCTTTTATTTGACCGGAAGACGGTGCGCGGCCATATCTCCTCCAAGAGAACAACTTGTCACTTCCGGCGTCTGCCGTTACAAAAATGATCCCGTCACGAAACCATTTTAAGGACTTCAGCGCTGTCCGCCGGACGGCCTCGGAACATATATGGCGCAATACGCAGGCGTTTCCTTCAAACGCCATGGACAGATCTACTTTTTCACGACCACGCCCTTCGTGCTGAACATGCGCGACCGGGTGCTCGTCAAAACCGAGGAAGGCATCGGCTTCGGCGAAGTGATGAGCCTTCGCGACACCCTGCCCGAGGGCCTCGACGCCGGGACATTGAAACCCATCTACCGTCCCGCCACCCAGGAAGATCTGGACATCTGGCGGGAAAACCAGGAGCTGGCCAGGGAATCCAAGAAATTCTGTCAGCAGTGCGTGTCCCGTTTCGGTCTGGACATGAAACTGGTGGATGTGGAGATCTATTTCGACAAGAGCAAGATGATCTTCTATTTCACCGCTCCGGGCCGGGTGGATTTCCGCGAACTGGTCAAGGATCTGGTCCGGGCCTACCGCACGCGCATCGAGCTCCGCCAGATCGGCGTGCGCCACGAAACCCAGATGATCGGGGCATTGGGTGGCTGCGGGGAAATCTGCTGCTGCCGCCGGTACCTGCGGAACTTTGCGCCGGTGACCATCAAGATGGCCAAGGACCAGAACCTGTTCCTCAACCCGGCCAAGATTTCCGGCGTCTGCGGCCGCCTGCTGTGTTGTCTGGCCTACGAGAAGGACAATTACGCCGATTTCCAGAACCGGGCCCCGCGCATCGGCCGCAAATACATGACCACCCGCGGAGTCATGAAAACGCTCAGGGCCAACATGTTCCGCGATTCCGTCAGCGTGATGAACGAGGCCGGAGAAGAGCTGGATTTTTCTCTGGACGACTGGAACTCCATGCTGTCGCCGGACCAGCCGCGCATGGCCGGACACGGAGACGCGGGCGGCGAGATTCCGGCCGGACTGGCCGCTCTGGCGGATCCGGAACCCCACGCGGCCAAACACCCCCGGCGTGCTTCCAGATCGCAGCAAAACAGACCTCCCCGGCACGAGGGCGGCCGTCAGGACGCCGGGCGGAAACGGCCGGAGCGCACCGAACGGAATGAACCGCGCCCCCGCCCACAGAGTCAGGAGGCCCGCCCGCCCCGCTCTTCATCCAGACCGGAATCCGAAGAGCGCAGGGAGCCGCGCCGCCGAGACAGGCGGCGAAAACCCGGTCCACCCCGGGACGGCGGTCAGTCCCCCGCTCCGGCGGAATAGATTTTCAGGCGACTCAAGGAGAACCCATGAAGTCTTTTTTCATATCCACACCCATCTATTACGTGAACGCCCGCCCGCATCTGGGGCACGGCTACACCACCATCGTCGCCGACAGCGTGAGCCGCTTCCAGCGCCTGAAAGGCAACATGACCTACTTTCTGACAGGCACCGACGAACACGGGGACAAAATCGTCCAGGCCGCGGAAGCCGGAGGCCGGACACCTGAAGCCTATGCCGACGCCATCAGCCAGCTGTTCAGGGATCTCTGGCCCGATCTGGAGATCGCCAACGACGATTTCATCCGGACCACGGAGGAACGCCACAAGCAATGCGTGCAGGAGGTGCTGCAACGCGTCTTCGACAACGGAGACATCTATTTCGACGAATACGGCGGACATTACTGCTACGGCTGCGAGCGGTTCTACACGGAGAAGGAGCTGGTGGACGGCAAGTGCCCGGACCACCAGACCGTCCCGTCCTTCATCAGGGAGAAGAACTATTTTTTCCGCATGAGCAAATACCTCGAACCGCTCCGCCAGCATATCGAGGAACATCCGGAGTTCATTCAGCCCGAAGGCTACCGCAACGAAATTCTGGCCATGCTCCGGGAAGACCTCGGGGATCTATGCATTTCCCGGCCCAAAACCCGGCTGACTTGGGGCATTGAACTGCCCTTTGATAAAAATTTTGTAACCTACGTCTGGTTCGACGCTCTCATCAACTATATTTCCGCTCTGGATTATCCCGACGGGGAGAAATTCCGCAAATACTGGCCGGGAGCGCACCATCTGGTGGCCAAGGACATCCTGAAGCCTCACGCCGTGTTCTGGCCGACCATGCTCATGTCCGCCGGCATCCCCCTGTACAAGGGACTGCGCGTGCACGGGTACTGGACCATCAACGAAGCCAAGATGTCCAAAAGCCTGGGCAACGTGGTCGCTCCTCTGGACATGGCCCGGAAGTACGGACTCGCCGCCTTCCGCTATTTCCTGCTGTCGGAGATGACCTTCGGTCAGGACTCCTCCTTCAGCGAAGAGGCGCTGGTGAACCGCTTCAACGCGGATCTGGCCAACGATCTGGGCAACCTCTTTTCGCGGACCCTGTCCATGACGCACAAGTATTTCGGCGGCATCGTGCCCGAATGCGGGGCTCTTGAGGACATGGACCGGGAAGTGCTGACCGTGGGACACAACGCCATGGACAACTTTCAGGACCAGTTCGAGCATTTCCAGTTCTCCAAGGCCCTCAGGTCCCTGTGGGATCTGATCCGCCATCTGAACAAGTACATCGATTCCGCCGCGCCCTGGACCCTGTACAAGAATGGAGACTCCACCCGGCTGGGCACGGTCATGTATGTGGTGCTGGAAGGCATGCGCAAGGTGGCCCTGCATCTGTGGCCGGTCATGCCCTCGGCCAGTGAAACCATGCTCGCCCAGCTGGGCGTGAAATTCAGCCTCGATGACGCGGATCTGGAAGGTGAAGCCAGCTCCTGGTTCGGTCTTCCTCCGGGAACGGCCGTGGCGGAAAAATCCAACCTGTTTCCCCGCCAGGAAAAAGACGCCATAAAAATCCAGCCATCCCCCGAAGCCACGGCACCGGCGGATACGCCCCTCATTGAATTCGAGGACTTCGCCAGGATCGACCTGCGCGTGGGCACGGTACTCGCGGCCAAGGCTCACCCTGCGGCCGACCGGCTGCTGGTGCTGGAAATAGACGCCGGAGAGGAAGAGCCGCGGCAGATCGTGGCGGGTCTGGCCGAATTCTGGAAGCCGGAGGAACTGGCCGGACGGCAGGTGGTCATGGTGGCCAATCTGAAACCGCGCAAGCTGCGCGGAGTGGTATCCCAGGGCATGGTTCTGGCTGTGAAACAGGAAAACGGCCTCCAGCTGCTGACCCCCACCGGGAGAGTGGCCAACGGCGGCAAGGTGTCCTGATACCACCGCACAGTTTTTTCCAGCCCATAGAAATACGAAAAGGCCGTGAATTCACGGCCTTTTTTCAGGAAAGCGGCCCGGACAAAGCATCTTTCCGGGCGGAGCAGCCCAAGCGGGCTCACCAAGCGCCCTGTTTCCAAATCTCGTCCAGCGCCTTACGCGACGAAGGCACTTCCCAGTCAACATACGGTTTTTCCAGCTTCTCTCTGGGGGCAAGCATCCCAAGGGCGAATCCGGCAACCACTTCAAATTCTTCTTCCGGAATGCCGAAGGCAGTGTAAATCTCGTCCTTTTTGATCCCGGCCATGCCGTGGGCATAGAGCCCCAGATTGTGAGCCTGAAGGGCGATGGACATCCAGGCTGCGCCGCAGTCGAACACAGCCCAGTCATTGGAGCCGCCATTATGTGTAAATTTTTTACGGGCCGCGATAAAACCGATCAGTGAAGCGTTTCTGGCCCATTTCTGATTGGGCTCCACCAGCAGGTTCAGAAAGGTGCCGAAGGTCTCCGGAGTGGAAGTCAGGATGCGCCAGGGCTGTTCGTTGTACGCTGACGGAGCCCAGCGGGCCGCATCGAAAATGACCGCCAGATCTCCGGCAGGGATGGGCTCCCCGGTAAAGGAGCGCGGCGACCAGCGTCCCGGAAAGAGCGGATTGACTCCGGGATTGGCGTCGCGGGCGCTGAAATCGGGCGTGTAAGGAGCTTGATATTTCATGTATGCCTCCATGAAAAAATGTGCATGATATTTTCCGGGATAACCGCTGTGCTACAAGTGTCAATATGGTCAGAGCAAGCGATTCGCGGCCCGGAAAAACTGAGCGCGGAAAAGGCTGGCTCCGCCGTTGGCCGGATGCCGCAGAACCTCGGCCGTAACCCCCATGTCCGCCAGAAGGCGGCCGGATTTCCGGCCCACGGCCAATACCGCCGCACCGGCGGCGTAGTCTCTCAGCACTTCAAGGAGCGGACGGCCCTGAGCCATTTCCGCGTCGGTCGGCGTGCGGTTGCTGAGCATGCCCTTTTCGGGCTTGTACGGATGCCAGGGGAAGGCGTTCCACAAAATGACCGCGCGCGGGTCGAGCCCAGCCTCACACACGCTCTTCCAGACCACGGTACAGGTGGGCTCGGTGAAGCCGTCCGGCTTCAGATTTTCACGGCTGGTGCGCCGGGCCGGGCCGGAAAAGACCATGTCCGGCTCCAGCCCCTGTGAACGCAGATGGCCGAGCAGCAGCCGCTCCGAAGTCATGGGAATGCCGGTGAAATGTCCGCCCTGATATCCCAGAGCCTCGGCCAGCAGGATGATCCGGGCCTGCCGCCGCTCTTCCAGATAGGAGCGCAGATGGGCGCGGCGGATGCCCGGCGCTGTGCGCAAAGCGTCGTGTTCCGAATCCCGCTGATGCCACGGGTTGAAGACCGCTCCGGCGGGAGCGGCGCGCAACAGCTTGAAGAAGTAGTCCAGTGCGGGCATGGGTGCTATGGCTACACACGCCCCATCCGCGGGGCAAGGCCGCGTCTGCCGCGAAGCAAACCATCCGGCATCCGCGGACCCAAGATCGGGACAAGACAAACTTTTCCGCCCGGCCCGTGCGCCGGCTGTTCATCCGGGCGGGGCATTGCCCCGTCCTTCAAGACAAGGAGCATACATGACTTCCATCCGTACACTGTGTTTCGTACTGCTGCTCACCGGGCAGGCCGTGGCCGGGCAGATCCGGGTTTCGGACACGGACTCCCGCCAGTACCGCGCCCTGAGACTGGATTCCGGCCTGGAGGTGTTGCTGGTGCGCGACGAGCGCGCGGCCAAGGCCGCAGCGGCCGTGGCCGTCGGCGTGGGCAGCCTGGACAATCCCGATTCCCAGCTCGGTCTGGCCCACTATCTGGAGCACATGCTTTTTCTGGGCTCCGCTTCCTACCCCGGAGCGGAGGACTATCAGGCTTTCATCAACCGCAACGGCGGCCGGACCAATGCCTCCACCGGCTACACATCCACCACGTACATGATGGAAGTGGATCCGCCCGCCTTCGCCGAAGCCCTGCGCCGCATGGCCGACACACTGGCCCGCCCCCTGCTGAACCCGGTCTACGCGGACAAGGAGCGAAACGCCGTCAATGCGGAGATGGAATCCCTCAAGTACAGCGACGGACGGCGCATGGCCATGCTGGCCCTGTCCACGCTGAATCCGGCCCATCCGGCCTCGCGGTTCTCCGGCGGCAATCTGGCAACCCTCTCCGACAAGCCGGACAGTGTGCTGCAGGAAGAACTGATTCGCTTTCACCGCCAGCACTACAGGGGCAACCTGATGAAGGCCGCGCTGTACGGCCCGCAGTCCCTCGATGAACTGGAAACTCTGGCCCGGAAGGAACTGGCCGCCATCCCCGGAAACGGGGCGGAAATTCAGCCCCCTGCCGCGCCGCCGGTCACGGACCGGGAACAGGGCGTGATTTTCGGCGTGCGGCCTGTGGGCGAAGTCCGCAGCCTGACGGTGGAATTCGTCCTCCCCGGCTTCCAGAACGACCGGACATCCAAGCCGGTGCAGACCCTGTCAGCCGTTCTTGGGACGGAAACAGAACATTCCCTGGTGAACGTACTGCGCCGAAAGGGACTGGCGCTGGGCCTTTCCGCGGGCGGGGATACGGAGACCCTGCGCAACGGCGTGTCCCTGTCCCTGACCGTGCGCCTTACGGAAAAAGGGGACCGCAACCGGGACGAAGTGCTGGGCGTGATCTTCGCCTATCTGGAAATGCTCAGAACGCGCGGCATCGGCCCGGAATATTTCGACCAGACGCGGGACATGATGAACATGGAATTCCGCTTCGCGCCCATGAGCAGCGGCTTCGATTACGTACTGGGAGCCGCCGGGCTGATGCTGCGCTACCCCGTGGAAGATGTGAACTACGGCCCCTACAGGATGGATGCCTTTGCACGCGAGGCCGTGGCCGACATCCTTTCCCGGATGACTCCTGACCGCGCCCGCGTCTTTCAGGTAGGGACGGATCAGCCTGCGGACAAAAAAGCTTTCTTCTACGAAACCCCGTACAGTGTGCGCCCCATCGGGCAGGACGATCTGGCCCGCTGGAAGGAAGCCTCCCGCGCGGAAGAATTCCGGCTCCCGGCGCTCAATCCCTTTGTGCCGGACGATTTTTCCCTGGTGGCGAACGACCCCGGAAAGCCGCGCAAGCTCGTGGACAAGCCCGGCCTGCGCGTATGGCAGGCCGCTTCCCGATTCCGGCGCGAACCCAAGGCCATCCTCCTGACCCGGCTGCAATCCGCTCACTTCTCCTCCACTCCGGTCCAGGAGGCCATGCAGGGAATCCTGCTCGAACTGTGGAACCAGAACCAGGCCGGGCTGCATTATCAGGCTCAGGAGGCCGGGCTCGACCTTTCCGTGTCCGGCGACGGAGGGCTCCTCGTGCGCATCGGCGGCTTCAGCCAGCACCAGGCCGACCTGCTGCCCAGGGTTCTGGCCTTTCTGGATCAGGAAATCGGTCCGGAGGCCTTTGAGCAGGCCAGGGCGGAATACCTGCGCGGCCTGGCCAACATGGCCAAACGGGGCGTTTTCGGCCAGGCCATGCAGACCATGGGCAATCTGATGCGCGTGCCTTCCTGGAGCCGGAAAAGCCTGGAAAATGCGGCCAAAACGATAACGCTTGAAGGCTGGACGGCCTGGCTGCACGCCGCGCGCGGCGACATGGACTGCACGGTGTTCGGATTCGGCAACATCTCCGCCGGGACTCTGACGGATCTGGGGCGGGTCCTCGCCCCGTACGCCACGGCGGCCGGTCCGGCGGAATCCCGGCGCATCCTGCCCGTTCCGGGCGTGACGGCGGATTATCGGGAAAGCATCGTGCTGGAGGACAGCGTACTGGTGGAACTCTTTCTTGATCCTGAACCCGGCGAAAACGCCAGGGCCAGGGCAATGCTTCTGGAGGAGCTGCTGTCCACCCGCTTTTACAGCCAGCTGCGTACGGAAGAACAGCTGGGATACATCGTCACGACGTTCCCGGTCATGTTTGCCCACTGCGCGGGCGTCGGTTTCGGTGCTCAGAGCCCCGTGGCGGGCACGGCGGAACTGGCGGATCGCTTCGGCGCATTCTTCTTCCACGCTCTGGAGCAGATGCGCGGTGTAACCGCAGAAGAATTCGAAGCCGTGCGTCAGGGCGCGCTGGCCTCCATCACCAGAACGCCGGATACGCTGGAAGAGGAATTCGGATGGCTGGAGGCGGACCTGCGCCTGGGGAATGCCGCCTTTGACGGCCGGACGCGCCTGACCGAAGCCCTGCGGCGGACCACCCTGCCCGAAGTGGTGCGCTTGTACGAGACCCTGATTCTCGGTCCGCGCGGCACGCGGGTGCTGATTCAGGCTCAGGGGCAGCGCTTTCAGGCCGCGGGATTCGCCAAAAAGCCCGGAGCTGTGGAAGTGACAGAACCTGAAGGTTTCCACACCCTCATGGGAGCCCAACGATACCAGGGATTGTAGGTTACGCGGGCTTTGCCCGGCAAAAGCCGAGGCATCCACGCCGATCCGGTTTTCAGGGCGTTACGGCCCCGGAAGCCGGATCGTTTTTATGAGAT